>CAIJPE010000351.1 GCA_903822435.1 uncultured beta proteobacterium | reverse complement strand
CTGGAGTCGCGCTGCCACGACCGCTGCAAGACCGATTCGCGCGTGGCCGAGCAGGTGCGCGCCGCGCTGGCGGCCTTGCTGCCCGCCCGGCTGTCCATGCGCATCAATTTCCGCGCAGCGCACTACCTGGTGGTGCTGGTCTCGCTGACGGCCCTGCTCACCATGATCCTGGGCGTGGTCTATGCGCAGCAGGCGGCGCTGGCGGGGCCGGGGGCGGTCGAGCTCCGCACCCCCTTCATGAAGGCGCTGGCGCTGTTGTCGCTGGCCGGGGCCGTGGGCGCCTGGTGGATCGTGCTGGGCAGCGAGAGCCGGCAGATGGCCGAAGAAGAGTCCAACCGCCAGAACCTGCTGCTCACGCGCGAAATCGACGCCCACCGCCGCACCGATGCCGCCCTGCAAGCGGCCGTCAACCTGGCCGAGGCCGCCAACCAGGCCAAGACGCGTTATGTGGCCGGCATCACCCATGAGCTGCGCACGCCGCTCAACAGCATCCTGGGCTATGCGCAGATCCTGCTGAAAGACGAACGCCTGGCCGCCGAACCGCGCCGCGCCGTGGCCACCATCCACCGCAGCGGCGAGCACTTGCACGGGCTGATCGACGGTCTGCTGGACCTGGCGCGCATCGAGGCCGGGCGTCTGCGGCTGGACCTCGCGCCCGTGCCCCTGCGCGAACTGCTGGACGATCTGGTGCGCATGGTCGAGCCACAGGCCGCGGCCAAGCGGCTGAAGTTCGAACTGCAGACCGAAGGCCGCCTGCCCGAATACGTGCGCGCCGACGTCAAGCGGCTGCGCCAGATCCTGCTCAACCTGCTGGGCAACGCCGTGCGCTTCACCGACAGCGGCACGATCACGCTGCGCGTGGACCTGCGCCGGGAGGTGGCGCGCTTCCAGGTCATCGACACCGGCCTGGGCATCGCCGAGGCCGACCTCGAGCGCATCTTCATGCCCTTCGAGCGGGGCGCGGCCGGGCGGCGAAGCGGTGAACCCGGCACGGGCCTGGGCCTGACCATCACCCACCTGCTCACCCAGCTCATGGGTGGCGAGCTCACGGTCGACAGCACGCCCGGGCGCGGCAGCACCTTCACCGTGCGGCTGTACCTCAGCGAAATCGCCGCTCCCGGGCCGCGCGGCATCGTCCACCACCGCCCGGTCAGCGGCTACGTGGGTGATCGGCGCAGCCTGCTGGTGGTGGATGACCACCCCACGCAGCGCCAGATGCTGGCCGGCATGCTGCTGCCGCTGGGCTTCAGGGTGCGGGAATCCGCCACCGGGGCCGAGTGCGTGCAGAGCGTGCTCGACCTCAAGCCCGACGCAGTCCTGCTGGACGTCACCATGGACGACATGGACGGCTGGGAGACCGCCCGCCGCATCCGAGCCAGCGGCGTCGTGGACATGCCCATCATCATGGTGTCGGCCAATGCCTTCGAGAACCGGCCCGAAAAGCTGGCCGAGGCCGGCGCGCAGGCCTTCGTCGACAAGCCGGTGATCGAATCCGAGCTGCTGGTGGCCTTGCAGCGCCACCTGCAGCTGGAGTGGGTGGCCGAGCTGCCGCGGGCCGAATGGGCACCGCCACCCGACACGCCCATCGCGGCGCTGCCCCCCGAATTCGCCTCGGCCTTGACCCGACTGGCCCGCATCGGCCATGCCCAGGGCCTTCAGCAGGCCCTCGACCGGCTCGGGCAGGATCAGCCCGCCTGCCTGGAGGCCGTGGCCTCGCTGCGCGCGCTGGTGGATCGCTTCGCCTTTGCGGAAGTGCTGGAGGCCCTGGCCCCGGCCCTGGACGCCGCTGACGCGCAGGCACCCTGACGGCCCCCATGACCCCCGCCACGATGAACATGGACCCGACCGAAGCGGCCACGCCCCCGGCGCCAGGGCGCACCCCTGCGGCCCGAGCCGCCGTGCGCGACATCGTCCTGCTGGTGGACGACGTGCCCCAATCTCTGGGCGCCCTGCAGAGCGAGCTCGAAACCGAGGGCTACACCGTGCTGGTGGCCGCCAGTGGCGAGGCCGCGCTGCAGAGCCTGGACCTGGTCACGCCCGACATGGTGCTGATGGATGCGCTCATGCCCGGCCTGTCGGGATTCGAGACCTGCCGCCGCATCAAGGCCCATGCCGCCTGGGCGCACATCCCGGTGATATTCATGACCGGCCTGTCCGAGACCACCCACATCGTCGAGGGCTTCGACGCCGGTGGAGTGGACTACGTCGTCAAGCCGGTGCAGGCCCAGGAGGTGCGGGCCCGCCTGGCCACCCACCTGCGCAATGCGCGGGCCGTGCGCATGGCGCGCGAAGCCCTGGACGTGGGCGGACACGGCGTGGTGGTGGTGGACACCCGTGGCCGGACGGCCTGGCAATCGCCCCGGGCGCGGCAGTGGCTGGCCGAATTCCTGCCCGATGCTCCCGCCGCCGCGCAGGCCGGCTGGCTCGATGGGGCCAAGGCGACCTGCGCGCTGCCGGGGCCCGACGGGCGCGTGCTGGTGGCGCGGCGGCTGGGCGACATCGGCATGGGCGAATCGATGTGGCTGCTGGACGTCCAAGCCGGCGGCGAAGCCGCGCCGTCGCGCCTGGCCACGGCATCGTTGACCCCGCGCGAGACCGAGGTGCTGTCCTGGATCGCCAAGGGCAAGACCAATCGGGACGTCGGCGACATCCTCGGCCTGAGCCCGCGCACCGTGAACAAGCACCTTGAACACGTCTTCGAGAAGCTGGGCGTGGAGACGCGTGCGGCCGCCGCGGCGCTGGCCAGCCGGGAGCTGGGCCCCCAAGTTCGCTAGCGCTCGCTACCCCCCAAGGGGGCCGTCCGCCGGCAGTCCGGCAAAGCCGGTTCTGCAGCGGCAAGCTGGGTCTGGGAAGGTCCCCGATGGCGGGCGGCCATGGGTGGGCATAAGCTCGGGGTTTCGGCGGCGCGCACGGGCGCGCGGCCGGCCTGATCCCGAAAGGCTGCCCATGTACGCACAACTGGTCGACACCGGCACGAGCCGCCTGCGCGCGGTGGCCGAGCTCTCGCCCGAGGAACGTGCCTTCCAGGCGCGCATCGACGCCGGTGTGAAGATCGAGCCCAAAGATTGGATGCCCGAGGCCTACCGCAAGACGCTGGTGCGGCAGATCTCGCAGCATGCCCACTCCGAAATCGTCGGCCAACTGCCCGAGGGCAACTGGGTGACGCGGGCGCCCTCGCTCAAGCGCAAGTCGATCCTGCTGGCCAAGATCCAGGACGAGGCCGGGCACGGCCTGTACCTCTACAGCGCGGCCGAGACCCTGGGCGTGTCGCGCGACGACCTGCTGGCGGCCTTGCACAGCGGCAAGGCCAAGTACTCGAGCATCTTCAACTACCCCACGCTGACCTGGGCCGACATCGGCGCCATCGGCTGGCTGGTGGACGGCTCGGCCATCATCAACCAGATCCCCCTGTGCCGCTGCAGCTACGGGCCCTACGCCCGGGCCATGGTGCGGGTGTGCAAGGAAGAGTCGTTCCACGCCCGCCAGGGCTACGACATCCTCTTGTCGCTGTGCCGCGGCACGCCCGAGCAGAAGGCCATGGCTCAGGATGCGCTGAACCGGTGGTGGTGGCCCTCGCTGATGATGTTCGGGCCTTCTGACGCCGAATCGGTCAACAGTGCGCAGTCGGCGCAGTGGCGCATCAAGCTGCACAGCAACGACGAGCTGCGCCAGAAGATGGTCGACCAGACCGTGCCACAGGCCGAGGCGCTGGGCCTGACCGTGCCGGACCCTGACCTGAAGTGGAACGAGGCCACGGGCCACTACGAATTCGGGGCCATCGACTGGGCCGAGTTCAACAACGTGCTCAAGGGCAACGGCCCCTGCAACCGTGACCGGCTGCGCACCCGCGTCAAAGCCTACGAAGAGGGCGCCTGGTTCCGCGATGCCCTGGTCGCCCACGCCGACAAGCAGGCCGCCCGCCGGGCCGCCTGAACCCCACTCATCCCATGCCCCAGCCCGAGGATCGCACCATGAGCCGAGAGTGGCCCCTGTGGGAAGTCTTCATCCGCAGCCAGCACGGGCTGGCCCACAAGCACGTGGGCAGCCTGCACGCGCCCGATGCCGAGATGGCCATCAACAACGCCCGCGACGTCTACACCCGCCGCAACGAAGGCGTGGGCATCTGGGTGGTGCGGGCCCAGGACATCGTCTCCAGCAGCCCGGGCGACAAGGAGGCGCTGTTCGAGCCCGCCAACAACAAGGTGTACCGCCACCCCACGTTCTTCCCGATGCCCGACGGGGTCAAGAACCTGTGACATCGGCCGAGCTTCGCGTCCAGGCCCTGCTGAGGCTGGGCGACAACGCACTCGTGCTGGCCCAGCGCCTGTGCGAATGGGTGGGCAAGGGCCCGGCCCTGGAAGAAGACATGGCGCTGTCCAACGTGGGCCTGGACCTGCTGGGCCAGGCGCGGCTGTGGCTGGGCTATGCGGGCGAGATCGAAGGCCGTGGCCGCGATGAAGACCAGATCGCCTTCCTGCGCGACGCCAACGAATTTCACAACCTGCT
>CAIJPE010000350.1 GCA_903822435.1 uncultured beta proteobacterium | reverse complement strand
AGGCAGGGCCTTGGCCCAAGAACTCCTTCGTCAACGGGAGCAGGAGGGCAACGAGGAGCCCGCCGTAGCCAGCGAATCACTCCCGGTCGCTCCCCTTGACAACGCAATCCTGGAGTTTGGCCGTCGACCGTTCGGATGGTCTTGGGGAAATTGGGTCGTCGCCATCCTCCTCTGCGTGATGGTGGTTGCATCCTTCGGAACCCATGCACGGCAGAGGACAGATCAGACCTTTCTGTATGGAGTTATATTTCTTCAATCGCTCTTGCTTGCGGGCATCTTGAGAGCTGTGTCTTCGATCTTCACCTCTTCCCTGTCTCTTGGATTGTTGGGAAAGATCATCGCAGTTGGTCTGCTGTGCTACGTGATCGGCTTACTCACCATTTGCTCCACACTTGCGCAATCCGGATGGGGCGGCGGCTAGACCGTGCCAACCCGTCCGTCAGGCCGACGCGCAACGGCAGGGCGTGCGGGCCGTCGCACGCGGCTTATATCGCACGCTAAGCAACGCAACCCAACGTCTCCGTCGTGAACATTCGAAAACTCACCTCTGCAGACATTCCGGCTCTGTTTCACGTCAGGCCTCGGACCCGTGAGAACGCCCTCACCCTTCAGGAGCTCCGCGCTTTGGGAATTACGCCGGACAGCGTTGCAAGGTGGTTGGAGCAATCAACGGTCGGTTGGGCAAGCGAAACATCAGACGGCCAGATAGTCGGATTCTGCATGGCCGACGGCGGCACTGGAGAGCTGTTAGTCATCGCTCTGCTTCCCGAGTACGAAGGTACCTGTTTGCGCTGGGCTTGGCCCTGTTCAGGTTTTCATTCGCGAAGTAGACCCCGGGCGCGCTCAGATGCACCTCCAGCCATGCTTGAACGAGATGCGCCGCACAGTGCGAAACTGTGCACGCACGATGCAAACAGGGGTTCATACAGATGCAGACGCACGACCTCGCGATACCGGTATTGCCCTCTCGCTCGGTGGTCGCCACGACCAAGTTCTACCAAGGGCTTGGCTTCGAGGGGGGGCCGCACGCGCTCAATGCCGACTACGGGATATTTCGACGGGGCGACGTCGAGTTGCACTTCTTCAGCCATCCAGGCTTGATACCTGCAGAGTCGGCCGCGGGTTGCTACATACGGGTTCAAGAGGTGGACAGCCTCTACGAGGACTGGCTGGCCATCGGCTTGCCCCTTTCGGGCATCCCACGCATGGATCGGCTGCAGGACAAGCCCTGGGGTCTCAGGGAATTTGCGATCGTCGATCCCGATGGCAATCTCTTGCGAATCGGACAGGTCATCCAATGCTGACCCCGTTGGTTTCAAGGTCACGACACCATTGATCGCGGCTATCGCCATGCCCTCCATTGTCCCGGTCCAGGAGAGATACGCAGCGAGTTACCGCACGTGTCTGGACGTCGTTGCGCGCGAAAGAAGATACCTTGCGCAGATCGAAGCGCTGCCCTTGGAGAAGATGCAAGGGTTCGTCAGGCAGAGCGTCGCTACCGACGCGATACAGTATTTCGCCATCGACAACGAAGTCGTCGTGGGTTGGGCGGACATCTTCCCCTCCTGGGCCTACGCGGTTTCACACTGCGGAACACTCGGCATGGGCGTCCATCCCGCCCACCGCGGACAAGGCCTGGGAAGACAGCTTCTGCAGGCCTGCATCCAGAAGGCTTGGGACAAGGGCATTGCCCGCATCGAGTTGGAGGTTCGCGCTGACAATGTCCGCGCCATTGCGCTGTACGAGAAGCTGGGGTTCGAGCACGAAGCCCTGAAGCCCAGGGCCATGCGCTTCGACGGCGTGTACTTCGACGCTCTACAGATGCGCTTGCTGCATGGCGACGCCCACCCGCGCCAGCTGCTAGGATGAACCGATGACGTATCAAATCATCTATTCCTCCGAGTCGGCCACACCGATGCAAACCGACGATCTGGAAGAGCTCCTGAACCAGGCACGCCGCAACAACGCCGAAAGCGGCATCACCGGTGCGCTGGTGTACGTCGATGGAATTTTTCTGCAGATTCTCGAAGGCGAGATGGGTACCGTGCAAGACCTGATGGCCCGCATCGCGCATGATGTCCGCCATGAAACGGTGACTGTGTTGAGGGAATCGGATATCCCGGCCGCCCGATTTCCCGGCTGGGAAATGGCCTATGTCAGTGCGACCGCAGAACAGATCGCCAAGTGGGCCGGCATCGAGGGCATCGTCGACATGCCTCATGTGGTGGCGAGCCTGCATCAAGACGCCCGCAAGGCGGCCCAAGTGACCCAGAGCATTCTTGCAGCCCTGACTCCAGTTGCTACCTCGTCTTCAAAGGTCAACTGAGACACACAGCTTTGGGTTGCAAGGTGCCCATGCGTTCCAGAGGGAAGTACCGGGTAACGGAACCTATCCCGGCCACGCCCCGGCCAACGGAATGAACGCGGCCATCTGAAGCGCACTCACGAAGCCGGCCCCGAAGGACTACAGAACGGGCATCGCGCAATTTGCCAAGGGCAAGTCTGGCAAATGGAGATTCACGAACTATGACTATGAACCGGAATTCAAAGGTGGGAGACCGGGTCGGCGGTTGTTCGCAAGCGACTCGTGTAGGCGATTCGAGCGCGGCTCTCGTCGGGGGCCGGCTGGGTGCTTCCCACTAGAACCAGATGTGCCACAGTGCGACCAGCACATGGCCCCAGATCAAGATGTTCATGCCGAACATGGCGAAGACACCCGTGAAGTTCCACAAGGTCTTGGCCCGCCGGGCAAGTGCGTCGCGGCCGGTCGCGGCATACAGCAGGAAAAAGAAGACCGACGGCGCGAATGTGCCGACCACCAACACGCCCATGACCCAGTAGAAGACCACCATCAGGCCATTGTGTCATCGCCCCAGGGTCGGCTCTCGGGGCACGAACTGGGCGGCGCCGCGGCGGCCCTATACCGATACCCGAGCCCCGAGCGCCGAGCGCCGAGCGCCGAGCCGAATCGGCTTGCCCGATCCACGACACTGGCCGTGCGATGCGGTATCCTGTTTTGGCGCCCCTGCAGCAGGGGCAGGACAACATACCCGCACGCCCGTGCTGACACGAACGCCGGGCCGCAGCGTTTACAGCGCTTACACGGCCCCGGTACTGCGTTCGCTGCAGGAGCACTTTCTTTGCCGGCCCTGCCGACCGGCGCCAAAGGCCTGACCATCGGCATCGATTGAATCGAATGTCGGACGCTGCCATGCACATCCTCTCGCTCACGGCTGCCGATGCGATGCGCTACCGCGAATTGATGCTGGAGGCCTACACCCGGGCGGCCGACGCGTTCACATCGACGGCCGAGGAACGTGCCTTGGAACCCGAATCCTGGTGGATCGACCGGATCGCCAGCACCGCGGGGCTGAGCGTGTGTTTCGGTGCCGAGACAGAAGGCCGCCTGGTGGGCGCCGTGTCGCTCGAGTACTCGGCCAAGCCCAAGACGAGGCACGCCGCCCTGCTCATCGGGATGTACGTGTCGCGCGACGCCAGAGGACAGGGCGCTGCCCGCGCACTGCTGACAGCGGCACTCCAGCATGCTTCGCAGCGACGTGGTGTGATAACCGTGAACTTGACCGTCACCGAAGGCAACACACCGGCTATAAGCCTGTATCAGAGCGCCGGATTCCAGGCCTGGGGCACACAGCCGCTGGCCATCGCGACGCCCTCGGGGTTCAGGGGCAAAGTCCACATGTGCTGCACGTTGCCGGGCCGTAGGCCCGCCTGACAGGCGCCAAGATGGATTTCATCACCGGGCAAGGACACCCATGACATCGAGCCAGGACTTCGTCTCTTATGTCTGTGAGAAATCCGACCTGGATCGCCGCGTTTCGACGAAGCGGATGTTCGGCGAGTACGCGCTTTATGTCGACGCCAAGGTCGTCGCCTTCATCTGCGACAACCAGGTCTTCGTCAAGCCCACCGATGCGGGCAAGACGATCTTGGGCGCGGTTTTCGAGGCGCCACCGTATCCCGGCGCCAAGGCTCACTTCCAGGTCAACGAGCACCTGGACGATCGGGACCTGCTGAGGTCGTTGCTCCTGGCCACGGCGCATGCGTTGCCTGCGCCGGCACCCAAGGCCCGAAGATCACGCAAGGCCGCGCAGGCGAAGGTATCCGCCCCGGCCACTTCGAAGGGCAACAAGGCGCCCTGAATGAGCCAGCGCCGTCGGAGTGGCTCGAGTTCCACCGGAGGAGGCGCGGCGTGCGACAGGCCATGAAATCCGGACTGACCCTGATCTTCGACTGCGATGGCGTGCTCGCCGACTGCGAGAGCCTCAGCCATGGGGTGTTGCAGCAAAGGCTTGCCGAGTACGGGCAGGAGGCCGCCTGTTCAGTGCCGAGGATGTCGCCAAGCCCAAGCCGGCCCCCGACCTGTTCCTGCTCGCGGCCCACACCCTGGGCGCCCCGATCGGCGCGTGCGTGGTGGTGGAAGGCAGCGCCACGGGCGTTGCTGCCGCAAAGGCTGTGCGGGCCCCGCGGGGCCTCGGCTGAACGAGGGATCGGAACGCCTGCGGTATCCTTCCAGCCGATATAGACGCAGCGGGGCATGCATGCCACGGTACGAGATTTCCAGCGACCCTGCACGCCTGGACGTGGCGGCTGTACATGCGTTCCTGTCCCAGTCCTATTGGTCGGCGGGCATCCCCCTGGCCACAGTCGCCCGGGCGATCGAACACTCGATCTGCGTCGGCGCCTATGCAGGCAAGAACCAGGTGGGCTTTGCGCGAATGGTCAGCGATCAGGCCACCTTTGCGTACCTGGCCGATGTCTACGTCCTGGAAGACCATCGCGGGCAGGGGCTCGCGCGTCGGATGATGGACAAGCTCAAGGCCTTGCCCGAGTTGCAGGGCCTGCGGCGCCTGATGCTGGCGACGCGCGACGCCCACGGGCTGTATGAACGGTTCGGCTTCAAGCCATTGGCAGCACCCGAACGGTTCATGGAGCTTCACCGCCCGGACGCCTATGCCACCGCGCCGCGACCCGGCGCAACCCTGCGGCTTCCGAAGTCCACGCCGCCGGCCGATGTCGGGAAGGCGCCCGCGGTACTCATCGACGCACGGATCCATGAACTCGGTGGCTGGCGGGGCGGCGTGCTGGCCCGCGTCAGGACCGTGATCCGCGATGCCGACCCCGGGATCACCGAAGAGTGGAAGTGGAACGTGCCGGTCTGGGTGTGCAAGGGGATCATCTGCACCGGAGAGGCCTATGCGAAGGCCGTGAAGCTGACATTTCCCAAGGGGACCGCGTTGGCGGACCCCCTGAAGTTGTTCAACTCGAGCCTCACCGGCAACCAACGGCGCGCCATCGACATCGCGGAGGGCGCAACCATCGACGAAGCCGCACTGCGCGACCTGGTTCGCGCTGCCGTAAGGCTCAACAACGCCGGCGCTTGAACGGCCGGGCTGAACCGAATCGAGAAAGACCATCCATGCAAGATGTCGACAAATCCATCGCACGGGTCGTGGCGAATTACGAGGCCGCCGTCTACGCCAAGGACGTCGCCGCCTTCATGCGTCTGTACGACCCCAAGGTGCGCGTCTTCGACGCCTGGGGTGTGTGGTCCTACGAAGGAACCGAGCGCTGGCAACGCGCGGTGGAGAGTTGGTTCGGCTCGCTGGGCACGGAGAGGGTCAAAGTTTCGTTCCATGCATTGCAGTCGTTCGGGGACGCGGATTCGGCCATCGTCAGCGCCATCGTCACGTATGCAGGTCTGTCGGCCCAGGGTGCCCTGCTGCGGAGCATGCAGAACCGCCTGACCTGGGGCCTGAGGACCAGCGGTCACGCCTTCAGGATCGTGCACGAGCACACCTCCGCGCCGATCGGGTTCGAGGACATGAAGGCCATCCTGCAGCAGCCCACGGGACACTAGGCCCTGGAAGAAGGCCTGTACCACCGACTGACCGCACGAAAGCCCGTGAACCCTGCAATTTCAGGCCCACGCGTGGGTGTCGGCGTGATCATCATCCGGGACGGCCGGGTGCTGATGGGCCGGCGGATCGGCTCGCACGGGGCCGGTACCTGGGCGTTGCCCGGCGGGCACCTCGAATGCGGCGAGGCGGTCGAAGACTGCGCAAGGCGCGAAACGCTGGAAGAGACGGGCCTGCACCTTCAGGCCATGGCACCGGCGGCTTACACCAACGACATCATGCAGGCCGAGGGCAAGCACTACGTGACGCTGTTCGTGCTCGCGTCAGCGGGGCCGGGTGAAGCGAGGGTCCTGGAGCCCGACAAATGTGAGCGATGGGATTGGTTTGCCTGGGACTCGATGCCCAGCCCCCTGTTCCTGCCGCTGCAGAACCTCATCGCCCAGGGCTATGTGCCTCGCTGGAACTGAGGCCTTGCGGGGCCGTCGCGATCCTTCCTTGCGAACGCCCCCCACAGGAGCCATGCGGTGACGGGTGCCAGGGTGGCCGCTCCGGGCTTCGCGGTGACCCTTCTGGTGACGACTGCCGACCTCGTGGCGTCTGGCCCCCAGATCCAGGCCCATGCCACGGAGGCGGTTGCAGGATTCCGCCGGACGCACCTCATCGCGGTGCCGATCCACATCGCCCAACTGGCCGCGGTCATCGCGAGCCCCCGGGCACCCTGAACCGGTAGGCCGAGGCCATGTACGCGATCAAGACCGCCGTGCCTGACAGCCAGGCACACGCGTGGCACTTCCAGGCTCAGAAGACGATGTACGGCGGCAAGCACATTCGCACGGGCGACACCGTCTTCGTCTTCGCCAGCGAGAACGAAGGCGGCAAGGGCCTGGTGGCTTGGGGCGTCGTCACGGCAGCGGAGGCCACACCCAGGCGAGCCGGCATCGAGCGACAGACACCGCGGGTGAGCATCCGCGTCGAATGCAAGGGATCGGCCAAGCGCCCGCTCGGCCGGAAGGAACTGGGCGGGTTCAACGACTGGTCCCAAGCCGACCCGCAGACCGAGCTCAACTTCAAGTTCTACCGACAGGCCACGAACAAGATCGTGGCCCTCTCGGCCGAAGCCGCGGCCTTCCTTCGCGGCTGTTTCTGATGCCATGGGTGCCCATTCAAGTCACGACCATGCGCAAGACGACACTCATCGCCACGGCCATCTGCACCTGCCGGCCCTGCAGAAAGCCGTGCTGCCGGCCATGGGCGAGCCGGGCGAATGGCAGGAGGTGATCGACAACGCCGCGCAACGGCCTTCGGGTTGCTACCAGCGGGCCTGGAACATCGTCGATGAAACAAGCGACACCTACCGGCACCATGTCACGGAATTGGCCGCTGGTGCTGGCTGCCGTTTGGCTCGCCCCTTGCCGCGATCTGTCTCCCTCCCGGCAAGCCGTCATTCGCATCGGGATCACGAAGGACGTCGGCATGTCGTCGATGCGGCGTTCGGACTGATGCCGCGGGCACTGTAGGAGAATCCTTGTCATGTCGGCCATCGCACTCCCTGCCTCGCGCATTCCATGCTGAGCCAGGCCGTCAACCTGGGCGATGTCGCGCACGCCATCCAGCTGGCCTTGGCCCCGGTGTTCCTGTTGACGGGCATTGCGGGCATCCTCAACGTCATGGCGGGCCGCCTGGCCCGGATCATCGACCGGGGCCGGCAGCTGACGGAACGCCCTGTGTCCGAATCGATGATGCGCCTGGGCAATGTCGATCTCGAACTCGCCAGCCTGGAACGCCGGCGACACCTGGCGAGCTCCGCCATCACGGCGTGCACGTTCTCGGCGCTGTTGGTTTGCACCGTGATCGCCGCGCTCTTCGTCGAGGTGCTGCTGCAAGTTGAACTGCGGGGCCTGGTGGGGCTGGTTTTCACGGGATCCACCCTGGCGCTGGTCATCGGCCTGGCGTTCTTCCTGCGGGAAGTGCACCTGGCGACCCAGACCGTGCGCATCCCGGTGTCGAAGGGCGATCATTGAGCGCCACGGCGCGCTCCAAGCCAGTTCGCAGACTTCACACAGACCACGCCACGCCATGCGCCCGATCATCCGCGTACGCCCCATCGAACCGGCCGACCGTGCCGACTGGCTGCCGCTGTGGGAGGGCTATAACGCTTTCTATGGCCGGCAAGGACCCACCGCGCTGGACCCGGTCGTGACCCAGACCACCTGGCAGCGCTTCTTCGAGCCCGGCGAGCCGGTGCACGCGCTGGTTGCCGAGGTTGCCGGCCAGCTGGTGGGCCTGGTGCACTTTCTTTACCACCGCAGCACCACGCGTGCAGAAGGCGTGTGCTACCTTCAGGATCTCTTCACCTCGCCAGCATGCAGAGGCCAGGGTGCAGGCCGTGCGCTGATCGAATCGGTCTGCGCGCAGGCCCAGGCAGCCGGCGTCCGGCGGGTCTATTGGCAGACGCACGAGACCAATGCGGCGGGTCGCTTGCTCTACGACCAGGTGGGCGTGCATGGCGGATTCATCGTCTATTCGCGGGATGTCTGAACGCATGCGTACCGGGTCCCCTTCATCGAGGCACCCTGCATGAATCTGAACCGGACGCTCACTGCCTTGACCCTGCTGCTGGCCGCGCTGGCCGGCAACGGATGCACGATGCTCCAGGCGCCTCCGCCTGTCGACAAGCCGAATGCGAGCCAGGCCCAGAACCGCGCCACGGGCGCTGCAAAAGCCGCCACTGGCGGCATGTGCATGCGTGAAGGCGAATCGTGCAACGCCAAGGGGGCGACCTGTTGCGCCTCGCTGCTGTGCGTGGGCATCGGCGACAGCGTGTGCATGCAGGGCTACTGATCGATGGGCCCGCCCGACACGGCCCGGTTCCTGTCGGCCACGCCTGTGCTGGCCTCGCTGGACATCGGCCGCTCGGTCGAGTTCTATCGCAAGCTCGGTTTCACGGCGCTCCATGCCGAACAGGACGGGTACGGCGTCATCACGCGTGATGCGATCGGCGCGAGTTCGACATCCTCGACCCGGACGGGAATCTGGTGATGTTCAACGAACTGCGGACACAGGGCCCCTGAAGCCCCGGCGCCGGCCCCATCGTTTATGCTTTGAACGCCCCGCATTTTCGAAGACCCCGATGCGTATCGAGACCGATGACCTGACGCGGCCCGCAGTCCTGGCGCTGCTCAACGAGCACCTGGCGAACATGCATGCGCTGTCGCCGCCGGAAAGCGTGCACGCGCTGGATGTCTCGCGGCTCAGGGCCCCGGACATCACGTTCTGGACGGCCTGGTCCGGGGACGAGCTGATGGGCTGTGGTGCACTGAAGGCACTCACGCCGCGCCATGGCGAAGTCAAATCGATGCGTACGCCCCAGGCTCGCCGGCGCAACGGCGCCGGGCGCGCGCTGGTGGAGCACATCATCGATGTCGCCAAAGGCCGTGGCTATGAGCGCCTCAGCCTGGAGACAGGCTCGCAGACGGCCTTCCTGCCGGCGCAGTCGCTGTATGCGAGCTTCGGCTTCGCGGTCTGCGGTCCGTTCGGCGACTATCGGGACGACCCCTTCAGCGTCTTCATGTCACTGAAACTGGGTGACTGAAGCACTGCCCGCAAGGTTGCTTTGACACCTCGGGCCGCCGGCCCAAGAATGCGCGCAGCCGGCAGGAGCGTGACCATGAAGCGAGTGACGGGCATCGGTGGCATCTTCTTCAAGTGCAAGGACCCCAAGGCCCTGGGCGAGTGGTACCGACGGCACCTCGGGCTGGACGTGCAGGATTGGGGCGGGGTGGCTTTCCGGTGGGCCGGACCCGAGAACCCCCAAGGAGCCGGCACCACCATCTGGAGCCCGTTCAAGGAAGACAGTGCGTACTTTGCGCCAAGCACCGCCCCGTTCATGATCAACTACCGCGTGGAAGACCTGCACGCGGTGCTGACGTCCCTGCGAGCCGAAGGCTGCACGGTCGACTCGAAGATCGAAGAATCCGAGTACGGCAAATTCGGCTGGGTGATGGACCCGGAAGGCAACCGGCTCGAACTCTGGCAGCCACCAGCCGGCAGTTGAATCCGCGGCGCCCGGTGCATGCGTCGCTACGATGCGGCATGCCCACACCCGAGAACCCGATGCGCACTCATCACGCCCTGCCGGCAATGGCATTGCTCGCCTGCGCGGCCACGTTCGCGCAGGAAGGTCCACCCTCGCGGCTGGACGCGATTCAGAAGCAGGCAAGGATCCGCGTCTGCACGCCGGGTGACTACCGCCCCTTCAGCCTTCTGCAGCCCGATGGCCAATAAGAAGGCCTGGACATCGACCTGGTGCAAAGCGCCGCCAAGGCGCTGGGCGCCAGCGTCGAGATGGTGAAGTCCGGGTGGCCCACGTTGATGAAGGACTTCCAGGAGAAGTGCGACGTGGCGGTGGGCGGTATTTCGGTGACGCTGGAACGCCAGAAATCCGCATTCTTCACGTCCCCCTACATGGTCAACGGCAAGGCGCCGATCACCAAGTGCGAGAACGTCGCGAAGTTCCAGACCATCGCGGACATCGACAAGCCCGGCGTCACGGTGGCTGGTGCAGCAGAAATTGCGGCCCGGGCTGTGCGCCGTGAACCCGGAGTTGCCGCTGCAATACGGCGAGATGCCCTGGCTGCTGCCCCGCGGCGACACCGTGTTCAAGGCCTGGATGGACCAGTGGATGCACCTGGCCAAAGCCAGTGGCGAATACGACCGATTGGCCAACCGCTGGCTGAAGTAGGCCTGCCCATGCCGCTGCAATCCGTCGTCGACGACCTGCGCCCCGATCTGCCGCGCGGCCTGCGGCGCGCGGACATGCCGATCGTCGTCGCCACGTCAGCTTCGCTGGCCGGATAGGGGCGCCTGGTGAGCGACACCGACAGCTGCCCGGTCGAGGTCGTGCGTCACGCCCGAGCAATTCGTCTGCTTCCGCTTCGACGGCACCCAGGGCCTGCATATCCACCCCAACGTCTGGCACGAGGGTGTCTTCACCTGGCGGGGCCGACAGCGCTTCTTCGACAAGCAAGGCGCGGTGCACGCCCGTGTATCGGTGCTCTGGGCGCAAGAATTCCACTGCCTGCTGCAAGCCGACATCCCGGCGAGCGAAGACGCACCCAGCACGTCCATCCGACGGAGGAAGAACCGGCCCGCCGAGGTCGGGTCTCTGTCGGGTGATGGATGACCCGCGACAGCCCATCGGAGCACGCTCCGTGCAGCCCCATGCCGCCGCCGCGGCTGCGGGTGAGCACCGCGTTTGAATCCATTCATCGGGAGATCGCACCATGGCATTGCGCAACATCACCTCCTTCGAGGTTCTTTCGAGCCCCGTCGCACCGGGCGTGCCCAACGTTCCGTACATCCAGCAGGGTTTCTTCCTGCAGGTGACGAACATGGGCCCGGCCAACGCCTTCCTGAGCATCGAGTACCTGGCTTCGCCGGCTTTCGTCGAAACCAAAGGCGCCATCAAGCTGTTCACCAATGTCATCGACGAGTCGGGCATGCCGCAGCAGTTCCCGACGAGGAATTTCCTCGGGGCGCCGGTGGGCTTCGAGGCCATCGACATCCCGGCCGGCGCCACGTGGCTGGTGGGGGTGCAATACCTGCTCTTGCCACCTCCAGCCGTGATGCTGGACCCTGCCACGGGCACGACGCCGCAGGACGCCGCCATGGCGCGTGGCGCGGTCAGGATCGACGCGGCTGCCGGCACCAAGTGGATGCTGCTGGCCACCGTGCGGCAGGTGTTCAGCACCTACAACGCCATGGGCGACGTGCTGGCGCTGGACTCCGCCGCCTATGCCGTGCCGCTGATCGGCGGACCCGAGCAGAACTTCTGAAGGCAGACCCGGGCCTGCCTCGCGGGCCCTGGCATCATGGCGCCTGACGCTGCCGGGTTACAGGGCCCTTCGGACCCTGATCATCCCAACGCCTTGGCCGCGCAAAGCCCAGGAGGCCGCCATGCCCGACCGTACCGTCCGTTTGCTCCGCGTGCTGCGCACAAGCCCGGCCAAGGTCTACCGTGCCTTTCTCGAACCCGACGCCATGGCCAAATGGCTGCCGCCGTACGGCTTTACGTGCACCGTGCACCACCTGGACGCACGCGTGGGCGGCACGTTCCGAATGACCTTCCACAACTTCTCCAACGGTGGCGGCCATGCCTTCGGCGGTGAGTACCTCGAGCTGGTGCCCAACGAGCGCATCCGCTACACCGACCGCTTCGAGGACCCCAACCTGCCGGGCATCCTGGAAGTCACGGTAT
Organism: uncultured beta proteobacterium; assembly: GCA_903822435.1. Classification (GTDB taxonomy): domain Bacteria; phylum Pseudomonadota; class Gammaproteobacteria; order Burkholderiales; family Burkholderiaceae_C; genus Rubrivivax. The sequence goes on along the minus strand of CAIJPE010000350.1, from coordinate 19,082 downwards.
CGCTGCGGCCCATGCTCTGCGGCACCGAGCTGAGCATCGCCCAGAGCGGTATCCCCGAGGCCATCCCGCTGGAGATGTGCTACCTGGGCTGGCAGGAATCGCTGGTCCAGCTGGCTGCGCTGGTGGAACCCGAAATCCCGGGTTGATGCGGGCACCCGCGCGATGAACTCGTACCCACACGCGATGCTTCAGCATGGCCGCTGACAAGGCCGTACGGGCCGTCGCCTTTCTGGAGGCGGCCAAAGGCATTCTGGTGCTGGCCACCGCGACGGGCTTGCTATCGCTCATCCACCGGGATGTCTATGAGCTGGCCGCGATGCTCATCGAGCACGCGCACCTGGATCCCGCTTCGAAGTATCCGCAGATCTTCCTGGATGCTGCAGCGAAGATGGGCGACACGAGGCTGCTCATGCTGGCTGCCGGTGCCGCCCTGTACGCGACGGTGCGGCTGGTGGAGGCCTATGGCCTGTACTTCGAACGCGCATGGGCGGAGGTGCTGGCCGCCGTGAGCGGCGGCATCTACGTGCCCTTCGAGGTGATCGGCCTGGTTCACAAGCCGAGCTGGCACGGCGCGGCCCTGCTCGGGCTGAACTTCGCCATCGTCGCGCTGATGGTGCGCGCGATGTTGCGCCGCCGCAGACCGCCAGCGCCCGGTACGCCCCACGCGGCCTGACACGACCGCGAAGGCCGAAGCCGCAGGGTCTGCCCGCACGGCGACACACGGCCGCGGCAGGGCCCGTCGCGGGTTTAGCATCGCGGCCCATGAGCAAACATGTGCATTGGCAGGCGCGTTGGCTGCTGGGCGAAGCCGAGGGTCTGGCGCTGCACGATGGTGGCCTGCGGGTCCGATTGGTCGATGGGGTGGGCGTGGCCGAGAACGCACTCGAGATCGAGCAAGCGCTGGCGCCGGTGCATGGCAGCCACAACGCCACCGCCATGGTCAAGCGGCTGGCCCGCGAAGGCGCGCAACTGCTGATCGACCCGCACTCCAGAGGCTGGCGCGGCGGCAAGCCCGAAAGCACCGACTGACAGCCCCAAACTCCACGAGGAACACAGCATGACCGAACGCAAAGTCGCCATCGTCACGGGCTCGGCCACGGGGGTGGGCGCGGCCACAGCGCTGGCGCTGGCGCAGCGCGGCCACGACCTCGTCATCAATTATTCGAAGAGCGCCGAGGAAGCGCATGCCACCGCACAAGCCTGCCGCGCAGCAGGCGCCGACACGCTGCTGTTGCAGGGCGATGTGGCCGACGACGCGGCCTGCCGAACGATGGCCGACGCGGCGCATGCCCGTTGGGGCCGCATCGACGCCCTGGTGAACAACGCCGGCGTCACCTCGTTCGCCGGCGTGGCCAACTGGGACGCCATCGATGCGCAGACCTTCCAGCACATCTTCGGGGTGAACGTGGTGGGTGCCTTCCAGATGGTGCGTGCCTGCACACCGCACCTGAAGGCCAGGCAGGGGTCGATCGTCAACATCTCGTCCATCGCCGGCGCCCTGGGCATCGGCTCGTCCGTGCCGTACATCGCGTCCAAGGGCGCGATGAATGCGTTGACCCTGCACCTGGCCCGCGCACTGGCGCCCGACATCCGCGTGAACGCCGTGTGCCCAGGGATGATCACCACGCGCTGGTTCGTGGACGGCATTGGCGCAGAGGGCTTTGAAAAGGTGAAGGCCCAGTACGAGCAGTCGACGCCACTGGGCCGCGCCTGCACGGCCGAGGACGTGGCCGAAACGGTGCTATGGCTGATCGAGGGCGCCCGGACCGTCACCGGGGAGTTGATCCTGCTGGACTCGGGCATGCACCTGGGACGCGCGCCCAGCGCCCCTGGAGCGACCCGGAAAGCTTAGACTTTGCGCAGGCACATTGCCGGAGCATTGCATGTCGATACCCCACAAGCCAGCCCTGACCCTGCTGCCCCTGCTGGCACTGGTGCTGGCCGGTTGCGGTGCCGATGTGGCCAGCACGGCGGCCACGACGGCCAGCCTGCAGGCCGCGCAGTTGAAGCAAGCCAAAGCGCAGGAAGACAAGATCAAGCAGCAGATGGCCGAGGCCATGAAGGCCACCGAGGCCGCGGCTTCGGCTGCCGAGGGCCAGTAAGCGGGCACCGTGAGGCGGGCTCGCCGGCTCGCCGAACCGGCCCCCCCAAGCCCGCATGGCAGACTCGCAGCCGCAGCCAGACCATGCAAGCCCTCCATGTTCACCAGGCCACCTTCGTGGAGCTCGATGCCCTTGTCGGGCTCTTCGACCTGTACCGGCAATGCCAGGGCCTGGCCACCGACCTGCCCGGGGCTCGAGCTTTCCTGCGTGCCCGCTTCGACCATGGCGAGTCGGTGGTGTTCATGGCCCAGCGGGGCGCTGAAGCGATCGGGTTTGCACAGCTCTACCCGAGTTGGTCGTCGACCTCGATGGCGAGGGTCTTCGTGCTGAACGACCTCTATGTCCATGACAGCGGGCGCCGCATGGGCGCGGCCAGGCAGTTGCTGGCCGCGGTGGAAGGCTACGCGTGGTCCCATGGGGCGGCGCGCCTGACATTGAACGTCATGCGGGACAACGCCGCAGGCCAGGCGCTCTACGCGGCCTGCGGATGGGTGCACGACGCCCAGCACCACATGTTCCACCGGTTTGCGCCCGCTGCACCATGAACCTCGGCAACTGGCTGCTGTATCTGGCCGCATCCATCGGCCTGTCGGCATCGCCGGGCCCCAACGGCCTGCTGGCGCTCACGCACGGCGCGCTGCACGGCCACCGCAAGGCGCTGTTCACCATCACGGGCGGTGCGCTCGGCTTCGTGACCGTGATCGCGTTGTCGATGTTCGGTATCGGCACCCTGCTCAAGACATCGATCGTGGGGCTCACCCTGCTGAAGTGGCTCGGCGGCGCCTACCTCGTCTACCTGGGCGTGCAGCTGTGGCGGTCACCCCCCATCGACCTGGGGCCCGCACCCGAAGCCCGGGCCGCAAGGCCCTGGACGCTGTTCCGCCAGGGCGCACTGTCGGCATTGACCAACCCGAAGGCCGTGCTGTTCTTTGCGGCCTTCCTGCCGCAGTTCATCGACCCCGGCCGAGGGCTCGGGATTCAATTCCTGATCATGGCGACCACCTTCGCGTTGGTCGAGATCCTCACCGAATACGCACTGGCGAGCATGGCCCATCGCCTGCGGCCCTGGCTGCAGCGGGTCGGCCGGCGCTTCAACAAGGTCTGTGGCGGCATCTTCGTGGTCATCGGCGTGGTGCTGCCGCTTCGTGGCTGACGCCTCCGATCCCCCATGCTCTCAATCACCGCGGAGCGAAGCCCTTGAGCACAGCTGCCAATATCGTCGTCGGGCTCCTGGGCCTGCTGCACATCTACATCCTGGTGCTGGAGATGTTCCTGTGGGATAAGCCGCGGGGCATGAAGGCCTTCGGACTCACGCAGGAATTTGCCACCCAGACCAAGGTCCTGGCGGCCAACCAGGGCCTGTACAACGGCTTCCTGGCGGCGGGCTTGCTCTGGGGCCTTTCCATGGGCGCGGCGGGCAACCCCGTGAAGGTGTTCTTCCTGCTGTGCGTGCTGGTGGCCGGTCTGTACGGCGCGGCCACGGCCAGCAAGCGCATCCTCTTCGTGCAGGCCGTGCCTGCGGCGCTCGGACTGGGGCTCTGGGCGCTCGCTTGAAGGAATGCATGGCCCCGCCCATGGACGACCCGCTGCTGTCGGCGCTGCGCGGCTTGGAGGCCGAGCTGCACCACCCTGGCGTGCGCTGCTCGCCGCAGCGCCTGGAAGAACTGCTGCACCCGGACTTTCACGAGGTGGGCCGGTCGGACCGCCGCTACACGCGCCAGACGGTGATGGCGTGGCTGGCCGCCCAGCAGCACCCGCCATCCGTCCAAGCGTGGGGCTACGCCCTGAGCGAGTTGGCCGATGGCTGCGCCCTGCTGACCTACCAGTCGGCCCACCGCGCCGCCGACGGCACTCGGGTGGAGGAAACCCATCGAGCGTCGATCTGGCGGCGATGCGGCCATGCCTGGCAACTTTTCTATCATCAAGGCACCCCCACCGCAGGCGCCTGAATCGCTGGAGCAACCGATGACCACGCTACTGCCGCTGAAGGCCGCGGACTTCGACGATTTCCGGTCCTCGGCCTCGGCCAGCTACGCCGAACAGAACGTCGCCGCCGGCCGCTGGCCGGCGCAGGACGCGCAGGCCATGGCCGAGAGCGAAATGCGACAGATGCTGCCGGACGCCCAACAGACGCCTGGCCACTTCGTCTTTGCGATCGGTGCCGAAGGCATGCGCCAGCCGGTGGGCTATCTCTGGTACGCCACGGCCATGCGGGGCAGCGCGAAGGTCGCCTACGTATATCAAGTCCTGGTCAAGCCGGCCTTTCAGCGCCAGGGCCATGCGCGCGCCGCCCTGATCCAGGCCGAGCGGCACGCCCTGGCGGGGGGTCACGACAGCATGGCGTTGAACGTGTTCGTTCAAAACACCGGGGCCCAGGCGTTGTACCGTTCACTGGGATATGGGGTCACCAACATGAACATGGCCAAGGCGCTGGTGACGCCGCCGCTCGCTGTATAAACTGCACGGCATCCGGTCCGTCAACATGGGAGGGCTGCAACATGGCCACCGTCCGCAGTGGGGACAAGTCGGCATTGATCGTCGTCGACGTGCAGGTCGGCGTGGTTGGACAAGCGTGGGAAGCACCGCGTGTCATCGCCAACGTGGCGCGCGCCGTGCAGCGGGCGCGGGCGGTGGGCGTGCCGGTGGTCTGGGTGCAGCACTCGGACGAGCAACTCGCGCAAGGCAGCTCCGATTGGCAATGGGTCCCCGGACTGGGCCCGCAGGGCGGCGAGCCGCTCATCCACAAGCACTACGAATCGTCGTTCGAAGACACCGCGCTGGAGCAGACGCTGGCTGATCGCGGCGTGAGCCACGTGGTGCTGGCCGGTGCAGCGACCAACTGGTGCATCCGGGCCACGGCCTACGCCGCGCTGGACCGCGGATACGACCTCACCCTGCTGGAAGACGCGCACACCACCGTGCAGATGGACTTGGGCCAGGGCCGCCGGCTCGAGGCCGAGCCGGTCGTGCAGGACCTCAACGCCGTCATGACCTGGCTGCGCTACCCTGGCCGCCGCTGCAGCACCGCCAAGGCCGAGTCCGTGGCCTTCGCAGCCGCCTGAGGCAGCCGGAAACGCCCATGAGCCGCCACATCGTCTACACGCCCAACGCGGCCAAGCCGCCACCGATGTACAGCCAGGCCGTCAAGGCGGCCGGGCTGGTGTTCGTCTCGGGCACGGCGCCCACCGACCCTGCCACGGGGGCTTTCAAGGGCACGTCCATCCAGGAGCAGACCCGCCAGTGCCTGACCAATATCCGAGCCATCCTGGAAGCCGCGGGCAGCTCGATGGACAAGCTGGTCAGCGTGACGGTCGTGATGGCCGACGAGGACGATTTCGCCGGCATGAACGAAGAGTGGATGCGGTGGTTTCCCACGCAGCCGCCCGCCCGGCAAGGCGCCAAACTGCCGGCCCGCATACCGGGTCTGAAGGTGTCCATCGCCGCCATCGCCGAGGCCTGAAGGCCCCGCGGGCAGGGGGTGCCGCGAATCAGCCGGCGCGCGCCTGGGGCCGGACGGCGATGCAACAATCCGGCATCGTCGCCGCCGGCACGTTTTCTGGCTGCCCATGCCCATGCCGTTCAAGCACCTGACGCCCGTCCTGCCCTTGCTGCTGTTGCTGCTGCTGGGTACCACGACCAGCCGCGCCGATAACTGCGACGCCATCCGCGCGCAGATCGACGCCAAGATCCGCACCTCGGGCCTGTCCAACTTCGAGCTGGCGGTGGCGGAGCCCAACGCGCCCGCAGGCGGCCGGGTGGTCGGCAGCTGCGGCAACGGCGCGCGGCGCATCGTCTACAGGGCCTCGGTGACCTCGGTGGCGGCGGTCGGCGCGCCCGTGGCGGCTGCGGCGGCACCCCACCGCGCCGCCGTGGCGGCTTCCGCCGCGCGCGATGCCATCCTGACCGAGTGCCTGGATGGAACGATGTCCGTGGGTGGTACCTGCAAGAAGTAGCCGCACCCGATGCCAGGCCGAAGCGCGGGGCTAAGCCCTGGCGGGTGCGGGTTCGGACGAGACCAGCCGCCCGGCCTCGATCACCAGTTGGCGATCGCAGCGCGCAGCGATGCTGCGGTCGTGCGTGACCAGGACGAGCGTGGTGCCAGCCTCGCGGTTCAGGTCGAACATCAGCGCCATCACACGCTCGCCGGTGGCGAAATCCAGGCTGCCCGTCGGCTCGTCGGCCAGCAGCACCGCTGGCCGCACGACGAAGGCCCTTGCCAGGGCCACGCGCTGCTGTTCGCCGCCCGAGAGCACCTTGGGATAGTGGCCCAGGCGCTCGCCCAGCCCCACGCGCAAGAGCATCTCGGTGGCGGCCGCGCGGGCATCGGCGCGGCCCATCAATTCGAGCGGCAGCATCACGTTTTCGAGGGCGCTGAGGTTGCCCAGCAACTGGAAGCTCTGGAACACGAAACCCACCTGGCGCGAGCGCCACTCGGCCCGGGCGTCCTCGTCCATCTTGAAGAGGTCCTTGCCGGCCAGCACCACGGTACCGGTGCTCGGCACGTCCAGCCCGGCCAGGATCGACAGCAGCGTGCTCTTGCCCGAACCCGAGGCACCGACGATGGCCACCGATTCACGCGCCTGCAGCTTGAAATCGATCTCATGGAGAATGGTCAGCGTGCCGGTTGAATCCGCGACCTGCTTGCTCAGGCGCTGCACGTCAATGAGAGGTTCCGACATCGATATCGCTTCTGCGGCGCGACGCGCCTTTGCCGTGCACTGTAGCGCGCTCGTCCTGGGGGCTGCGTTCAGTGGGCCCTTGCCTGCCCGGGCCGCGGCGGCCGCCGAGGTGCGCGTGCTGGTGGTGGGCGACAGCCTGTCGGCCGAATACGGCTTGCCGCGGGGCAGCGGCTGGGTGGCCCTGCTGCAACACAAGCTGGCGCAGGAGCGCCCCGGGGTGGAGGTGATCAATGCCAGCATCAGCGGCGACACGACGTCGGGCGGGGTTTCTCGCCTGCCCGCCCTGCTGGCCCAGCATCGGCCGCAGATCGTGGTGATCGAACTGGGCGGCAACGACGCCCTGCGCGGGCTGCCCCTGGCGATGACCCAGGCCAACCTGAAGGACATGGCCCGGATGGCCAAGTCCGGCGGGGCAAGGGTGGTGATCGTGGGCATTGCGGTGCCGCCCAACTACGGCCGCAAGTACGCCGATGAGTTCGCGGCCTTGTTCGCCACGGTGGCACGGGCCGAGGGTGCCAGCCTGGTGCCGTTCCTGCTCGCCGGGGTGGCCGACGTGCCCGATGCGCAAGAGCAGTTCCAGGCCGACGGCATCCACCCGAAGGCCCAGGCCCACCCCAGGATGCTGGCCAACGTCTGGGCCGGACTCAAACCCCTGTTGAAGTGACTTTCCCGGCCGGCTGGCCGGGCCGCCTCAGCGCTGGTTTTCCTTGCCCGCGGGCCGGGGGTCGGCGTGCGGCTTGCGGTCTTCTTCGCGGTCGCGGTCACGGTCACGGTCGCGGCCACGCTCAGGGGGCAGGACCTTGGGCGACGGCGCAGGCGCAGGGGGCTCGGCACGCGCCGGGGGCGGAGTCGGTGCAGCTGCCGGTGCCGGTGCGGGAGGCGGTGCGGCAGCGGGCTGCGGGGCGGGTGGTCGGGAGCCCGGGCGCGGATTCAGCCTTGGCGACTGTGGGGGCTCTTCGGGGCGCTGGGCGGGCCGGGCGGGTTGCGGGGCCCGCGGCGCCGCCGGGCCTTGAGGAGGTTGCGGAGGTTGCGGAGGTTGGGCCATCGGCGGACGCTGCGGCACGGGCGGGGCCTGCGGCGCCGGGGGCGGCTGAAGGACCTGCGGCGGCTGAGGCGGCTGCATCGAAGGCGGCGAGGGGGGCGCGGGCGGACCCGGCCGGAGCCTTGGCGGCTGGAGCGCTTCGGTTTGAGGCGGCAGCGGCGGGTTGCGTCGGGGCAGCGGGGGCGCGGCGGGCGTGAGCTCGCGCGGGTCGGCCTCGAACCGGCCGCCGCGTGGCGGGCGACGGGTCAGGCCGTCGGGCGGCACGACCGTCAGGGCGCCCGGAGCGCCCTGGTTCGCATAGAAGCCACCGCCCAGGCGCGGGGGGGCCGGCTGCCCGCGGGATGGCGGCGCGACATTGATCCGCTCGAGGTAGCGCGGCGAGGCCCTGTAATGCGGCTGATAAGCCTCGCGCGGCGCCAAAGGCAGCCAGCCCACCCCAGCCCCGCCCGCATACGGCCCGCCCACCCAGGCCACCAGGCCGGGCGCATAGACGGGCCGGGCCACATAGGCACCGGGAACCCAGCCCCACCCGCCGCGCCAGTAGACCCAGCGCCCGTAGTGGAACGGTGCAAATCCCCAGGGCGCATCGTCGACCCAGTTCCAGCCCCACGGTGCCATCCACACCCAGCGTCCTTCCCGGTACGGCGCCCAGCCTTGCTGCACATCCTGCGGCAGCCAGATCGCGCCGAATTCCGGGTGCTGATCCCAGCGCCCGTAACGGTCGAGGTCCTCGGCGCCGGTCATCTCGGGGGAGACGAAACGGTTCGAGGCGGTGCGCTCTTCCTGCGCGTCCGCAGCCAGCACCCAGCGTGCGAAGGGGTCGTCCGGCATTTGGGTGGTGGTCACGCGCAGGGCGCTGCCCCCGCCCCGCGACGCCTCGCGATAGAAGTTCACGCGCTGGCCGGCCCGCACAGGGTCACCCGGCACGTTGTCGATCTGCAATTCACCGCGCCATGCGCTGGCCGAGGTGCTGTCGTCCAGGCGGTCGAACCGATAGTGGCCCGCGCGCAACGGAAGCAGGCGCGCCTCCTGCGTCAGCACATCGATCTCCGCCGCCACCTCACCCGACCGCACGCGCAGGGCCAGGCTGCCGCTGTGCAGCTGCAGGCTGATGGCCGAGTCGTCCAGGCGGAGCACCTCGAGCTCGGCCGCCGCCCCCAGCCGCGCCACCACCGATCCCACGCGGATCTCGGCCCTGCTGCCGGGCGAGGTGGCGATCCGGTCGCCAGCGGTGAGCGGACGGTTGCGCACGGCTTCGGTCCACTGCCCGCTGTCGGCGTCCCACCAGGAGACGGAACCCTGGGCATCGGCCAGGCGGCCGATGCGGCCTGGCGGATCTTCCTGCGCCACGGCCGGGCCCGCCAGGACCAACCCCGCCCCGGCCACCCCCATCAAGGGCTGGGTCAGCGCAAGGCAGACTGCCAGGGCGGCCTTCCGCAGTCCTGTGAAGCGCGTGGGGCCCGGGTTCATGCCCCTGAAACGCGCCGTGACCCGGGCTGGCCGACCGGACTCACGTAACGAACTGTGTGGCGACGGCCGCCGCCGGCGATCAATCGTCGGCCTGATCGGCCAGATCCGGAAACAAGACACTGGTGAAGCCCAGCTTGCTCAGGTCGGTCATGCGGGTGGGGTAAAGGCGCCCGATGAGGTGATCGCACTCGTGCTGCACCACCCGCGCATGGAAGCCGTCGGCCTCGCGCTCGATGCGCTGGCCCCGGGGGTCGAAGCCGCTGTAGCGGATGCGCGCGTGCCGGGGCACCACGCCCCGCAGGCCGGGCACCGACAGGCAGCCTTCCCAGCCCTCGACCAGGTCGCCGTCCAGGGGCTCTATCACGGGATTGATCAGCACCGTGTTGGGCACGGGCGGCGCCTCGGGGTAGCGCTCGTTGCGCTGGAAGCCGAAGATCACCAGTTGCAGGTCGATGCCGATCTGCGGCGCGGCCAGGCCGGCGCCGCTGGCCGCGACCATGGTCTCGAACATGTCGGCGATCAGGCCGTGCAGCGCCGGCGTGTCGAATTCGCGCACCGGTTGGGCCACGCGCAGCAGGCGCGGGTCGCCCATCTTCAGGATCTCGTGTACGTCCATGCCAGGGGCTCCAGGTTGATGCCCGGGATGATGCCGCAATCGCGGCAGCGCCGTGGGGTCAGGGTGGGCTTTGCAGCAGCGCCAGCAGGCCGGCCTCGTCGAGGATGGCCAGGCCCAGTTCACGGGCTTTGTCGAGCTTGCTGCCGGCCTCGGCACCGGCCACCACCCAGTGCGTCTTCTTCGAGACCGAACCGGCCACCTTGCCGCCCGCCGCCTCGATGCGGGCCTTGGCTTCATCGCGCGACAGGCCGGGCAGCGTGCCGGTCAGCACCAGCGTCTTACCGGTCAAAGGCAGAGCAGCCGTGGCCGCGGCACGGCCTTCGTGCTCGGGCCAGTGGATGCCGGCGGCACGCAATTGCTCCACCACCTCCCGGTTGTGGGGCTGCTCGAAGAAGGTGTGGATGCTTTGCGCCACCACCGGGCCGACGTCATCGACCTCCAGCAACTCGTCGACCGATGCGTCCATGACGCGGTCCATGCCACCGAAGTGCAGCGCCAGGTCGCGGGCCGTGGCCTCGCCCACATGACGGATACCCAGCGCGTACAGGAATCGCGCCAGCGTGGTCGACTTGCTGGCCTCCAGACCGGCCACCAGGTTGGCCGCGCTCTTCTCGGCCATGCGGTCCAGTGCGGCCAGCTTGGCGACGCCCAGGGTGTAGAGCTCGGGCAGGGTGCGGATCAGGCCGCTGTCGACCAGCTGGTCAACGAGCTTGTCGCCCAGGCCTTCGACGTCCATGGCGCGTCGCCCGGCAAAGTGCAGGATGGCCTGCTTGCGTTGCGCGCCGCAGAACAACCCGCCGGTGCAGCGGTGGTCGATGCCGCCTTTCTCGCGCAGCACGCGGCTGCCGCAGACGGGGCAGGCCTTGGGCATGCGGAAATTGGGCACGTAGTCGGGCCTTTCGCCGGGCATGCGGCCCACCACCTCGGGGATGACGTCGCCAGCCCGCCGCACGATCACGGTGTCGCCCACGCGCACGCCCTTTCGGCGCAACTCGAAGAGGTTGTGCAGCGTGGCGTTGCTCACCGTGGTGCCGCCCACGAAGACAGGCTCCAGCTTGGCCACGGGCGTGAGCTTGCCGGTGCGGCCCACCTGGATGTCGATGGCGTTCAGGCGCGTGGGCTGCTCCTGCGCGGGGTACTTGTGCGCCACGGCCCAGCGCGGTTCACGAGTGACGAAACCCAGGCGCCGCTGCAAGGCCAGCGAATTGACCTTGTAGACCACGCCGTCGATGTCGAAGGGCAAGGCGTCGCGCTTGCTGCCCATGGCCTCGTGGAAGCCGAGCAGGCCGGCCGCGCCGCTCACCACCGCGCGGTCGGCGCACACGGGCACGCCGAAATCGGCCAGGGCATCCAGCACGCCGCTGTGGGTGGCGGCCTCGTCGGCCAACAGCGGCCAACCCTGCACGGCGCCCAGGCCGTAGGCATAGAAGCTCAACGGCCGCTGGGCAGCGATGGCGGGGTCGAGCTGGCGCACCGCGCCGGCTGCCGCGTTGCGCGGGTTGACGAAGGTCTTCTCGCCCTTCTCGCGCTGCCGCTCGTTCAGGCGCTCGAAGCGGTCGCGCCGCATGTAGAGCTCGCCGCGCACTTCCAGCAAGGCTGGTGCGTCACCGCGCAGCCGCAGCGGGATGGCACCCACGGTGCGGATGTTCTGCGTGACGTCTTCACCGGTCTCGCCATCGCCGCGGGTGGTGGCCTGCACCAGCACGCCGGCTTCATAGCGCAGGTTGATGGCCAGGCCGTCGAACTTCAGTTCGGCGTTGTAGAGCACGGGCGGCGCATCGGGCGGCAGCTCGAGCTCACGGCGCACGCGCTCGTCGAAGGCGGTAGCCCCGCCGGCGGTGGTGTCGGTCTCGGTGCGGATACTGAGCATCGGCACCGCGTGGCGCACGGGCGCGAAGCCGTCCAGCACGCGCCCCCCCACGCGCAAGGTGGGGGAATCCGGCGTCTGCAGTTCGGGGTGGGCGGCTTCCAGCGCCTGCAGTTCGCGGAACATCGCGTCGTACGTGGCGTCGGGCACCTCGGGCGCGTCGAGGACGTAATACTGGTAGGCCTGGCGCGACAAGGCGGTGCGCAGCTCGGCCGCCCGTTTCGCAGACCCCGTGTCGGCAATCGTGTGAACCATGTGCGACATTCTCCAGCAGCGCCCGCATGCCGCGGGAACGGAAAGAACGATGGCCTACGACTTCGACCTGATCACCCTGGGCGCCGGTTCCGGCGGCGTGGCTGCTTCGCGCCGTGCCGCCATGCAAGGGGCCCGCGTGGCCATCATCGAGGGCGGCCAGGTGGGCGGCACCTGCGTGCTGCGCGGCTGCGTGCCCAAGAAACTGCTGATGTACGCGGCGCAGTTCGGCGACGCCATCCGCGAATCGCGCGGTTACGGCTGGGCCGTGGCCGAACCGCGGTTCGAGATGGCGCACTGGGCCGCCACCAAGGCTGCCGAGACGAAGCGCCTGGAGGGCGTCTACCGCAAGCTGCTGGATGGCGCCCAGGTGACGCTGGTGGAGGGCTGGGCGAAGCTGGACGGGCCGAACCGGGTGAAGGTGGGCGACCGCGTGCTGACGGCGCCGCACATCCTGCTGGCCACGGGCTCGGCACCGATCCGCGACAGCATTCCCGGCATCGATGCCTGCGCCACCAGCGACGAACTGCTCGACCTGCAGGCCCTGCCCCCCAGGGCAGCCCTGATCGGCGGCGGCTACATCGCGGTCGAGTTCGCCAGCATGCTGGCCCGCCTTGGGGTGGAAGTGTCGATGTTCTACCGCGACCGACTGCCGCTGCGCGGCTTCGACGACATGCTGCGCACCGCCGCGGCGGCAGAGTTGCAGGCCGCGGGCATCTCGCTGCACCCTGGCAGTGCGCCCAGCCGCGTGCAGCGCGCCGGGGAGGGCTTCCTTCTGATGCTGGGGGACGACCGCGTGAGCGATTTCCCGTGGGTGCTCAACGCCACCGGGCGACGCCCCAACAGCGCCGGCATTGGGCTGGAAAGCCTGGGCATCCAGCCCGACCAGGCCGGCGCCGTGCCGGTCAACGAGACCCTGGGCACCACCGCGCCCGGCGTCCACGCGATCGGCGACGTCACCAACCGCAAGAACCTCACGCCCGTGGCCATCGCCGAGGGCCGTGCGCTGGCCGATTCACTGTTCGGCAAAGTCAAGCGACAGGTCGACCTGTCGGACATCGCCAGCGCCGTGTTCATGCTGCCGCCGATTGCCACCGTCGGGCCCAGCGAAGCCCAACTCACGGCCGAAGGACGCGCCATCACGGTCTTCGAAACCGACTTCCGGCCCATGAAGCAGGCCTTCATCGGCGGCCAGGAGCGCACCCGGATGAAGCTGCTGGTGGACACCGCCAGCGACCGCGTGCGTGCCGTGCACATGATCGGCGCCGATGCACCGGAGATCGTGCAAAGCCTGGCGGTGGCCCTGCGCGCGGGTGCCACGAAGTCCGACTTCGACCGCACCCTGGCCATGCACCCCACGGCGGCCGAGGAATTCGTCCTGATGCGCGAGCCCAGCCGGCAACTGGGCGCGTAGCCGCAATCAGCGGAACGCGACTGCCACCCGCTGCGGTGGCACGGCTTCTGCTTCCGGTTGCACTGGTATACCACTCGGTGCACGCATGACTCCTGCCTCTTCCGCCCCAAGCGCCCTGCCGGCCGCGGCCTCGACCGCTGCCGCGGTGGGCCGTACCGTGGAGGGCTGGCTGGCCGCGCTGGCATCGGGCGAAGACCCGATCGGCGCCCTGGGCGCCGTGCGTGAGCAGGCACAGGCCGCCGAGGCCTACTCGATCTGGATCCACCTGTGCGGCGACGCGGCCTGGGACGACCAGATGGCCCTGCTGCAGGTCCGGCTGGCAGAAGACGAGGACCGCGGCGCACTGCTGCGGCGCTATCCGCTGCTGGGCGTGCCCTTCGCGGTCAAGGACAACATCGACATTGCCGGCGAGCCCACGTCGGCGGCCTGCCCCGCATTCCGGCACACCGCCGCGGTCAGTGCCACCGTGGTGCGCCGCCTGCTCGATGCTGGCGCCATCTGGGTGGGAAAGACCAACCTCGACCAGTTCGCCACCGGGCTGGTGGGCACGCGATCGCCCTTCGGCCGGCCCGCCAGCGTGGCCGACGCGACCCGCATCAGCGGGGGGTCCAGTTCGGGGTCGGCGGTGGCCGTGGCGCGGGGCGTGGTGCCCTTCGCGCTGGGCACCGACACGGCAGGATCGGGCCGCGTGCCGGCTGGCTTCAACGGCCTGGTGGGCCTCAAGCCCACGCCCGGCAGGGTCAGCGCCGCGGGCGTGGTGCCGGCCTGCCGCACGCTGGACACGGTGTCCATCTTCGCGCACACCGTGGCCGATGCGGCGCACGTGCTGGCGCTGATCGAAGGCACCGACACCACCGACCCCTACAGCCGCTTCGCCCCCGGCCCGGCGCGGCTGCCGCGGTCCCTGCGGCTGGGCGTTCCGGCGCGACCCGAAGTGGATGCGGCCTGCGGCTATGCGGCGGCCTGGAAGGCGGCCGTGCAGCGGGCCCAGGCCGCAGGCCACCGCGTGGTCGAGATCGACTTCACCCCGCTGCACGAAGTGGCAGCCCTGCTCTACGAAGGGCCCTGGGTGGCCGAGCGGCACGCCGCCTGCCGTGCCATCTTCGAGGGGCAGCCCGAAGCCATGGACCCGACGGTGCGCAAGGTCATTGCGCGGGCCGTGGGCCAGTCGGCCACCGACACCTTCGAGGCCATGTACCGGCTGCGCACGCTCGACGCCGCGCTGCGCCCGCTCTGGGACGAAGTCGACGCCCTGCTGGTGCCCACCGCACCCACCCATCCCACCTTCGCCGAAGTGGATGCCGACCCCGTGGGCACCAACGCCCGGCTGGGCCACTACACCAACTTCGTCAACTTGCTGGGCTGGTCGGCGCTGTCGCTACCCGCGGGCCGCACCGAATCCGGGCTGCCCTTCGGCATCACCTTGATCGCCCGCGGCCAGGCCGACGCCGCGCTGGCCGCCGCCGGACGCGCCTGGGAAAACGGCGCACAGGGGCCCGTGCCCGGCCTGCTGCGCAGCCCCGCAGCCGAGCCCGCCCTGCTTCTGGCCGTGGTCGGTGCGCATCTGGCGGGCCTGCCGCTGAACGGGCAGCTGATCGAGCGCGGCGCCATCCTGGTGCAGGCCACCACCACCGCGCCGGCCTACCGGCTCTACGCGCTGCCCGGCACCACGCCACCCAAGCCGGGCATGGTGTGCACCTCCGAGGGCGGTGAGGCCATTGCGGTCGAGGTCTGGTCGATGCCCATGGCCGCGGTGGGCTCGTTCCTTGCGTTGATTCCCCCGCCGCTGGGCCTGGGCAACGTGCAACTGGCCGATGGCCGGCACGTGCATGGGTTCCTCTGCGAACCGCATGCCCTGGCCGGCGCCCAGGACATCACCCACCACGGCGGCTGGCGCGCTTTCATCGCCGCCAACCGTCCCGCACCTTGACCTTCAGGAGAACGCATGGAACGCCGCGAATTCATGGCCGCCAGTGCGATGGCTGCAGCCGCTGCGGCCATCGCGCCCCGGGCTCAGGCTGAGTCACGCCCCAAGGACGTGCTGGTGGTGGCCAATGAATTCGGCCCCAACTCGCTGGACATCCACACCGTCGGCGCCAACCGTGCGAGCTACGGCGTATCTTGGCTGTGCTACGACCGCCTGATGACCTACGGCAGGAAGACCCTGCCCGACGGCCGCGTGGTGTACGACATCGACAAGCTCGAACCCGAACTGGCCGAGAGCTGGAAGATCGCGCCCGACGGCAATTCGGTCACCTTCAAGCTGCGCAAGGGCGCCACCTTCCACGACGGCACGCCGGTCACGGCCAAGGACGTGAAGTGGTCCTTCGACCGCGCCGTGACGGTGGGCGGCTTCCCCACCTTCCAGATGGCCGCCGGCTCGCTGGAAAGCCCCGAGCAGTTCGAGGCCGTCGACGAGCTGACCTTTCGCGTGAAGTTCCTGCGCCGAGACAAGCTCACGATGAACGACCTGGCCGTGCCGGTGCCGTGCATCTTCAACAGCGAACTGGTCAAGAAAAACGCCACCGCGCAGGATCCCTGGGGGTTGGCCTGGACGCGCAACAACACCGCGGGCGGCGGCGCCTTCAAGGTCGAGGCTTTCCGCTCGGGCCAGGAGATCGTGTACGTCCGCTTCGATGGATGGAAGAACGGCCCGCTGCCCAAACTGCGCCGCATCATCCAGCGCGAGGTGCCCAACGCCGGCAACCGGCGCGCGCTGCTGGTCAAGGGCGACATCGACATCACCTACGACCTGCCGCCCAAGGACTTCGCCGAGCTCTCCAAGGAAGGCGGCAACGTCAAGGTGACCAGCACGCCCATCGAGAACTCGATGATCTACCTGGGCATGAACGTCACCAAGCCGCCGTTCAACAACCCCAAGGTGCGCCAGGCCGTGGCTTACGCCCTGCCCTACGAGCGGCTGTACGACAACGCGCTGTATGGCCGTGGCATCAAGCTGTATGGGGCGTCCTCCAGCGTCGTCAAGTCGATCGCGTGGCCACAGCCCACGGGCTACAAGAGCGACATGGCCAAGGCCAAGGCCCTGATGGCCGAAGCCGGTGCGGGCTCCGGCTTCGAGACCACGCTGTCCTTCGACCTGGGCGGCGCCACCATCAACGAGCCCATGGCCGTGCTGGTGCAGGAATCCCTGGCACAGATCGGCATCAAGACCACCATCAACAAGATCCCCGGTGCCACGTGGCGGGCGGCCTTGCTGAAGAAGGACATGCCGCTGATCATCAATCGCTTCGGCGGCTGGCTGAACTTCCCCGAGTACTTCTTCTTCTGGTGCTACCACGGCCAGAACGCGGTGTTCAACACCATGAGCTACCAGAACCCCAAGCTCGACAAGGTGATCACCAACGCCCGCTTCGCCGAGTCCAAGGGCCTGTACGAGAGCTTCGTCAAGGAGATGATCCAGATCGGCTACGACGACGTGCCCCGCGTGCCCCTGTTCCAGCCCACGATGGACGTGGCGATGCAGAAGGACGTGATGGGCTACCAGTACTGGTTCCACCTGCAGCCCGACTACCGGCAGCTGTACAAGGCCTGACCAACATGAGCACCCCTGGGATCGAACAGCAGGTGGATGCCGCGGCAGCCCTGATCGGCCTGCCCATCCCGCCCGAGTACCGCGAAGGCGTGGTGCGCTACTTCGGCATTGCGCACGCCATGGCGCAGTTGGTCATGGACCATCCGCTCACCCCGGCCGACGAGCCGGCAGCGCTGTTCGTGCCGGTAGCGGCACCGGGCTCGCCATGAGCATGGCCGCATCCTTGTTGCCGGGGCCGGGGCACCGGCTGTCCGAAGCCGTGCGCGCGGGTTCGGTCAGCGTGGCCGAAGTGGTCGAGGCCACGGCCGAGCGCATCCGCACCACGGACGAGCGCGTCAACGCCTTCACACACCTCACGCTGCGGCGTGCCATGGCCGAAGCCAAGGCGCTGGATGCGCGCCTGGCCGCGGGCGACGCCGCCGCGCGGGCCTTGCCCCTGCTGGGTGTGCCCTACGCGGTGAAGAACCTGTTCGACATCGAAGGCGTCACCACCGTGGCGGGCTCCAAGATCGAGCGCAGCCGACCGGCGGCCACGGCCGATGCGGTGTTGGTGCGGCGGCTGCGCACGGCGGGCGCGGTGCTGTTCGGCGCGCTCAACATGGACGAGTACGCCTACGGCTTCACCACCGAGAACACGCACGACGGTGCCTGCCACAACCCGCACGACCTGAGCCGCATCTCGGGCGGGTCGTCCGGTGGCTCGGCCGCAGCCATCGCGGCCGGCCAGGTCTCGCTCACGCTGGGGTCCGACACCAACGGCTCCATTCGCGTGCCGTCTTCGCTGTGCGGCGTGTTCGGCCTGAAGCCCACCTTCGGGCGCCTTCCGCGCACCGGCAGCTTCCCCTTCGTGGCCAACCTCGACCACCTCGGTCCCTTCGCGCGCAGCGCGCTCGACCTGGCGCTGGCCTACGACGCCCTGCAGGGCCATGACGCCGCCGACCCCGGCAACGTCATGCGGGCGCACGAGCCGACGGTGACCGCCCTGGGCTCCATCGCCGGGCTGCGCGTCGGCGTGCTGGGCGGCTGGTTCCGCGACATGACCGCGCCCGAGGCGCGGGCAGCGGTGGACACCGTGGCCGCGGCCCTGGGGGCCACGCGAACCGTGGAGTGGCCCGGCGTGGCCCAGGCCCGCGCCGCGGCCTTCGTCATCACCAACTCAGAGAGCTCGGCGCTGCACCTGCCGGACCTGAAGACCCGGCCGCAGGATTTCGAACCCCTCTCGCGTGACCGCTTCCTGGCCGGCGCGCTGCTGCCGGCGGTGTGGGTGGCCCAGGCACAGCGCGTGCGCCGCTGGTTCGCGCAGCAGGTGGCGGCCTCGTTCGCCGATGTCGACGTGCTCATCGCCCCGGCCACTCCCTGCGTGGCGCCGCCCATCGGCACCGAATGGCTGGATATCGCCGGCCAGCGGTTGCCGGCCCGCGCCAGCATGGGCCTGCTGACCCAACCCATCTCGTGCATCGGGCTGCCGGTTTGCACGGTGCCGGTGTGGGGGGCGCACGACAAGCTGCCCATCGGCGTGCAACTGATCGCCGCCCCCTGGCGAGAAGACCGCGTGCTGAGCGTGGCCGCGGCCTTGGAAGCCCTGGGTACCGTGCGGGCCCCGGTGGCCACGCTGAACTGAAGCCTTTCGCGAGCCCGCCCATGGACGTCAACATCCCCGAGATCCACGCCGAAGTCAGCGCCGCCTTCGCGCGCTATGAAGACGCCCTGGTCAACAACCGCACCGACGTGCTGGACGAACTGTTCTGGACCAGCGATTTCACGGTGCGCTACGGCGTGGGCGAGAACCTGCGCGGCATCGAGGCCATTCGCGCGTTCCGCCTGGCACGGCCTTCCGTCGGCCTGGCCCGCACGCTCCAGCACACGGTGATCACCACCTTCGGCCGCGAGTTCGCCACGGCCATGACCGAGTTCCAGCGCGAAGGCAGCGCCAGCACGGGCCGCCAGAGCCAGACCTGGGTGCGCCTGCCCGAAGGCTGGCGCGTGGTGGCCGCCCACGTGAGCCTGCTGGCGGCCTGAACGCAGCCGGGCATGGGCACCACCCTGGGCATCGTGCTGCGCCGCCTGCTGGCGGCGCTGCCCAATTT
>CAIJPE010000349.1 GCA_903822435.1 uncultured beta proteobacterium | reverse complement strand
TCTTCAGGATCAGTCCGATCATGCTCGGGTCGTCCAGCACCTTGAAGGCCAGCACCAGGGCCAGGAACAGCAGCGCAAACGCGGCGTGCACCCACCGGCGGATGCGCTGCAGGCGGCGCTCGTCCTGCGGCGGACGGTCGGTGCGCGTCAGGCCCAGCACGTCGATGCAGAAGCTGGCCGTGAGTGCCGTCAGCGCCCCGTCGGCGCTGGGGAACAGGGCCGATACCAGCGCCATCACGAACAGCACCTGAACCCAGGCCGGCAGATGGCCCAGCACCACGGCCGGGAAGAGCCGGTCGCCCGCGGCCTGAAGACCCACGGTGGGCGCATACAGCGCCAGCAGGCCGCCGAGGAACAGGAAGGCCACCACCACCGCCAGCAGCACGAAGGCCAGCACCACCATGTTCTTCTGCGAATCGGCCAGCCGGCGCACCGACAGGCTCTTCTGCATCATTTCCTGGTCCATGCCGGTCATGGCGATGGCGATGAAGAAGCCCGCCACCAATTGCTTGGCCCAGTAGCCGCCGGCCATCGGCTGGGTGCCGAACACCGTACCCAGCCCGCGCGCCTGCATCGCCCGCCAGCTCTCCAGAAGGCCGAGGTCCAATCGCTGCAGCAGGATCACCGTGCACACCATCAGGCCCAGCAACATCCCGGTGGTCTGCAGCGTGTCGGTGTAGACGATCGTGCGCACACCGCCTTCCAGCGTGTACAGCACGATCATCAGCACGATGGCCGCCGCGGTCAGCCAGAAGGGCACGCCCAGCGGGCCCAGGATCATGTCGTGCAGCACCCGGGCCACGAGGTAAAGGCGGGCGGTGGCGCCCAGGGTGCGCGAGACGATGAAGAAGCCCGCCCCGGTGCGGTAGGCGCTGGGGCCCAGGCGCTGGCCCAGGAAACCGTAGATCGAGGTGAGGCCGCGCCGGTAGTACAGGGGCAGCAGCACGAAGGCGATGACGAAATAGCCCAGAAACTGCCCGAGCACCACCTGCAGGTAGCCGAACTGGCTCAGCGCCACCGCGCCCGGCACGCTCACGAAGGTCACGCCCGACAGCGAAGTGCCCACCATGCCGAAGGCCACCAGCGGCCAGGGGCTGTTGCGGCTGCCGATGAAGAAGGCCTGGCTGTCGGCGCGCCGCGAGGTCCACGCCGCCACGCCCAGCAGCAGCGCGAAGTAGGCCAGCACCAGGGCCAACAGCCAGCTGCTCATCGGGGCGCCTCAGACCAGGAGTCCGATCAGCATGGCCAGCACGCTCAGCACCACCGAGCTGGCCAGCGGCACATACCAGTCACGCCCGCCCAGGCGGAATCGGAAGTCGCCCGGCAACTTGCCCAGCCCGATCTTGCGCAGCCAGTGCTGCAGGCCGTTGAAGAGCAGGCAGGCGACGAGAAAGACCAGCAACCAGCGCATCGCGTCCTAAAGGGTGTGGGACCGGTCGCCGGCCGTGAAGCCGATGGGGTCGAAGGCCAGTCCCCTGGCAAAGCCGATCACCTTGAAGAGCTCGCCCATCTCGTGCTCGGCCAGCAGCTTGTGCGCCGCCGACAGGGTGCGGGCATCGGCCCCCTTCAGCAGGTCGAGCAGGCCGCAGTTCATGAGGAAGCGCGCCTGGCTGGTATAGCCCAGCACGTCCAGCCCCGCGTCCTGCCCGGCCAGCGCGATGCCGGTGAAGTCGACATGCGCGGTGATGTCCTTCTGGCCGATGTCGGCCAGGGGGTCGGTGTCGGCACGGTGGGCGCGGTGGCACATCAGCGTGCCGCCCGTGCGGTCGGGGTGGTAGTACTCGGCCTCGGGGAAGCCGTAGTCGATGAAGAAAGCCGCGCCGCGCTGCAGCCGCTCGGCCAGGCTCTGGATGTAGGCCCGGGCCTGCGGGTGGATTTCGGTGGTAGTGCCCGGCACGAAGGGGCCGGGCACCGGCGGGCGCAGGTCCGTGGGGCGGTCCGACCACGCCAGCGGACCGGTGCCGGCGGCCGTCACGCCACGCTCGAACCAGCCCTGGCCATCCCAGTGCAGCAACTGCACCGGCATGGCGTCCAGCACCTCGTTGCCCACCACCACGCCTTCCATGCGCTCGGGCCAGGCGTCCAGCCACTGCACCCGGCTGCCGAAGCGGGCCAGCCGCTCGGCCTGGCGCTGCCGCAGCGCGCCCGAAACGTCCACGATGGCGTAGCGGCGCAGGCCTTCGCCCAGCGCGGTCAGCAGCTGTTCGGCCAGGGCGCCGGAGCCGGCGCCGAACTCCCACACGGTGTCGGCCTGCGCCGCGTCCAGGGCCTGGCGCACCTGGCGCGCCAGGGCCTCGCCGAACAGGGGCGACAGCTCGGGCGCGGTGACGAAATCGCTGCCCGAGGCCGGCATGGCCCCGAACTGCCGGCTGCCACGGGTGTAGTAGCCCAGGCCAGGTTCATACAAGGCCAGGGCCATGAAGCGGTCGAAGGGCAGCCAGCCCCCGGTCGCGGCGATGGCCGCACGCACGACGGCATGAAGGGTTTGCAGCCCCCCCGATAAACTCGCGGGTTCGGCGTGTTGCATCTGCGCGATTGTAGGAAGCATGGAAACGAGCCCTGTGGTTCTGGTAACGGGCGCAGCACAGCGCATCGGGCGAGAGATCGCCCTGCACCTGGCGGCCCAGGGTTGGCGCGTGGCGGTGCACTACCGCGGCTCGGCCGAAGCCGCGGCGCAAACGGTTGCGTCCATCGTGTCGGGTGGCGGGCAGGCCCAGGCGTTCGGCGCCGACCTGGCCGACGAGTCGCAATGCGTGGCCCTGGTGCCCGCTGTGCACGCCGCTTTCGGCCGCATCGACGCGGTGGTCAACAACGCCTCGCTGTTCGTCTATGACGACCTGGCCAGCTTCAGCATGGAATCGATGGAGAGGCACTGGCGGGCCAACACCGCGCCGGCCATCCTTCTGGCCCGCGCGCTGCACAGCAGCCCCGATGCCGGACGCCCGGACGGCGCCCCGCGCTGCGTGGTCAACCTGCTCGACCAGAAGCTCTGGAACCCGAACCCCGACTACCTGTCGTACACGCTGTCCAAGGCTGCGCTGGAAGCCGCCAACACCTTGCTGGCGCAGGCGCTGGCGCCGGCCGTGCGGGTGTGCGCCGTGGCACCGGGCGTCACCCTGCTGTCGGGTGTGATGGACGACAACGAGTTCGCCGCCTCGCACCGCATGACGCCCTTGCATCGCGGCTCCACGCCGGCCGACATCGCGCGCGCCGTGCGCTTCCTGCTCGAATCCCCAGCCATCACCGGCACCACCTTGCTGGTGGACGGTGGGCAGCACCTGCAATCCCAGCCGCGGGACGTGATGTTCCTGGCCCGCGACACCCTGAAAGCCCCCGGATGACCAGCTTCCTGAGCCACCCCCGCCTGGCCGCCTGTCGCCGCCTGTTCCTCACCGACTACGAAGTGCCGATCCACATCGGCGTGCACGATTTCGAGAAGCAGGGCGCGCAGCGTGTGCGGATCAACGTCGATCTTTACGTGCCGCTCGCACTGTCGACACCCAAGGGCGATGCACTGTCGGAGGTGCTGGACTACGATTTCATCCGTCGCTCCATCCAGGCACGCGTGGCCCGCGGGCACATCGAGTTGCAGGAGACGCTGGTGGACGACATCGTGGCCCTGATGCTGGCGCACCCGATGGTGCTGGCAGCGCGGGTCTCCACCGCCAAGCCCGACGTGTACCCCGACTGCGCTGCCGTCGGCGTGGAAGTCTTTGCGATCAAGGAAGCCTGATGAACGCCCCCATCCCCTTTGCAGCGCTGAAAAAGGCGGCCCACGAGGCCAACAAGCTCAGCAAGCGCCTGCACCGGCAGGTGGGGCAGGCCATCGCCGACTTCAACATGATCGAGGAAGGCGACAAGGTCATGGTGTGCGTGTCCGGCGGCAAGGACAGCTACGGCCTGCTGGACGTCCTGATAAACCTGCGCGAGCGGGCGCCGATCCACTTCGAGCTCGTGGCCGTCAACCTCGACCAGAAGCAGCCCGGCTTTCCGGCCGACGTGCTGCCGGCCTACCTGGCCGGCCGCGGCGTGCCCTTCCGCATCGAGGAGCAGGACACCTACTCCATCGTCAAGTCGCTCATCCCCGAAGGCCAGACGATGTGCAGCCTGTGCTCGCGGCTGCGCCGGGGCATCCTGTACCGCGTGGCCGGCGAACTCGGCGCCACCAAGATCGCCCTGGGCCACCACCGGGACGACATGGTGGTCACGCTGCTGATGAACATGTTCTTCGGCAGCCGCATCAAGGGCATGCCGCCGAAGTTGGTGAGCGACGACGGCCGCAACGTGGTCATCCGCCCGCTGGCCTACGTGGCCGAGAGCGACCTGGAGCGCTGGGCCGCGCACCGCGCGTTCCCGATCATCCCCTGCACCCTGTGCGGCAGCCAGGACGGCCTGCAGCGGGTGCAGGTCAAGAAGATGATCCACGAGTGGGAACGGCAGTACCCCGGCCGCATCGACAACATGCTCAGCGCGATGGGCCATATCGTCCCTTCGCACATGATGGACCGGAACCTCTATCCCTTTTCCAGCCTCAAAGCCACCGGAAAGCCCGATGCGCAGGGCGACATTGCCTTCGACGAGGAACCCTGCGCGCCGGTGAAGGGCCCTGCGGTTGAGTCGCCGCTGCAGTGGCTCGCACCGCCGCCGCGCGACGAGGAGAAGCAAGGATGATCGCAACCACCCCCTGGCGGGCCCCGGCCGCCGCCCTGGCGGCCCTGGCCGTGGCCGTGTTGCTGGGCGGCTGCTCGGGTATCCGGACCGTGACCAGCAGTGTGTCGAGCTACGGCGAATGGCCGGCCGACCGCAAGCCCGGCCGCTTCGCCTTCGACCGCCTGCCCTCGCAGCAGGCCCATGTCGCCGACATCGAGGCGCTGGAATCCCGGGCCCGCGGCGCGCTGGAGAAGGCCGGCTTCACCCCGATCGAAGCGGGCCAGGAACCCGACGTGCTGGTGCAGATCGGCGCTCAGGATGGCCGCGTGGTGGTAGGCCCCTGGGACGACCCGTTGTGGTGGCATGGCGGCTACGGCAGCTGGCGCTACGGGCCCTGGGGCGGGCCGCGCTGGGGCGGCCTGTGGGCGCGGCGCGACTTTCCACCCTACCCCCTGTACGCCAACCAGTACGAACGCCAGGTGGCCCTGCTGATCCGCGACCGGGCCTCCGGCAAGCCGCTTTTCGAATCGCACGCCACCAGCGATGGCATCGTGCGTGCTGACGGCCCCCTGTTCGGGGCGATGTTCGAAGCCGCGCTGGCCGAGTTTCCGAAGCCCAGCGAGAAGCCGCGGCAGATCGCGGTGATCATCCCCCCCGATCCCGCCCGTTGAGTCCGCGGTTCAGCTGCCGCTGATCAGCATCCGCAGGTCATCTTCCCATCCCTTGAGGTTCTCGCGCGCCTTGCGGCGCTGGGCGGGCGTGGTGGCGTTGTGCAGCTGCGCGACGAAGTTGCAGTTGTAGTCGGTCAGGTGTTGCTGATAGGCCCGGTACTCGGGATCGGGTGAACGTTCGGTGCGGGCCACCAGGGCCGACAGCGCGGCCAAGCGCTGGTCGTGGCCGGCGCGCTCGGCCTGCAGGCGGCGCACGGTCTGCAGCGTGTCGCGCTGGCGGCGCTGGCGCTCGCGCATCCAGAGCTCGGGGTCGAAGGGCGAGGCCGAGACGCCATCCTGGACAACCTTGCGCTGCGCTTCGTCCAGCGAGCCATACAGGCGCTCGGCTCGCTCGAGCACGCGCTTGACCGACTCGGCCTGGCGCACCGCCGGGTCGGGCTGCAGGTAGTCATCGCGCATGTCCTGGATGTTGCGGGCGTAGCGCTTCTCGATGCTCTTGAACTGCGGCTCACCCAGGCCGGGGAGCCAGTCGGCGGCCATGCCCAGGGCCTTGTCGAGCGTGGGCTGCAGGCGGTCGCGCAGGGTCGCTTCCCACTGGCAGGCCTGCGCAGGTGTGGCGGGCTCCAGCACCTGCGCCTGGGCGCTGGCCAGCAGCGGCAGGAACACGGGCAGTTGCGTGGTGCGGTGCCAGTCGAAGAAGGCATCGATGTCCTTCTTCACGGCGGGGGCTTGCGCGCGGCTGAAGTCGACATAGTTGTTCAGCCAGATCCAGCCGAAGGTCGGTGCCGTGGCATATGCCAGCCGAACCGAGCTGCAACCCGTCAATCCGCACAGGAACAGCAGCCCGAGCAGACCGATAATCCGGGCTTTGTGGCGAGACATCCGCATGGCACTCAATGTCGTGATCATGGCCGCGGGCAAGGGCACCCGCATGAAATCGGCGTTGCCCAAGGTGCTCCATCGACTGTCCGGCATGAGCCTATTGCAGCATGTTCTGCAAGCCAGTGCCGGGTTGGGTGCCGGCCGCACCGTGATCATCACCGGGCACGGAGCCGCGGCGGTGGAAGCCGCTGCGGCCACGGCGGCCCCGCAGGCGCGCTTCGTGCGGCAGGAGCCGCAGCTGGGCACGGGACATGCCATCCAGCAGGCCGTGCCGGCGCTGGACCCCGCACTGGCCACCACGCTGATCCTCAACGGCGACGTGCCGCTGATCCGCGCCGACACCGCGCGGGCCCTGGCGCACGCCTGCGGCGGCGAGCGCCTGGCGCTGCTGACCATCGAGCTGGCCGACGCCAGCGGTTACGGCCGCATCGTGCGCGATGGCGCGTCTGTGCAGGGCATCGTCGAGCACAAGGACGCCAACCCCGAGCAGCGGAAGATCCGCGAGGTCTACACCGGGATCATGGCCGCGCCCACCGGGGCGCTGGCCCGCTGGGTGATGGCGCTGAAGAACGACAACGCCCAGCGCGAGTACTACCTGACCGACATCGTGGCCATGGCCGTGGCCGAAGGCGTGCCTGTGGTCACAGCCACTGCGGCATCGGAGACCGAGGTGCTGGGCATCAACAGCCCCGCGCAGCTGGCCGACCTGGAGCGCCGCCACCAGCACCACCAGGCCTTGGCGCTGATGGAAGCCGGCGTGCGCCTGGCCGACCCGGCGCGGCTGGATGTGCGCGGCCGCCTGCACTGCGGCCAGGACGTCGAGATCGACGTGAACTGCATCTTCGAAGGCGAGGTGCACCTGGCCGACGGCGTGCGGGTGGGCGCGAACTGCGTGCTGCGCGACACGCAGATCGGCCCAGGCGCCGTGGTGCACCCGTTTTGCCACCTGGAGGGCGCGGTGGTGGGCGCCGGCTCGCTCATCGGCCCATTCGCACGGCTTCGACCGGGGGCCGAACTGGCCGAGGAGGTCCACATCGGCAACTTCGTCGAGGTCAAGAACTCCACGCTGGCCAAGGGCGCGAAGGCCAACCACCTGGCCTACCTGGGCGACGCCAGCGTGGGCGAGCGCGTGAACTACGGCGCGGGCAGCATCACGGCCAACTACGACGGCGCCTACAAGCACCGCACCACCATCGGCAACGATGTCCACGTGGGCAGCAACTGCGTGCTGATCGCACCCATCACCGTGGGCGATGGCGCCACCATCGGCGGCGGCAGCACCGTCAGCAGGAACGTGCCGGCGGGACAGCTGACCGTGGTGCGGGCCAAGACGGTGACAGTACCGGGATGGAAGCGCCCGAAGAAGGCCGGCCAGGGCGACTGAAGCCCACTGGGCCCGACCGAGTCCGCCAGGGCCCCGGGTCTTCGTGTTCAGCGCCCGGCCGCGCGCGCGGCCACGTTTTCGGCCACCTCCGCGGCCAGGCACAGATCCTCCCAGGCCTTGGCCTTGTCGGGCAGGTTGCGCAGCAGGTAGGCCGGGTGATAGGTCACCACCAGCGGCACGCCCTGGTATTGGTGCACCCGCCCGCGCAGGCGGCCGATGGGCTCGTCGGTGCGCAGCAGGGCCTGCACCGCAAAGCGGCCCATGGCCAGGATGATGCGCGGCGCCACCAGCTCGATCTGGCGCACCAGGTAGGGCTCGCACCGGGCCATCTCCTGCGGCGTGGGATTGCGGTTGCGGGGCGGCCGGCACTTCAGCGTGTTGGCGATGTACACGCGCTGGGCCTGCGGCAGGTCGCCGTCTTCGGCCCGGGTGAGCTGCAGCGCGGCCAGCATGCGGTCGAGCAGTTGCCCGGCAGGGCCCACGAAGGGCTCTCCCAGGTTGTCTTCCTGCTCGCCGGGCGCTTCACCCACCACCATCCAGCCGGCCTGCCGGTGGCCCGTGCCGAAGACGGTCTGCGTGCGACTTTCGCACAGGCCACAGGCGCGGCAGCCGGCAACGGCCTCGCGCAGGGCGTCCCAGCCCAGGCCGTCGGATGCCGAAGAGGCCTTGGGCTCGGTCGGCAGGAGCGGCTTGGCCGGCTCGGACACCCTCGGCACGGGGGCCTGGGCGGCGGGCGCTCGGGTGGCTGCTGCGGGGGCTGCCTGGACGGGGTGCCGCGGCAGGAGGACGGCCTCCGCGGAAACGGCAGGCGCTGCCGCATCGGCAGCAGGCGGGCGTCCCGCCCAGACGCGCAGGCCCATGGCACCCAGCAGGGCCGCCTGGCGTTCAGTCCACGCCATGAAGCCCTCCGGCCGGTGCGATGGGAAGGCTCATGACCACGGCGTCTTCGCGCCGCACCGGGGCCGGGTAATAGCCCTTGCGCACCCCCACCTCGGCAAAGCCGCGGCGGCCGTACAGGGCCCGCGCCCGGGTGTTGCTGGCCCGCACCTCCAGCCACAGCGAGCCCAGCCTGAGCTCGCGGGCCCGGGCCTGCACCGCATCGAGCAGGACGTGCCCGTGGCCGCGGCCCTGGTGGGGAGGTGCCACCGTGATGTTCAGCAGGTGCATCTCGTCGACGCCCACCATGGCCACGAAGTAGCCCAGCAGCGGCCCGCCGGGGACTTCGAGCACTTCGGCCAGGTACCCGGCGGCCAGCGAATCGACAAAGTTGCCGCGTGACCAGGGGTAGCTGTAGGCGCTGCTTTCCACGCGCACCACGGCATTCAGGTCGCCGGTGGTCATGGTGCGGCGCCAGGGCGCCGGCTGCAGCAAGGCGTTCACGCAGCGCGCCCTGCCATGGCGCGGGCCGCCTCGCGCTCGCGGGTGGTGTGGGCCACCTTGTCGCGCACGTACAGCGGCAGGGCGTCGGCGGCATCTACGGTGCGCCCATCCTGCGCGGCCAGCAAGGCCAGATGCAGCAGGGCGCCGGACCGGTGGTGCTCGTGGGGCCGCAGGTCGGCGCCCGCGGGCGCCTGAAGGCGCTCGCCGAAGGCGCCCAGGGCCGAGCCCGCCAGGATCTGCACGGGCCCCTGCAACCAGGCCTCGTGCAGCGCCGGCAGGGCGTACAGGCCCGGTCCCTTGTGCACCCGCCAGCGGCCGTCGCGCCAGCGGTACCAGGCGGCATAGACCTCGTCCATGCGCGCATCCATGGCCACCGTGACATCGCAGTCCTCGCCTCGGGGCCAGGCTTGGCGGCGGGCATCCTCGGCCACGATCAGCAGGCTGTCGATGGGGATCAGCGGCAGGCCCAGCGCCAGGCCGATGCCCTGCGCCACGGCGCAGGCGGTGCGCAGGCCTGTGAAGGCGCCCGGCCCGCTGCCGAAGGCCACGCCGTCCAGTTGACGCAGGCCCAGGCCCGCGCGGTCGAGCAGCGCATGGATGTGCGGCAACAGCGTCGCCGAGGCCTGCGCGCCCCCCGGTGCGGCGGCTGTCAGCAGCCCGCCCGGGCCGCTCAGGCCCACGCTGAGGTGCTCGGTCGAGGTGTCGAAAGCCAGCACGTGAAGCGGGCGGACTCCGCGGGGTGCGGGCTCCAGGATCGGGGCATCGGGCGACGGCATCCAGGCAGTTTATGCCGTGCGATCATTGCCATCATGGCCAGGGTTCGCAGGGCCGCGCAGGCGGTCGCCTTCATCGCCACACTGGCCACGGCGCAAGCCTGGGGGGCCACACCCGTGGCCACCGGCCTGCCGCCGCCGGTGGCCGCTGCGCTGGAACGCGCCGGGGTACCACCCGAGGCCTTGGGCGTGGTGGTGCAAGACCTGGCCAGCGGACGCCGCGTGCTGCAGTGGCAGGAGGGCAAGCCGCTGAACCCGGCATCGCTGACCAAGCTGCTGACCACCGCCTCGGCGCTGGACCGCCTGGGGCCGGCCTGGGCATGGAGCACCCCCGTGTGGCTGCAAGGCACCGTGCGCGACGGCGTGCTGGAAGGCTCGGTCGTGATCAAGGGCAGCGGCGACCCCAAGCTGGTGCTGGAGCGCGTGTGGCTGTTGCTGCGGCGCATCCAGCAGCAGGGCGTGCGCGAGATCCGTGGGGACATCGTCATCGACGGCAGCGCCTTTGCCGTGCCCGATGCGTCGCCAGGTGATTTCGACGGCGAGCCCCTTCGGCCCTACAACGTGCGGCCCGCCGCCCTGCTGCTGAACTACCGCTCGGTGACCTATACCTTCGTGCCCGAGTCCGGCGGCATGGCCCGCGTGCTGGTGGAGCCGCCGCTGGCGCAGGCCGTGGTCGACCGCACCGTGCCGCTGGGCGCCGGCCCCTGCGAAGACTGGCGCGCCGGCCTGAAGGCCACCTTCGATCCCGGGCGCACGCGCTTTGCGGGCACGTATCCGGCCGCCTGCGGCGAGCTGGCCTGGTCGACGGCCGACCCCCAGCCACAAAGCTACGACGCGCGGCTGATCGAAGGCCTGTGGCGCGAGATGGGCGGCCAGCTGCAGGGCGCGGTGCGCGAAGGACGCGCCCCGGCCGATGCCAGGCCCACCTTCGAGCTGCGCTCGCCGCCCCTGGCCGAGGTGGTGCGCGACATCAACAAGTACAGCAACAACGTCATGGCGCAGCAGCTCTTCCTGAGCATGCCGCTGGCCGCCGATGGTGCGTCGGTCAGCACCCCCGACACCGCCCGCGAGGCCCTGCTGCGATGGCTGGCCCTGCGCACGGGCGAACCGGGCGCCGAGGTGGTGATCGACAACGGCTCCGGGCTGTCGCGACTGACGCGATTGAGCGCGGGCCGGCTGGCCCAGGTGCTGGTGCAGGCCTACGGCAGCCCGGTCATGAGCGAGCTGATGTCGTCGCTGCCCGTCACGGGGCTGGACGGCACGCTGCGGCGCTCGCGCACGGCCACGGGCCGGGCGCACCTGAAGACGGGGTCGTTGCGCGACGTGACGGCCGTGGCGGGCTTCGTGCTGTCAGCCAGCGGCCGGCGCTATGTGCTGGTGGCCATCGTCAACCACCCGCTGGCAGGGGCTGCGCGGCCGGCGCTGGAGGCGCTGGTGCAGTGGGCGCAACGCGACGCTGCTGCGCGCTGAGAAGGCGCGCTGCCCGCCGCGGTCAGAACGGGTTGCGCGCAGCGCGGTCGATGGCCAGCGCGGCCAGCTGGCTGTGGCCGGTGGGCGCCAGATGCTGGTCATCGGCCCACAGGTAGGCGCTCAAGGTCACGCCGGGCAGCAGGGTGTTGGTGTTGCAGTTGGGCAGTTCCACCGTGCACACCGTGTCGGTGATGTTGCTCAGGCCGAAGGAGCCGGGCGACACGGACACGGCCTGGAAGCGCAGTTGCGCCTGCACCAGGCCCACGTAACGGCCGTCCAGCACCACGTTCACGCCCAGCTGTTCGTTGAACGCGGTGGTGAGCTGCGAGATCAGGGCGGCACGGTCCAGGCCGGTGAGGTCCAGCGCCTTCTGGGCCGCCGCATAGGGGGTCAGGCCGACATCGGGCAGGTCCGAGACGACGACCTTCACGCCCAGCGCCACCAGGCGGTTCACCACCCCGGCCAGCTGCTGGCCGCGGGCGCCCGCCTCGCTGACCAGGCTGGCCACCGATCGCCCGGGGTATTGCTGGTAGAGCTCGATGATGTCGTTGGTGCCGGCCAGCACGGTGGCCAGGTCCTTGTCGCGGAAGCCGCCGGCGGCCACCTGCGCTTCGACCTGCGCGGCCACATCGGCGACTTTCGCACCCACGCCGGCCCGCATGAAGGCCCTGGGCTCGGCGAAGTTCGGGTTGCATTCGGCAAAGGCGAAGCCGTACTGGTTGGCAATCGACTGCACCCAGATCGGCTGCTGCGTGCAGTCGATTGCCAGGCCCGTGCTGTCCACCGCGTTGACGCCGTACTTCAAGCCCGTCGGGGTCAGGGTGCTGGTGTCGTCACCGAAGACCAGCAGCCGCTGAGGAATGAAGGTCTCGTACTGCGACGTGCCGCCGCCACAGGCTGCGAACAGGCCCAGGCCCAGCGCGCCCAGGAAGGACGCGACGACGCGGGCCGCGGCGAGCCGCCGTTGCAGTGTGGCCTTGCTGCTGAAGATCATCTTTGCTCCGAGATCGGGGTCGAAGGGTGCGACCCCTAGGGGACCTGTGTGCTGCGACATGGGCTGGAGAACTTGGGGAATCGATGGCTCCGAGGCCTTGCCAGGCCTTCAGCCCGCGGCCCGTTGCAAGCGGTCGCGAACCCCTTCCCAGACCGGTCCTGGCGGTGGTCGTTCCACCCAGATGGCAGAAACACCCGCTTCGTCGAACCCGCGCAGCACAGCGAACAGTTCGTGCGCCACCGCTGCGGCCTCCTCCGGCATGGCCCGGCAAACCCACCCCACGTCGGCCCCAGCGGCCGATGCGAGGCGGGAATATACCCCGACCCTCGGCAGGCCCGCCCCGGGCCCCGCCTGCAACCGGCGCTGCAGCTCGGCAGGCTCCAGCAGGTGCAGCGGGGCCCGTGGGGCGTAGTGCGATGCCAAGGTGCCCGGCGCGCGCGGCGAGGCGGCGTCCGGCGCCGCCAGTGGCTGGCCCAGCACGGCCTCCAGCGCGGTGCGCGACAGCTGGCCGGGGCGCAGCAGCGCGGGCCGGACCCGGGTGCAATCCACGATGGCCGATTCGATCCCCACATCGCATTCGCCACCGTCCAGCACCCACAGCCCGGGCCCGAATTCCTGCTGCACGTGCGCTGCACGGGTGGGGCTGACGTGGCCGAAGCGGTTGGCGCTGGGGCCGGCGACGCCTGGCACGCCCAGGCGGGCGGCCTCGCGCAGCAGCGCCAGGGCCACGGGGTGCGAGGGCATGCGCAGGCCGATGCTGGCCTGGCCCGCCGCCGCCGCGCCCGCGGTGCCGGCACGGCGCGGCACGATCACGGTCAGCGGCCCGGGCCAGAAGGCGGTGATCAAGCGTTGTGCCGCACCCGCGAGCGTCTCGGCGAAGGCTGCAGCGCCCTGGGAGTCGGCCACATGAACGATGAGGGGATGGTCGCTCGGCCGGCCCTTGGCCGCAAAGATGCGGGCCACCGCGGCGTCGTCGTCGGCGCGGGCTCCCAGGCCATAGACGGTCTCGGTCGGGAAGGCGAGCAACTCGCCGGCGGCCAGGTGAGCCGCCGCGGCCGCCACGTCGCCGGCATCGGTGCCGCGCAGGATCGCCATCGGCCCGAAGCCCTAGAACGGCGGCAAGCCGAGCCGACCGGCCACCTGCAGTGCCACGGCGCGGGCGGCGGCCAGGTCGGGCGCAGTGACCGTGAGATGGCCCATCTTGCGGCCGGGGCGCGGCTCGGACTTGCCATACAGGTGCAGGTGCACGCCTGGCAGCGCCAACACGGCCGCCCAGTCCGGTGTACCGGCAGCCCACAGGTCGCCCAGCAGGTTCAGCATGACCGCGGCCGAGTGCTGGCGCGGGACCACCAGCGGCAGGCCCGCCAGCGTGCGCACCTGCAGGTCGAACTGCGAGACATCGCTGCCATCCACGCTCCAGTGGGCCGAGTTGTGCGGGCGAGGCGCCATTTCGTTGGCGACCAGCGAGCCGTCGTCCAGCACGAAGAATTCCACGCACAGCACCCCCACGTAACCCAGGGCGTCGGCCAGCCGGCCAGCCTGGTCGACGGCGCGCTGCGCGAGGACGGGGTCGACATCCGGTGCGGGCACCTGGGTGACGGCCAGGATGCCGGCGCGGTGCAGGTTCTGCTGCACCGGCAGGTGCACGGTCTGGCCGTCGCGGCTGCGCGCGACCACCACGCTGATCTCGAGCCGCAAGGGCAGGCGCTGCTCCAGCACACAGGGCACCCCGCCCAGCGCGGCCCAGGCCGCGGGCAAGGCCCCGATCTGCTCGACCACGCGCTGGCCCTTGCCGTCGTAACCCATGCTGGCGGTCTTCAGGATGCCGGGCAGCAAGGCGGCATGCTCGGGCCGCGCCGCGTCATCGGCCGTCCGGATGACGGCGTGCGGCGCGCAGGGGATGCCGGCCTCGGCGAAGCAGCGCTTTTCGCGCGCCCGGTCCTGGCAGACCTCGACGGCGTCGGCGCCTGGGGCCACGGGCAGCCGGTCGGCCAGTTCGCGCAGTGCCTGCGCCGGCACGTTCTCGAACTCGGTGGTCACCCCGTCGCAGGTGCGGGCCAGGGTGTCCCATGCCGCGGGATCGACATACGGGGCCTGCAGATGGACGTCGGCGGCGGCGCCGGCAGGGCTTGCGGGGTCGGGCTCGAGAACCGTCACGCGGTAGCCGTGGACCTGGGCCGCATGCACGAACATGCGCCCCAGCTGGCCACCGCCCAGCACGCCCAGCATCGGATGGCCCGTGGCGGCCTGGTCGCCGGGCCCCGTGCCTTGGGGCTTCACGGGAGGTCTTGGGTCATGGCGCGGGCCGCAGCCGTCTGGCGGTCACGGAAGGCCTGCAATTGCTGGCGCAGCGCGTCGTCGCCGTCGGCGAGCATGGCCACCGCGAACAGGGCCGCGTTCGCAGCGCCGGCCGGGCCGATGGCGAAGGTGGCCACCGGGATGCCACGGGGCATCTGGACGATGGAATAGAGCGAGTCCACACCCTGCAGGAACTTGCTGGCCACCGGTACGCCCAGCACCGGCACGAGCGTCTTGGCGGCCAGCATGCCCGGCAGGTGGGCTGCACCGCCAGCGCCTGCGATGATCGCCTTCAAGCCGCGGGCCTGCGCCGTCTCGGCAAAGGCGAAGAGATCGTCGGGCATGCGGTGGGCCGAGACCACGCGCTTCTCGTACGCGATGCCGAATTCGTCGAGAACGGCAGCGGCGTGCCGCAAGGTCTCCCAGTCGCTGGAAGAACCCATGGCCAGGGCGATGCAAGGGGTCATGAAGGGCGGATTGTAGAAAAAAGGCCCGGCAGTGCCGGGCCTTTGGGTGGAACCCGATCGGCAGCGGCCTGGGCCGCTGTCCGATCGAGAGCCCGTCAGGGCTTGTTGCCAGTCGGAAACGGCCAGGCCGCAGCCGGGTTGAGAGCCGTCTTCGCGGCCGCAGGGGCGGCCGGGGCAGCAGGTGCCGCGGGTGCCGCCTTCTTTGCTGCCTTCTTAGCCGCAGCCTTCTTGGCAGCCGGTTTCGCAGCCGGCTTCGCCGGTGCAGCCGCCTTCTTGGCCGGAGCGGCCTTCTTCGCCGGAGCAGCCTTCTTGGCCGGCGCCGCCTTCTTGGCCGGAGCGGCCTTCTTCGCCGG
>CAIJPE010000348.1 GCA_903822435.1 uncultured beta proteobacterium | reverse complement strand
TTTCGAGCACGGTGAAGTGGCGCCGGCCCGCCCAGCGCCCGGGCAGGCCGTTGCCGCCCAGGAAGACATGCCGGGCCTGCGCCAGGGCGCCGACGCGCGGGTGGTAGAGGTCGCCGAAGCTGGGCGACATCGGCACGCCGTCGGGGCCGGCCTCGAAGTCGATCCGGGCCGGCTCGATCGGCCGCGTCTTCACGCCGCGAAGCCGGGTGGCCTGGCCGGCCCTTCGGCCGCGCGCGCCGCCAACCAGGCGAGCAGGGGCTCGCGCACGGTTTCCAGGCCCCGGTAGGCCAGCACGGCCGGGCTCATGCTCGCCACGGCCGCTCGCACGGCCGCGGCCTGCTGCGGCAGGGCCAGGGCTCGGGACAGAGGCCGCACCTCGACGTGGATCGTGAACACCGCCTGCGGTGACGGCGCACCGGGCACTGGCAGGAAGGTCTGGTGCTCGGTGCGCCACCAGGCGCGCGCGACGGGCGTGTCCACCCAGCGCTCGGTGGGGACGCGGGCCGGATGGGCGTGAAGGCGGGGGTGGTCGGTGATGGTCCAGACGAAGCGCTCCCAGCGCTCGCCTGCCGTGGCCAGCCGCATCAGCGAATCGCTGGCGCCGATCAGCAGCCGGTTGTCGGCCACGGGGCCATGGACCGCGCCGAAGGGCCTTCCCACCTTGGCCTCGGGGGCCCAATGGCTGGGCAGCGCCACGGCCAGCCAGGGGATGGTCCCCGTGGCCGCATCCACCACGGCCAGGTCTTCGGCGAAGGTCAGGCTCAGCAGGGCCGCCAGGCGCCATCGGGGCGCGATGCCCTGCAGGCAGCGTGTGATCTCGTCACCCAGGCCGAAGATGCCCGCGGCGGTGTGCTGGATGGCGCCACCCGGCCCGACGGCGGCGCCCAGGGCAGTGGCCGCCGCACGGTGGCCGTCCCATTGCCAGGCCGCGGGGTGCGCCTGAGCGGCCTCGGCACACAAGGACTGCAGCGCCGTAGAAGGGTCGAAGCCCGGGGCGGCGCACAGGGCCTGCGGCCAGAAGGCCGACAGCACGGCCAGCTTTTCGCGCTGGTGGCGCGAACCCGGGGGTAGCAGGGTCAGCTGGGGAGTGCCGGGTGCCAGCCTGCGCAAGCCAGGCTGCATGCGGAACGGCGCCTGGACGGCGGCATCGAAATCGAACGGCATTCGCCGATGATGCATCGCCCGGCGCCTGGCCGGGCGGAGGCGGCGTTCAGACGCGCTTCTTGTACTCGTGCGTGCGGGTGTCGATCTCGATCTTGTCGCCGTTTTCCACGAAGATGGGCACGCTGACCACGAAGCCCGTGCCCACCAGCTTGGCCGGCTTGAGCACCTTGCCCGAGGTGTCGCCCTTGACGGCGGGATCGGTCTCGATTTCGCGAACCACGGTGGTGGGCAATTCGACCGAGATGGCCTTGCCGTCGTAGAACACCACTTCGACGGACATGTTGTCCTCGAGGTAGTTGATGGCGTCGCCCATGTTCTCGGCCTCGACCTCGAACTGGTTGTACTCGGAGTCCATGAAGACGTACATCGGATCGGCGAAGTACGTGTAAGTACATTCCTTCTTGTCCAGGACGATCTGGTCCATCTTGTCGTCGGCCTTGAAGACGACCTCGGCGCCGCCGCCGTTGAGCAGGTTCTTCATCTTCAGGCGCACGGTGGCGGCGTTGCGGCCACCGCGGCTGTATTCCGTCTTCAGCACGACCATGGGGTCCTTGCCCTGCATGATGACGTTGCCGGCGCGAATTTCCTGGGCGATTTTCATGGCTTGTATCCGGGGTGGTAGGCGTGGTGCCTGGCTCCGTGCGGGACGGCGGGCCGGCTGCCATGCGGTTACTGGGCCCAGTGTGCATCGCACTTGGGCAAAGCCCGAAATTATAGCCCGCCAGCCGCCTTTTCGATGGCAAATCGGCGCAGGCCGGTGGCGAGATCGGTCTGTGGCAGCAGCCGCTCGCGCGCCGCCAGGCACAGGGCGCGCCACGGCGCGTCATCCGGCCAGGGCGTTCGCGTGGGGGGCTGGGTGCCGTTCCAGGCCCTCCACAGGGCCTGCAGCGCCGGCGGACCCTGCAGGGTCTGCAGGAAGGCATCCAGCTTGGACTCGTGGGCCGCATCCGACTGGGGGTAGATCTGCCAGACGAAGGGTGCGCCGGCCCACAGGGCGCGCACCAGCGAGTCCTCGCCCCGCACGAAGTTGAGGTCGCTTGCCCACAGCAGGCGGTCGAAATCGGCCTGGCTGAGCCAGGGCAGCCGGTGCAGCCGCACGCCAGGCGGCGCTTGCGCCACCTGCGCCTGCGCCAGGCCCTGGGTGAGCAGCAACAGCGTCGGCTGGCGCGCGAGCTCATCCAGCAGCCAGGGCAGGGCCTCGTTGCGGTAGCAGAACAGGCTGGCCACCCGTTCGCCCGGCTGCACCGTGATGCCCTGGGCGGCCAGCCAGGCGCTGCGGTCGAAGGCCAGGCGCCGCGCCATCAGGCCGGGCTCGCGCAGCAGGCCGCCGGTGCGGGGCGTGAACCCGGGGTAGTAGAACCACTTCGTCAGCCCGTTGCGCTGGGGCGAAGGCAGCCCGTGCGACCGCTCCACATAGCCTTCGGCGCTGAGGTATTCGAGGTTGATCCACACCGGCGTCCGGCCGGCGGCGCGGGCGCGCAGCAGGCCGCCCACGGCGCCCTGTGGCAGATCGCAGCCGAAAGCCTCGATCACCCCGTCGGCAGGCTCGCCCGGGTCGTCATGGGGCCCTGGCCACGGGTGCACGGCCACGCCCGGCGCACCGGCAGCCGCGATGAAGGCCAGCGGCGCCGGGTCGTCGATGAACAGCCGCACGGCGTCGCCGCGCGCGGCCAGGTCGGCGGCCAGGCGCCAGCAAACCCCCGCGTCGCCGTAGTTGTCGACCACGCGGCAATAGATGTCCCACCGCAGGCGGGCTGTCTCGGACATGGGGAGATTATCGAAGCGAAGACAATGGCGGGCGATGAGTCCCGCACGCCCCGACCCCGCTGCCGATGCCCGCGCCGACATGGCGGCCGAACGCGATGCTTCCGCCGCCCACGAGCGGCTGCTGGTGGAAGTGGCGGCCCTGCCGTCCTTGCCGGGCGTGTACCGCTGGATCGACGCCCAGGGCGGCCTGTTGTACGTGGGCAAGGCCCGCAACCTCAAGAAGCGCGTCTCGAGCTACCTGCACAAGGATCACGGCGGCACCCGCATCGGCCACATGGTGGGCCGCATCGCGCGGCTGGAGACCACCGTCGTGCGCAGCGAGGCCGAGGCCCTGCTCCTCGAGAACAACCTCATCAAGACGCAGTCGCCGCGCTTCAACATCCTGTTCCGCGACGACAAGAGCTACCCCTACCTCAAGCTCGTCTCGCACCCCTTTCCGCGCATGGCGTACTTCCGCGGCGCGGTCGACCGCAAGCACCGCT
>CAIJPE010000347.1 GCA_903822435.1 uncultured beta proteobacterium | reverse complement strand
CTTCCGGTGCTGGTGGCCGAAGACCCGCTGACCTGCGTGGTGCGCGGCTGCGGCATGGCGCTGGAGCGGATGGAGCGGCTGGGGTCGATCTTCACCTCCGAGTAAGCGGCACCGGCCTGCCAGCGCCGCGACGCCCCTCAGCCCGTGAGCCGGTAAGCCCGCCATGCCGCTCGGCACCCTGGACCGCACGCCCCCCCCCTTCTTCCGCCAGGGCATCTCGGCCCTGAGCAAGCTGGTGTTCTTCTCGGCGCTGGCCGTCTTCCTGATGGTGGCCGATGCGCGGCTGAAGATCGCCGAGCCCGTGCGCGCCACGCTGGCCGTGGCGCTGCTGCCGATCCAGCGCGTGCTGGCCGTGCCGGTCGAGATCGTCTCGGGCGGGGGCGCCTACCTGGCCGGGCTGAACCAGGCCCGCGCGGCCGAGCAGGAAGCGCGGGCCCGGCTGGCGGTGCAGGCCGAACGTGCCTTGCGCGCCGAACATCTGGCGCAGGAAAACACCCGCCTGCGTGCGCTGCTGGAGCTGCGGCCGGCCATGACCGTGCGCTCGCAACCCGCCGAGGTCCTGTACGAGGCCGCCGACCCCTATTCGCGCAAGGTCACCATCGACCGTGGCCTGACACAAGGCGTGGTGCGCGGCTCGCCCGTCATCACCGAGGACGGTGTGATCGGCCAGGTCACGCGGGCCTATCCGCTGAGCGCAGAAGTCACACTGCTGGCCGACAAGGACGCCGCCATCCCCGTGCTCAACACCCGCACGCAGCAACGCGGGGCGGCCTTCGGCGGGGCCGGGGGCGGCCACATGGAGTTGCGCTTCACCTCGGCCAATGCCGACGTCCAGGTGGGCGACCTGCTCAACACCGGGGGCCTGGACGGCATCTACCCGCCGGGCCTTCCCGTGGCCAAGGTGGTCAACGTCGAGCGGCGGGTCGAGTCGGGCTTCGCACGCATCCTGCTGGCCCCCGTGGCGCGGCCCGACGGCGTGCGCCAGGTGCTGGTGCTGGAGCCGCTGAGCGCCCAGATGCCCGCCCGGCCAGCGGCCGCCCCCGAGCCCCCCAAGCCCGAGCGCACGCTGAATGCCCCGGGCCGTCGAGGAGCCTCGGCACCATGATCATGCCGCGCGGCGCCGACCAGCTCCTGCTGCCGGCCAACCCGCTGTTCATCGCGACGACGCTCCTGGTGGCGCTGGGCCTGGACATGCTGCCCCTGGGCCGCCAGCCGGCCATGCCCGACCTGCTGGCCCTGGCGCTGGTGTTCTGGAACGTGCACCAGCCGCGCCGCGTGGGCGTGGGGTGGGCTTTCGCCTTCGGGCTGATCATGGACGTGCACCAGGCGGCGTTGCTGGGCCAGCATGCGCTGGCCTACACCCTCCTGAGCTACGTGGCGGTGAACATCCATCGGCGGTTGCTGTGGTTCGGCGTGGTGGAGCAGGCGCTGCAGGTCCTGCCGCTGTTCTTCGGGGCGCACGTGGTGTCGCTGGCCGTGCGGATGCTGGCCGGCGGCATGTTCCCGGGCTGGTGGCTGCTGCTGGCGCCCGGCGTGGAGGCCCTGCTGTGGCCGCTCGTGACGGTGATGCTGCTGGCGCCCCAGCGCCGCGCCCCCGATCCGGATCAGAATCGACCCCTGTGATCGCTGTGCGGTACGCGCATGACTGAACTCAAGGATCTCGAGCAGGAGATGGGCCGCTTCCGCGGCCGCCTGCTGGCCGCTGCGGCTTTCGTGCTGATTGCCTTTGCACTGCTGATCGCACGCCTGGTGCATCTGCAGATCTTCCGCCACGAAGAACTCGCCACGCAGGCCGAGGCCAACCGCATCGCGGTGGTGCCCATCGTGCCCAACCGCGGCCTGATCGTCGACCGCAACGGCGTCGTGCTGGCCACCAACTATTCGGCCTACACCCTGGAGATCGCCCCGCAGCGCGGCAAGGACGCCTCGGCCGAGCTCGACTCCCTCATCGACGACCTGTCCACGGTGATCGAGATCGCCCCCAAGGACCGCCGCCGCTTCAAGCGCCTGCAGGAAGAGCTCAAGGGCGCCGACTCGCTGCCCATCCGCACCCGCCTGAACGACGAGGAGGTGGCCCGGTTCACCGCCCAGCGCTTCCGCTTCCCGGGCGTGGACGTCAAGGCGCGCCTGTTCCGCAACTACCCGCTGGGCGAGGTCGGTTCCCACCTGCTGGGCTACATCGGCCGTGTCAACCAGGCCGAGAAGGAGGCCATGGAGGATTGGGACGACGCCGAGCAGGGCAACTACAAGGGCACCGAGTACATCGGCAAGCTGGGCCTGGAGCAGAGCTACGAGCGCGAGTTGCACGGCACCGCGGGTTTCGAGGAGGTGGAGACGAGCGCCGGCGGCCGCGCGGTGCGCCGCCTGAGGAGCCACCCGCCCACGCCGGGCGACAAGCTGGTGCTGTCGATCGACATCCGGCTGCAGGCCCTGGTGGAAGACCTCTTCGGCGAACGCCGCGGCGCGCTGGTGGCCATGGATCCCCGCACGGGCGAGGTACTGGCCTTCGTCAGCAAGCCCACCTTCGACCCCAACCTCTTCGTCGACGGCATCGACGCCGAAAGCTGGCGCGAACTCAACGAGAGCATCGACAAGCCGCTGCTGAACCGCGCCCTGCGCGGCACATATCCGCCGGGCAGCACCTACAAGCCCTTCATGGCCATGGCCGCGCTGAACAGCGGCAAGCGCTCGCCGCACACGATCATCAACGACACCCTGGTGTTCAGCTTCGGCGGCCACCGCTTCGGCAGCCCCGAGACCGAGCGCGGCGGCCTGATGGACATGAACCGCGCCATCGTGCACTCCAGCAACGTCTATTTCTATTCGCTGGCCAACGAGATGGGCGTGGACCTGATCCACGACCAGCTCTACCCGATGGGCTTCGGCCGCAAGACCGGCATCGACATGGAAGGCGAGGTCACCGGCGACCTGCCTTCCACCGAATGGAAGAAGCGCCGCTTCAAGAAGCCCGAGCAGCAGAAGTGGTATGCCGGCGAGACGATCTCGCTGGGCATTGGCCAGGGCTACAACAACTTCACGATGCTGCAGATGGCCACGGCCATGTCCACCCTGGTCAGCGGGGGCCAGCGCTTCAAGCCGCGCCTGGTGCGCGAGATCGAAGACGTCATCACCGGCCAGCGCAAGCGCGTGGCCAGCGACGCGCTGGAACCCCTGCCCTACAAGCCCGACGACGTGGAAGTCATCCGTCGCGCGCTGCAGGGCGTGACGCAGGAGGGCACCTCGCGAGCGTCCTTCATCGGGGCCGGCTACGCCAGTGGCGGCAAGACCGGCACGGCGCAGGCCGTGGGCGCGCGGGCCAACGAGAGGTACAACGCGGCCAAGCTGGAAGAGCACAAGCGCGACCACGCGCTGTACGTGGCCGCCGCGCCCATCGACGCGCCGACCGTGGCGCTGGCCGTGATCGTCGAGAACGCCGGCTGGGGCTCGGACTCGGCCGCGCCCATCGCGCGCCGGGTGTTCGACTACCTGCTGCTGGGTCAGTACCCGAGCGAGGAAGACATGGCCCTGATGCGCGAAGGCAAGGCCAAGGCGCCGGTGGGCACCCCGCGCAAGGCCTCGGACATCCCGTTGCCGGGCCAGACCACGGCGCCGCCCGTCGCGGCGGCGGCGGCGGCGGTCGCCGCCACGGCCACCGCCACGGTGGCGGCCACGGCGGGGGCGGCAGCGCGATGAACGCGGTCTTTGCCCGCTCCGGGCCGCTGCCGCTGTTGCGGCGCGTCTTTGGCGGCTTCGACGGCCCCCTGTTCCTGGCCGTGCTCATGCTGGCCACGGTCGGCCTGGTGGCGATGTATTCGGCCGGCTACGACCACGGCACGCGCTTCGCCGACCATGGGCGCAACATGCTGCTGGCGCTGGTCGTGCTGTTCCTGGCCTCGCAGGTGCCGCCGCAGAAGCTGCAGCAGCTGGCGGTGCCGCTGTACATCGTCGGCCTGATGCTGCTGGTGGCCACGGCGCTGCCGGGCCTCGGCGTCACCAAGAAGGGGGCCACGCGCTGGCTCAACATCGGCGTGACGATCCAGCCCAGCGAGATCCTGAAGATTGCCATGCCGCTGATGCTGGCGTGGTGGTTCCAGAAGCGCGAGGGCCAGTTGCGCGTGCTCGACTTCCTGATCGCCGGCGTCCTGCTGCTGGTGCCGGTGGCCATGGTCATCAAGCAGCCCGACCTGGGCACGGCACTGCTGATCCTGGCCAGCGGCATCTACGTGATCTTCTTCGCCGGCCTGTCGTGGAAGCTGGTGCTGCCCGTGATCGCGCTGGGCGCCGTGGCTGTCGCAGCCGTGGTGCTGAGTTCGGACCGCATCTGCCAGCCCGGCGTCACCTGGCCCTTCTTGCGCGACTACCAGCAGCACCGCATCTGCACGCTGCTGGACCCCACCACCGACCCGCTGGGCAAGGGCTTCCACATCATCCAGGGCATGATCGCGATCGGGTCCGGGGGCCTGAGCGGCAAGGGCTTCATGCAAGGCACGCAGACGCACCTGGAGTTCATACCCGAGCGCACCACCGACTTCATCTTCGCCGCCTTCTGCGAAGAGTTCGGCCTCGCCGGCGTGCTGGTGCTGCTGGTCGGCTTCACCTTCCTGATCTTCCGCGGGCTGATCATCGCGGCCGAGGCCCCCACGGTGTTCACCCGGCTGCTGGCCGGTGCGGTGACGCTGAGCTTCTTCACCTACGCCTTCGTCAACATGGGCATGGTCAGCGGCATCCTGCCGGTGGTGGGCGTGCCGCTTCCCTTCGTGAGCTACGGCGGCACGGCCATGGTCTCACTCGGGCTGGGCCTGGGCATCCTGATGTCCGTGGCCCGCAGCCGACGCCTGATGCAGAGCTGAGCCCCCCGCCGGTGCCGGGGGCGCCGCCGACGCCGGAAAGCGAACCATGAACAGCGTCCCGGGCGGCAGCCCGGCGTCGTTGTCGCGGGGTCGGGCATCCGCGACCGAGACCTGCGCGCCGTGGCGCTCGGCCACTTCCTGCACGATGGCCAGGCCCAGGCCACTGCCGTCGACCTGGGTGTCGGGCACGCGGTAGAAAGGCCGGAAGATGGCTTCGCGTTCGGACGGTGCGATGCCCGGGCCGGTGTCCTCGACCTGCAGCACCACCGCGCCGTCCAGCGGGTCGCGCATCACGCGGGCCGTCACCGTGCCGCCAGGCGGGGTGTAGTGCAGGGCGTTGTCGACGAGGTTGCGCACCATCTCGCTGACCAGCACCGGCTCGGCCATCAGGCGGGTGCCCGACGGGCCGGGCTGCCCGTCGGCGCCCTCGAAGCCCAGGTCGATGCGGCGCTCCATGGCCCGCGGCACGAAGTCGCGCACCACCGCCCGCGTGATGGAGGCCAGGTCCACCGCCTTGTGGCGGGCGGCCTGGCCGGTGTCTTCGGCCCGTGCCATGGCCAGCAACTGGTTGACCATGTGCGAGGCGCGCTGGGTGGACAGCGCGATCTGCCGCAAGGTGTGCTTCATGGAGGCCGGGTCGCCGCGGCCGCTGTCGATCTCGCGCGCGGCGAGCTCGGCCTGCATCCGCAGGCCCGCCAGCGGGGTCTTGAGCTGGTGCGCAGCGTCGGCCAGGAAGTGCCGCTGCGTGGCGATGGTGCGGTCCAGCCGCTGCAGCAGGTCGTTGATGGCACGCACCAGTGGCGCCACCTCGTCGGGCACGTCCCCCTCGGCGATCGCCGACAAGTCGGTGCTGTCGCGCTTGCGGATGCGCTGCTGCAGTTCGGCCAGCGGACGGATGCCGCGTGCCAGCGCGAACCAGACCAGCAGCACGGCCAGCGGCAGGATGACGAACTGCGGCAGGATCACGCCCTTGATGATCTCGGTGGCCAGCTGCGAGCGCTTGCCCAGCGTCTGAGCCACCTGCACCAGCGACTCGTTGCCGCTGCCTGCGCCGCCGAGCCAGAGGTAGGCCACGCGCACGGGCTCGTCGCCGATGACGTCGTCGCGAAAGCGCACGCCGGGCTCGCCCGAGGGCGCCGCGGCGGCAGGGTCTTCCAGGGGGACGGCCAGGCCGGCGTCCCCGGCCAACAACTCACCGCGGCGGCCCAGCACCTGGTAGTAGGTGCGGTCTTCCTCGTCTTCGTGTTGCAGCACGGCTGCAGCGTGCTCCAGGCCCGCGCGCATCTGGTCCGCGGGGGCCTGCCCCGGCGCCGCCTGCACCGTGGACTGGCGGGCCAGCGCCCGCACGACATCGGCCAGCTCGCGGTCGTAGGGGCGGTTGGCGATCGACTGCGCCACCACCCAGGTCAGGCCCAGGCTCATCGGCCAGAGCAACAGCAGCGGGGCGAGCATCCAATCGAGGATCTCGCCGAACAACGAGCGCTGTTCGTGGTGGGCGGCGGGCATCAAGGTCCTGGGGGCCGACCCTCCGGCCCGCCTGTGCATCCTACGCGGCGATCTTCTCCAGGCAGTAGCCCAGGCCACGAACCGTGGCGATGCGCACCGGCCCCTGCTCGATCTTCTTGCGCAGGCGGTGGATGTACACCTCGATGGCGTTGTTGCTCACCTCTTCGCCCCATTCGCACAGGCGTTCGACGAGCTGGTCCTTGCTGACCAGCCGCCCGGCGCGCTGGAGCAGCACCTCCAGCAGGCTCAGCTC
Organism: uncultured beta proteobacterium; assembly: GCA_903822435.1. Classification (GTDB taxonomy): domain Bacteria; phylum Pseudomonadota; class Gammaproteobacteria; order Burkholderiales; family Burkholderiaceae_C; genus Rubrivivax. Next base: position 4,973 of record CAIJPE010000347.1, on the reverse strand, counting down.
GCGCGCCGAGAGCTCGACCATCTGGTCGTTGAGGTAGGCCACGCGACCGGTGGCGTCGAAGGTCAGCGGCCCGTGCTTGAGCAGGCTCGATGCGGTACCCAGCCCGCGGCGGGTCAACGCCCGCACGCGGGCCTCGAGTTCCTGCAGCGAGAAGGGCTTGGCCATGTAGTCGTCGGCGCCCAGGTCCAGGCCCTTGACACGCTGCTCCACGCTGTCGGCGGCGGTCAGGATCAGCACCGGCACGCTGCTGCCGCGGCCGCGCATCTTGCGCAGCACCTCGAAGCCATGCATGCGGGGCAGGCCCAGGTCGAGGATCAGCAGGTCGAATTCATGCGCGGCCAGCGCGGCGTCGGCCTCGCTGCCCGAACCCACCTGGTCGACCGCATACCCCGAGGCGCGCAGCGAGCGCAGCAGGCCATCGGCCAGCACCTGGTCGTCTTCGGCAATGAGGATCCGCATCGCGTTGTCTCCTTGGGTTGGGGCCTGCCGAGCCGTGTTCAGCCCGAGGCCGCCCGGTTCTTCTGATGGATCCGGATTCTAGGAATGCAGGGTGCCGCGCGCTTGACCGCGGTCAAGGGTCCCAAGCAACACCCCCCTCGTCGTGGGGATTCGACACATCCCCCGAAAAGGCTGTACGAATATCCAGCCCGTGATTCATAATGAACGCCAGTCAGGACAGGAGAAATTTCATGGATGCACCCGTCAAAGCGCTCAACACCGAAAAAGCCAAGGCCCTTCAGGCGGCACTGGCCCAGATCGAAAAACAGTTCGGCAAGGGCTCGATCATGCGCCTTGGCGAGGGCGAGGTCATCGAGGATATCCAGGTGGTCTCCACCGGCTCGCTGGGCCTGGACATCGCCCTGGGCGTCGGCGGCCTGCCGCGCGGCCGGGTGGTTGAAATCTACGGCCCCGAGTCCTCGGGCAAGACCACGCTGACGCTGCAGGTCATCGCCGAAATGCAGAAGCAGGCCGGCACCTGCGCCTTCATCGACGCCGAGCACGCGCTGGACATCCAGTACGCCCAAAAGCTAGGCGTGAACCTGCAAGAACTGCTCATCAGCCAGCCCGACACCGGCGAGCAGGCGCTGGAAATCGTCGACGCCCTGGTGCGCTCCGGCTCCATCGACCTCATCGTCGTCGACTCCGTGGCGGCCCTCACGCCCAAGGCCGAGCTCGAGGGCGAAATGGGCGACAGCCTGCCCGGCCTGCAGGCCCGCCTGATGAGCCAGGCCCTGCGCAAGCTCACCGCCACGATCAAGAAGACCAACACCATGGTCATCTTCATCAACCAGATCCGCATGAAGATCGGCGTGATGTTCGGCAACCCCGAGACCACCACCGGCGGCAACGCGCTGAAGTTCTACGCCTCGGTGCGGCTGGACATCCGGCGCACCGGCAACATCAAGAAGGGCGAAGAGGTCATCGGCAGCGAAACGAAGGTCAAGGTCGTCAAGAACAAGGTGGCACCGCCCTTCAAGACCGCTGAGTTCGACATCCTCTACGGCGAAGGCATCAGCCGCGAAGGCGAGGTCATCGACATGGGCGTGGCAGCCCGCGTGCTGGAGAAGAGCGGCGCCTGGTACGCCTACAACGGCGAGAAGATCGGCCAGGGCAAGGACAACGCCCGCGAATTCCTGCGCGAGAACCCCGACGTCGCCCGCGAGATCGAGAACAAGGTGCGCGAATCCATGGGCATCCCGCTGCTGGCGGCCGACGTCGTCAGCGAGTAAGGGCCTGCGGCACCATCCCCTGCGGGCTGCATCAGACAGCACCAGACCTTGGCTTTCGGCGCTCCCTCCCTGAAGGGCCGGGCCTTGCGGTATCTGGCCCAGCGCGAACACTCACGCGCTGAGCTCGGGCGCAAGTTGGCCCGCTTCGCCGAAGACAAGCCCGACGCCACGGCTGCCGAGCAGATCAGCCGGGCACTCGATGAACTGGCCGCTGTCGGGCTGCTGAGCGAAGAGCGGGCGGCCCAGTCGGTGTTGAGCGGCCAGGGCCAGCGCTTCGGCAGTCGCCGGCTCAAGCAGACCCTGCTGTCCAAGGGCCTGCCTGCTCCGCTGGTGGCCAGCACCCTGCACCAGGCGCGCACCACCGAACTGGAACGCGCGCGGGCCGTGTGGCAGCGCCGTTTCGGCACCCCGGCGGCCGAGCCCGCTGAAAGAGCGCGGCAGATGCGTTTCCTGGCGGGCCGCGGGTTCGAAGGCGACATCATCCGCCGTGTGGTGGCAGGCCTGGACGACAGCGAGAAGGCGCAGGAAGAGGCCCCGGAAGATCGCGATACAAACCCCCGCGCAGGGTTCGGCAGGTAGCGCACCCCGCGGCGCAGGCCCCGGCCACGCACCTTCTCGGCCGCTTTCGGTCGTTTCGCCCGGTTTGTAAGCTTCTGCTGCAGAGCAGCATGCTAAATTCGCGCCGCGCTGAGCCAGCGCCTCGCCCGACCCCTCCCAGCAATGACCCTTCCGCAAGCGGCGGCCCATCGCCAGCTCAAGCACCGCCGCCAGATCGACCTGCAGGTCTTTGCGCGGGGTGACGGTCTGTGGGAGGTGGATGCCATGCTGACCGACATCAAGACGCGCGATGCGCACATGGTCGATGGCCTGCGCCCGGCCGGCACGCCGATCCACGACATGCTGCTGCGGCTGGTCGTGAACGAAAAGCTCGACATCGTCGAAGCCGGCTCCGAGACCCGCTGGATGCCCTACAACGGGCAATGCAACGAACACGGCGACGCCTACACCGCGCTGGTCGGCCTGAACCTGCTGAAGGATTTCCGCAAGGCGCTGCGGCAGCGCGTCGGCGGTGTCCTGGGCTGCACCCACATCACCGAGCTGGCCCAGACGCTGCCCACGGCGGTGGTGCAGGCCTTTGCCGGCGAGGTCATCGACACGCGCGGCACGGCCGAGGGCGCGCGCCAACCTTTCCAGATCGACCGCTGCCACGCCCTGCGCAGCGACGGTGAGACGGTGCGCCTGCACTACCCGCGGTGGTACCGGCCGGCCCCAGCCGGCAACCCTTCCTAGACCCCTGAGCGAGGAACGCCCATGAAGATTCACGAATACCAGGCCAAGGAGCTGCTCCGCGCCCACGGCGTGCCGGTGCCGCGCGGCTACCCGGCCTTCACGATCCGCGAGGCCACGGAAGCGGCGCAGAAGCTCGGCGGCTCGGTGTGGGTGGTCAAGGCGCAGATCCACGCCGGCGGCCGCGGCAAGGGCGGCGGGGTGAAGCTGGCGCGCAGCCTGGCCGAGGTCGAGGCCCTGTCGGCGCAGATCCTGGGCATGCAGCTCAAGACCCACCAGACCGGCCCCGAGGGCCAGAAGGTACGTCGCCTGCTGATCGAGGAAGGCGCGGACATCAAGAAAGAGTACTACGTCGCAGCCCTGACCGACCGCGCCACCCAGAAGGTGGCGATCATGGCCAGCTCCGAGGGCGGCATGGACATCGAGGAGGTGGCGCACAGCACCCCCGAGAAGATCCTGAAGGTCTTCGTCGATCCGCTGGTGGGCCTGACCGATGCGCAGGCGCAGGAACTGGCCGCTGGCATCGGCGTGCCCGCCGCCTCGCAGCCTGCCGCGATGGACGTGCTCCAGAAGCTCTACACCTGCTACGTGGATACCGACGCCTCGCTGGCCGAGATCAACCCGCTGATCCTGGAAGGCGGCGGCGGCATCAAGGCGCTGGACGCGAAGTTCAACTTCGACAGCAATGCGCTGTACCGCCATCCCGAGATCGTGGCCTACCGCGACCTCGACGAGGAAGACCCCGCCGAGATCGAAGCCAGCAAGTTCGACCTGGCCTACATCAGCCTGGACGGCAACATCGGCTGCCTGGTCAACGGCGCCGGCCTGGCCATGGCCACGATGGACACCATCAAGCTGTTCGGCGGCGAGCCGGCCAACTTCCTGGACGTGGGCGGTGGCGCCACGGCCGAGAAGGTCACCGAGGCCTTCAAGATCATGCTCAAGAACCGCGAGGTCAAGGGCATCCTGGTGAACATCTTCGGCGGCATCATGAAGTGCGACACCATCGCCGAAGGCGTCATCGCCGCCTGCAAGGCCGTGAACCTGTCCGTGCCGCTGGTGGTCCGCATGAAGGGCACCAACGAAGAACTGGGCCTCAAGATGCTGGCCGATTCCGGCCTGCCCATCATCAGCGCTGAGACCATGGCCGAAGCCGCGACCAAAATCGTGGCAGCCGTCAAGTAAGGACCCGACATGAGCATCCTGATCAACAAGGACACCCGGGTCATCACCCAGGGCATCACCGGCAAGACCGGCCAGTTCCACACCAAGGGCTGCCAGGCTTACGCCAACGGCAAGGCCTGCTTCGTGGCGGGCGTCAACCCGAAGAAGGCGGGCGAGTCCTTCGAGGGCATTCCCATCCACGCCAGCGTGAAAGACGCCAAGGCCGCCACGGGCGCCACGGTCAGCGTGATCTATGTGCCGCCGGCCGGTGCGGCCGAGGCCATCTGGGAAGCCGTGCAGGCCGACCTCGACCTGGTCATCTGCATCACCGAAGGCATCCCCGTGAAGGACATGCTGACGGTGCGCAACCGCATGAAGGCCAAGGTCGCGGCCGGCGGCAAGGAAACCCTGCTGCTGGGCCCCAACTGCCCGGGCCTGATCACGCCCGAAGAAATCAAGATCGGCATCATGCCGGGCCACATCCACCGCAAGGGCCGCATCGGCGTGGTCAGCCGCAGTGGCACGCTCACCTATGAGGCCGTGGCGCAGCTGACCGAGATCGGCCTGGGCCAGAGCACGGCGGTGGGCATCGGCGGCGACCCGATCAACGGCCTGAAGCACATCGACGTGATGCGCATGTTCAACGACGACCCCGAAACCGACGCCGTGATCATGATCGGCGAGATCGGCGGCCCTGACGAAGCCGAAGCGGCGCGCTGGTGCAAGGCGAACATGAAGAAGCCCATCGTCGGTTTCATCGCCGGTGTCACGGCACCGGCCGGCAAGCGCATG
>CAIJPE010000346.1 GCA_903822435.1 uncultured beta proteobacterium | reverse complement strand
CCTGAACCCCGCCCCCGAGCTGGCACCGCAGTTGAAGCAACTTCGGCTGTCCGGCATCTTCGATTCCCTGGAGGCCCGCAACCGCCAGGCCATCGAGGCCAAGATGGCCTCCACCGACTTCCTGGCCATGCTCATCAGCGACGAGGTCGCCCGGCGCGAGAGCAAGAAGTTCGACAGTATCCGTCCGGCGAACTCATCTTGAATTCCCCGTGACGACTGGGAAGGATCGTGTCCACGTAGAAATAGGTGGACACGATGACAAGCGAGAGCGGGAAGACGCGACGTCGGTACGGGTCGCAGTTCAAGGCGATGGTTCTCGCCCAGTGCGACGAGCCCGGAACGTCTGTGGCGCAGGTGGCGATGTCGCACGGCATCAACGACAACGTCGTGCACCGCTGGCGGCAGTTGGCGCGCCGCAAGGAAGCCGCGAGGCCCCCCACATCAGATGTGGTGCCGCCTCTCTCACAGCCCGCAGCGTTCCTTCCCCTGGCTCTGTCAGCGCCTGACGCTCCGGGTGCACAGACCGAGATCCGCCTGGACATCAAGCGCGGCACGGTGACGGTTGGCGTTGCCTGGCCCGAGAAGGCGTTGGGCGAACTGGCGGGCTTCGTGCGCGAGTTGCTGAAGTGATCCGGGTCGATGCCGTGTGGATGGCTGTGCAGCCCCTGGATATGCGGCTGGGTACCGAAGCTGCGCTGGCCCGTGTGGTCAGTGTCTTCGGTGCCGCGCATCCGAACCACGCCTACCTCTTCGCCAACCGACGCGCCAACCGCATGAAGGTGCTGGTGCACGATGGGATCGGCGTGTGGCTGGCCGCGAGGAGGCTGAACGCCGGCAAGTTCGTCTGGCCCGCCGACGCGGCCAGCACGCTGCAGCTGACGCGCCCGCAGTTCGACGCACTGGTGCTGGGCCTGCCATGGCAGCGACTGGGTGATGCCGGGATCATCCGAGTGATCTGAACGGCAGTTGGCCCCGCTGGCAATTGCCGGATGTGCCGATGCGCGAAGCGCTTCGGCGCGGCAACATAGCCTTCCATGATCAGCGCGCAGCAACTGGACGTCCTGGATCCGCAGATGCGGCAGGCGATGCTGTCGCTGATGGCGGAGTTGACCGCTCGCGATGAACAGCTGCGCGCCATGGACGCCCTGATCGCACAACGTGACCGCGAGGCCGCCTTCAAGCAGGCGCTGATCGACAAGCTCACGCACGAGATGGCGGTGCTCAAGCGGCTGAAGTTCGCCGCCACCAGCGAGCGCTTCGCAAGCACCCTTGCGCCTGAGCAGAAGAGCCTGCTGGAGGAGACGCTGGAAGCCGATCTGGCCGAGCTTGAGCGGGAGATCGAGCGCGAGCGCGGCCAGGCTGACGACAAGGCCAAGGACAAGACCGAGAAGAAGACGCCCAAGCGCACGCCGCTGCCGGCGCACCTGCCGCGCCATGACGTGCCGCACGAGCCCGTGGACACGAGCTGCAGTTGCGGGCAACCGATGGAGCGCTTCGGCGAAGACGTCGCCGAGCGGCTGGACTACCAGCCTGGTGTCTTCACCGTCGAGCGACATGTGCGCGGCAAGTGGAAGTGCCAGTGCTGCGAGAAGATCGTTCAGGCGCCGGTGCCGGCACACGTCATCGACAAGGGCATCCCGACGGCCGGTCTGCTGGCACATCTGCTGGTGGCCAAGTTCATGGATCATCTGCCGCTGTATCGGCAGGAACACATCTTCGAGCGTGCCGGCCACCTGATCGCCCGATCAACCCTGGCGCAGTGGGTGGGCGAGTGCGGCGCACAACTGCAGCCCCTGGTGCAGGCACTGGCCGAGGAACTGCGTCGCCATGTGGTGCTGCACGCCGACGAAACGCCGGTGGCCATGCTCAAGCCCAAACACCTGAGCGATGGCAAGACGCACAAGGCCTACATCTGGTCGTACTGCACCACGAGCGCGAGCCCGACCAAGGTGGTGGTGTTCGAGTTCAGCGAAGGCCGCAGCGGGGAGAACGTGCGGGAGTTCCTCAAGCTCGACACGCCGCAGGCCTGGCAAGGCACGTTGGTGACCGACGGCTTCAGTGGCTACACCGCATGCTTCGACAAGGGCGTGACCTCGGCGCAATGCATGGCGCACGCCAGGAGGAAGTTCAACGATCTGTGGGCCAACCACAGCAGCGAGGTCGGCCGCCAGGCGCTGCGGTATCACCAGTGCCTGTTCAGGATCGAGCGCGAGATCGAAGACCTGCCCAGCGAGGAGCGAAGACGAATACGCCAGCGCAAGTCACGCCGGGTACTGGCCGTCTTCCACCGCTGGCTGCTGGCGCAGCGCCAACTGGTGCCGACCGGATCGGCCACGATGAAGGCCATCGACTACAGCCTCAAACGCTGGACGCAGCTGACTCGGTTCGTCGAGGACGGTGACGTG
>CAIJPE010000345.1 GCA_903822435.1 uncultured beta proteobacterium | reverse complement strand
GTACAGGTGCTGCGGCCACGCGTGCCCCGGCCACGTCGGCCGCTTCCAGCAGCAACACGACCGAGCCCTCTCGCACCGGGTCGCCGACCTTGACCTTCAGCTCTTTCACCACGCCCGCGGCCGAGGACGGAATCTCCATCGAAGCCTTGTCGCTCTCGACGGTGATCAGGCTCTGCTCGGCCTTGATGGTGTCGCCCAGCTTGACCAGCAGCTCGATGACGGCCACTTCCTTGAAGTCGCCGATGTCCGGGACCTTGATCTCGATGAGTGTCATGTCGTCTCTTTCATGAGGCACTTGAAGGTGTGCACGCGCACGGGGCCGGCTGAGCTGGTGTCGAACTCGCAGCCGCCCAGCACGCCGGCTTCGGCCACCTCGCGCGCGGTCTTGGCCTTCACGTAGGTGGCATGCATGGCGCCCAGCGCAAAGCGCCGGCCCGAGCCGATGGCCCAGAAGCGCTCGAACTCGAAGACCTCGCGATACGACTCCACACCGAAGATGCCGTGCACGTTGGCGATCAGGATGGAGAACTGGCTGCTCTCGTACGGGTCGCTGTCGTGCTCCTTGCTGTTCAGGAAGAACTTGTCCTTGAGCCGCGGGTGCAGGCGCAGGAAGGTGTCGAAGATGGCGTCGCGCGAACCCAGTTGCAGCTCTTCCGGCGCCAAGGTGCCCAGGGCCTGGCGCAGCACCGGCATGTGCGCCGTGGTGCCCACCGCCCCGATCCACGATCCGCCCACCGTGAACATCTTGGCGTTGGCCTCGTAGCCGTGCGGCAGCCGGGTTTCGCCGAAGGTCACGAGCGAGTCCGACGCGATGGCCAGCTGCGCGCCCTTGCGGGCCACCACCACGGTGCTCAAAGCAGCACTCTCCTGAAATCGCCCAGGATGCTGCCGAGGTAGGCGTTGAAGCGGGCCGCCAGGGCGCCGTCGATCACGCGGTGGTCGTAGCTCAGGCTCAGCGGCAGGACCAGGCGCGGCACGAACTGCTTGCCGTCCCAGCGCGGCTCGGTGCTGCTCTTGGAAACGCCCAGGATGGCCACCTCGGGCGCATTGATGATGGGCGTGAAATAGCGCCCGCCGATGCCGCCCAGCGAGCTGATCGAGAAGCAGCCCCCGGTCATGTCGGCCGGCCCCATCTTGCCGTCTCGCGCCTTCTTCGCCAGGTCGCCCATCTCCTGGCTGATCTGCATCACGCCCTTCTTGTCGGCGTCCTTGAGCACCGGCACCACCAGGCCGTTGGGCGTGTCGGCCGCGAAGCCGATGTGGAAGTACTGCTTGAGCACGAGTTGGTCGCCGTCCAGGCTCGCGTTGAACTCGGGGAACTTCTTCAGAGCGGCCACCGTGGCCTTGATGAGGAAGGCGAGCATCGTGACCTTCACACCGCTCTTCTCGTTTTCCTTGTTGAGCTGCACGCGGAAGGCCTCGAGCTCGGTGATGTCGCAGTCGTCGTGATTGGTGACGTGCGGGATCAGCACCCAGTTGCGGTGCAGGTTGGCACCGCTGAGCTTCTTGATGCGGCTCAGGTCGCGGCGCTCCACCGGGCCGAACTTGGCGAAGTCCACCTGCGGCCAGGCCAGCAGGCCGGGGATGCCGCCACCGGCCGCAGCCTGCGCGGGTGCGGGGGCCTTGGCCTTCTGCGCCTGGGTCTGCACGGCGCCGGCCATCACGCCCTTGACGAAGCCCTGCACGTCTTCCTGCGTGATGCGGCCCTTGGGCCCTGTGCCGGCCAGCTCGGCCAGCGGCACGCCGAGTTCGCGCGCCATGCGCCGGATGGACGGCGAGGCATGCGGCAGCGTGCCGCTGGCGGCCGCAGGCGCAGCCGCCATGGCCACCGCCGGGGCGGCAGGCACCGAGGCCGCGGCTGCCGCAGGGGCTGCGGCAGGTGCAACAGCAGGCGCTGCCGGGGGTGCTGCGGCAGCGCCCGCAACCCCCTTGAGCACCGCGATGGCCGTGCCCTTGCTGACCTTGTCACCGACCTTGACCAGCAGCTTGTCGACCGTCCCCGCGTGTGCAGACGGAATCTCCATCGAGGCCTTGTCGCTCTCCACGGTCAGCAGGCTCTGCTCGACCTTGACGGCATCGCCGGGCTTGACGAAGACCTCGATCACCGTGACTTCGGCAAAGTCGCCGATGTCGGGCACGACGATCTCGATCGGGCCTGCGGCCAGGGCCGGCGCAGCCGCAGCCACAGCCGAAGCCGGTGCGGGCGCAGGGGCGGCCGCCGCAGTGCCCGCCGGTGCAGCAGCGCCGGCGGCTTCCACCATCAGCACCATGCTGCCTTGGCTCACGCGGTCGCCGAGCTTGACCATGATGTCCTTCACCACGCCGGCGTGCGTGGAGGGAATCTCCATCGACGCCTTGTCCGACTCCACCGTCAGCAGAGACTGGTCCACCGCGACCGTGTCGCCCGGCTTGACCATGACCTCGATGACTTCCACGTCCTTGAAGTCGCCGATGTCCGGCACTTTCACTTCGACCCACGCCATGGCTGTCTCCGTTCTGCTTTATGCGTACAGCGGGTTGATCTTGTCAGCCGCGATGCCGTATTTCTTGATCGCCTCGGCCACACGGGCGACCGGCACGGCGCCCTCTTCGGCCAGGCTCTTCAACGCCGCCACCACGATGTAGTGGCGGTTGACCTCGAAGTGCTCGCGCAGCTTGCTGCGGAAGTCGCTGCGTCCAAAGCCGTCGGTGCCCAGCACCTTGTACGTGCGGCCCCTGGGCACGAAGGCACGAATCTGCTCGGCGTAGTTCTTCATGTAGTCGGTCGAGGCCACCACCGGGCCAGGCAGCGTGGACAGCTGCTGCGTGACGAAGGCAACGCGCGGCACCTCGGTGGGGTGCAGCAGGTTGTGGCGCTCGGTGTCCTGGCCGTCGCGAGCCAGTTCATTGAAGCTCGGGCAGCTCCAGACCGAAGCCGCCACGCCCCAGTCGGCGAGCAGCAGCAGCTTGGCTTCCTGGCTTTCGCGCAGGATGGTGCCGCTGCCCAGCAGGTTGACGTGCAGCACCGCGCCGCCCGCGCCCTTGGGGCTCTCGCCCGCTCCGTCCAGCAGGTACATTCCCTTGATGATCTGCGCTTCGGTGCCGGGCTTCAGGCCGGGCATCGGGTAGTTCTCATTGAGCAGGGTGATGTAGAAGTAGACGTTGTCCTGCTTCTCGACCATGCGCTTCAGGCCATGGTGCAGGATGATCCCCACCTCGTGCGCGAAGGTGGGGTCGTAGGTGATGCAGTTGGGAATGGTGCCGGCCAGGATGTGGCTGTGGCCGTCTTCGTGCTGCAGGCCTTCGCCGTTCAGCGTGGTGCGGCCGCTCGTACCGCCCAGCAGGAAGCCGCGGGCCTGCATGTCGCCGGCCGCCCAGGCCAGATCGCCGATTCGCTGGAAGCCGAACATCGAGTAGTAGATGTAGAACGGCACCATGATCCGGTTGTTGGTGCTGTAGCTCGTGGCCGCGGCGATCCAGCTGCTCATGCCACCGGCTTCGTTGATGCCTTCCTGCAGGATCTGGCCGTTGGTCATTTCCTTGTAGTACATGACCTGGTCCTTGTCGACCGGCGTGTACTTCTGGCCTTCGGGGTTGTAGATGCCGATCTGGCGGAACAACCCTTCCATGCCGAAGGTGCGCGCCTCGTCCACCAGGATGGGCACCACGCGGGGGCCCAGCGCCTGGTCGCGCAGCAGTTGCGTCAGGAAGCGCACGTAGGCCTGCGTGGTGCTGATTTCGCGGCCGGGGACGGTGGGCTCGAGCACGGCCTTGAAGGTGTCCAGTGAAGGCACCGTGAAGCTCTCGTCGGCCCGGGTACGGCGCTTGGGCAGGTACCCGCCCAGCGCGGCCCGGCGCTCATGCAGGTAGCGCATCTCGGGCGTGTCGTCGGCCGGCTTGTAGAAGGGGATGTTGGGCAGGTCGTGGTCGGCCACCGGGATGTTGAAGCGGTCGCGGAAGAACTTGATGTCTTCGTCGCTGAGCTTCTTGGCCTGGTGCGCGGTGTTCTTGCCTTCGCCCGCACTGCCCATGCCCCAGCCTTTGACGGTCTTGACCAGCAGCACCGTGGGCTGGCCGGTGGTGTGGCTGGCCTTGTGGAAGGCGGCGTACACCTTCTGCGCGTCGTGGCCGCCGCGGCGCAGGTTCCAGACGTCCTTGTCGCTCATCTTGGCCACCAACTCCAGCGTGCGGGGGTCGCGGCCGAAGAAGTTCTTCCGCACGAAAGCGCCGTCATTCGCCTTGAAGGCCTGGTAGTCGCCGTCCAGCGTGTCCAGCATGATCTTGCGCAGGGCACCGTCCTTGTCGCGCGCCAGCAGCGGGTCCCAGTTGCTGCCCCAGATCAGCTTGATGACGTTCCAGCCCGCGCCGCGGAACTCGCCTTCCAGTTCCTGGATGATCTTGCCGTTGCCGCGCACCGGCCCATCCAGGCGCTGCAGGTTGCAGTTGACGACGAAGATCAGGTTGTCGAGCTTTTCGCGCGCGGCCAGGCCGATGGCGCCCAGGCTCTCGGGCTCGTCCATCTCGCCGTCCCCGCAAAAGACCCACACCTTGCGCTTGGACGTGTCGGCGATGCCGCGGGCGTGCAGGTATTTGAGGAAGCGGGCCTGGTAGATGGCCATCAGCGGCCCCAGGCCCATGCTCACGGTGGGGAACTGCCAGAAATCGGGCATCAGCTTGGGGTGCGGGTAGCTCGAAAGCCCCTTGCCGCCCACCTCCTGCCGGAAGCTGAGCATCTGTTCCTCGGTCAGGCGGCCTTCCAGGAAGGCGCGGGCGTAGATGCCCGGCGAACTGTGGCCCTGGATGTAGAGCAGGTCGCCGCCATGGCCTTCGCTCTCGGCGTGCCAGAAGTGGTTGAAGCCGGCGGCGAACATGTGCGCCACCGAGGCGAAGGAACTGATGTGCCCGCCCAGGTCGCCGCCATCGGCCGGGTGAAGGCGGTTCGCCTTGACCACCAGGGCCATCGCGTTCCAGCGCATGTAGGCGCGCAGCCGCCCTTCGAGCTCCAGATTGCCCGGGCTGCGCTCTTCATGGTCGGGCTCGATCGTGTTGACGTAGCCGGTGTTGGCGGAGAACGGCATGTCGATGCTGGCCTCGCGCGCGTGGCCGAGCAGCTGCTCGAGAAGGTAGTGCGCCCGCTCGGGGCCTTCGGCCGCGATGACGGCGGACAAGGCGTCCAGCCATTCGCGGGTTTCCTGGGCGTCGGTGTCGGCGTCGCCGGAATTCAGGGGGGGAAGAAAGGACTCCGGCAGTGCGGACATGGTTGTCTCCTGGTCACGTTTTTGCGCAGCGGCGCGAGTGTCGCACAACCGTCGGACTTTTCAAGTGGTGCTATGGGATTTCATTATGTGGAATCACCAGACAGGGCTCGCGACACTCGGGATAATGGATGGAATGTCCACAGCGCCACCCCCCTCGCCCCCCCCTGCTTCCCCTGCCCCGGCGACGGTCGCGGTACGCCTGCCCACCACCAAGCGGCTGTTCGGCCAGTGGTGGCGACGCCAGTCCCCGGCCCGCCAGGACCGCTTTGCCACCCTCGGGCCACTGCTGTCGGTGCTGCTGTTCCTTGCGGCCATCATTTCGGCCTTCTGGTACCTGCGCAATGAGGAAATCGAGCGGGAAACCGAGTCGGTCAAGCGCGACACCGAGATCACCCAGCAGAAGATCGGCCTGCACCTCATCCAGAACCAGGAGGTGCTGATCCGGCTGGCGCGCGAGTTGATGGCCCGTGACACCCGGCCCGACGACTTCCTGGCCAGCGCCGCGGCCTTCACGCGTGAACGCCCCGAGGTCACGCAGATCCTCTGGCTGGACGCCCTGCGCGGCACCAAGGCCAGCCTGCTGGCGATGCCTTACCACGTCAGCGGCACCGGCGGTTCGCTGCAGTTGCAGCCCCCGCCCAGCGGCGTGCAGAGCGAACCCGAGGCCACCTTCCAGATGGCGCGCGAGACGCGTGCGGCGGCCTACTCGCACGGCTTTGCCGGCAGCACCGGGACGGCCGTCTTCCAGCTGTACCTGCCGCTGTACAACCGAACGGCCTTCGCCGGCGCGCTGGTCGTCGAGTACTCCATCGACGCCCTGGTGCGCCACTTCGTGACGGCCGAAGTGGCGGCCCGTCACGTGATCTCGGTGGTCGACGACCGGCAATCGGTGCTGGCCGCCACCAGCACGAGGATGCCCGGGCAGGCCAGCCGCCGGGCGCCCATCATCAGTGACGCCCCGCTCACGCCCATACTCAATGGCCTGGTGCTGCGCGGCCAGGGCTGGCGCACCTCCATCGGCCTGATCAGCAACACCTTGTTCTGGATGGTGGTGGCGCTGTCGGTGCTGACCGTGTGGATGCTCCTGGGCACCTGGCGGCACATGCGGCGTCGCTCGCAGATCCAGGGCGCGCTGGTGCAGGAGACCAACTTCCGCCGCGCGATGGAGAACTCCATGCCGACCGGCATGCGGGCCATGGACCTGGAAGGCCGCGTCACCTACGTCAATGCGGCCTTCACACAGATGACGGGGTTCACCACCGCCGAACTGGTGGGGCGCTTGCCGCCCTACCCCCACTGGCCGCCTGACCGCATCGAGGAGAACAGCCGCCTGCTCAAGCAGGAATTGCAGGGCCGCAGCCCCAGCGGCGGGATCGAGGTGAAGGTGATGCGCAAGGACACCACCACCTTCGACGCGCGCATGTACGTCAGCCCGCTGATCGATGCCAAGGGCCAGCAGACCGGCTGGATGACCAGCATCACCAACATCACCGAGGCCAAGCGCATCCGCGACCAGCTGTCGGCCTCGCACGAGCGCTTCACCACCGTGCTGGAAGGGCTGGACGCCTCGGTGTCGGTGCTGTCGGTGCAGCAGGGCGAGCTGCTCTTTGCCAACCGCTCGTACCGGCTGTGGTTCGGCGGCGATGCACGCGGGCACCAGACGATGGCCGGCGGCGTGGTGGGCATCACGCCCTTCAGCGAGGATCTGGGCGACGAGGTCGATGGGCTGTCAGGGCTGCCCACGCAGGCCCTGACCGAGGCCGGCACCAGCCCGCGCGAGGTGTACGTGGAGGGCCTGCAGAAGTGGTTCGACGTCCGCGCCCGCTACCTGCAGTGGACCGACGGGCGGCTGGCCCAGATGCTGATCGCCACCGACATCACCCTGCGCCTGCGGGCCGAGGAACAAGCTGCCGCCCAGGCCGAAAAGGCCCAGGTCACCAGCCGCCTGGTCACCATGGGCGAGATGGCGTCTTCGGTGGCGCACGAACTGAACCAGCCGCTCACCGCGATCACCAACTACTGCAACGGCATGGTGTCGCGCGTGAAGGCCCAGTCCATCGCGTCCGACGACCTGATCGCCGCGCTGCAGAAGACCGCGCGGCAGGCCGAGCGGGCCGGCCAGATCATCCACCGCATCCGTGCCTTCGTGAAGCGCAGCGAGCCTCAGCGGCAGCCTTCGCAGGCGCGGCAGATCGTCGAAGACGCGGTGGAACTGGCGGGCATCGAGCTGCGCCGCCGCAACGTGGCCATCCACACCTACGTGGCCCAGCGACTGCCCGAGATCATGGTCGACCCGATCCTGATCGAGCAGGTGGTGCTCAACCTGCTGAAGAACGCGGCCGAGGCCATCGACAGCGCGCAGCTCCCGCCCCAGCGGCGCCAGATCGAGCTGCGCGTGGTGCCCCGCCACACGCCCGAGGAAGGCGGCGTCATCGAGTTCAGCGTGACCGACATGGGCCCCGGCCTGAAGGAGGAAGTCATCGCGCGGCTGTATGAAGCCTTCTTCTCGACCAAGGCCGAGGGCTTGGGCATCGGCCTGAGCCTGTGCCGCACCATCGTGGAGTCACACAGGGGGCGTATGCGCGCCCAGAACCTCTACAATGGAACCCAGGTTGTCGGGTGCCGCTTTGCCTTCACGCTCCCGGTGGATCTGGCCACGCGAACCGACACCGCCGCTGCCCCTTCCGAGGGCGAGAGTTCCACGAACCTGTTGGCTCAGTCGGCCAACGTCCCCGAATGAGCCTGATCCCCAAAAAAGGCACGGTCTATGTCGTCGACGACGACGAAGCCGTGCGCGACTCGCTGCAGTGGCTGCTCGAGGGCAAGGACTACCGCGTCAAGTGTTTCGACTCTTCCGAGTCGTTCCTGGCGCGTTTCGATCCGCGCGAGGTGGCCTGCCTGATCGCTGACATCCGCATGGACGGCATGAGCGGCCTTGAACTGCAAGACCGCCTGCTCGAACGCAAGAGCCCGTTGCCCATCGTCTTCATCACCGGCCATGGCGACGTGCCGATGGCCGTGACGACGATGAAGAAGGGCGCGATGGACTTCATCGAGAAGCCCTTCAAGGAAGAAGAACTGCTGGGCCTGGTCGAGCGCATGCTGGACCAGGCGCGCGCTGCCTTCAGCCAGCACCAGGAACAGGCCAGCCGCGACGCCCTGCTGTCGCGACTGACCACGCGCGAGGCCCAGGTGCTCGAACGCATCGTGGCAGGCCGCCTGAACAAGCAGATCGCCGACGACCTGGGCATCAGCATCAAGACGGTGGAAGCGCACCGCGCCAACATCATGGAAAAGCTGAACGCCAACACGGTGGCCGATCTGCTCAAGATCGCCCTGGGCGCACAGACCAAAGCCTGAGGCGGCCGCATGACCGCCCAGTTGATCGACGGCGTCGCGCTGTCACGCCAGCTGCGTGGCGAGGTGGCCGGACGTGCCGCCCGGCTCACCGCCGAGGGGCACCGCCCCGGTCTTGCGGTGATCCTGGTCGGCGATGACCCCGCCAGCGCCGTGTACGTGCGCAACAAGGTGAAGGCGTGCGAGGAATGCGGCCTGCATTCCGTGCTGGAGCGCTACCCGGCCACGCTGTCCGAAGCCGAGCTGCTGGCCCGCGTGGCGGCGCTGAACGACGACGACAGCATCGACGGCATCCTGGTCCAGATGCCCCTGCCGCGGCACATCGATGCCCAGAAGGTCATCGCGGCCATCGACACCGCCAAGGATGTGGACGGCTTCTCGGTGCACTCCGCCGGCACGCTGACCACCGGCCTGCCCGGCCTTCGTCCGTGCACGCCCTACGGCTGCATGAAGCTCATCGAAAGCACCGGGCGCAGCCTGAAGGGCTTGCATGCCGTGGTCATCGGCCGCAGCAACACCGTGGGCAAGCCCATGGCCCTGCTGCTGCTGCAGGCGCACGCCACCGTCACGGTGTGCCACAGCGCCACCCCCGACCTGGCCCTGCACACCCGGCAGGCGGACGTGGTGGTGGCGGCGGTGGGCCGGCGCAACACGCTCACCGCCGACATGGTCAAGCCCGGCGCCATCGTCATCGACGTCGGCATGAACCGCAACGACGAAGGCAAGCTCTGCGGCGACGTCGACTTTGCCGCGGTGCGCGAGGTGGCAGGCTGGATCACCCCGGTGCCGGGTGGCGTGGGGCCCATGACCATCACGATGCTGCTCTTCAACACCCTCGAGGCGGCCGAAGCTCGTCGGGCCGGCGCCTGAAGTGCGAAAGTCACGCTCTGCCGACTGCGCCGTGGGCTGCAGGGCCCGTGGCGCCTTGAGTTGCCAGTGCAGGTGCGCTAGATTTGCCGAATGCATTTTCAGCGGCGCGGCCCCTTGAAGCACCCTGCGTGAACGCGATGACCCCTGTCCGGTCCCTGGCCCGATCGATCACCGCCGCGCTCTGCCTGGCCACAGGCACGCTGGCCTGGGCGCAGTTCAAGATCGTCGACGCCGAAGGCCACGTCACCTACACCGACCGCCCTCCTGCCGAGACCTCGGCGCGCGTGGTGCAACTCGGGCGCAGCGGTGCCGTGGTCAGCGCACCCGAGGTCGCCTTGCCGCTTGAACTCCGGCAGGCGGTGCAGCGCTATCCAGTCACTCTCTACACCACCGCCGACTGCCCCAGCTGCGACGCAGGCCGCAAGCTGCTGCTGACGCGGGGCGTCCCCTTTACCGAGCGACGGGTGACCAGCGAAGACGACGCGCAGGCCCTGGAAAAGGCGGTGGGCGGCCGCACCGTTCCCGCCCTGACCATCGGCGCCCAGCCCGTGCGAGGCCTGTCCGAATCCGACTGGTCGGCCTACCTGGATGTGGCCGGCTACCCGCGCGAATCGAAGTTGCCGCGCAACTACCCCGTCGCCACCGTCAGCGCATCGGCCGATCGCGCCGCGCCGGCCAAGACGGCCGCATCGGCGCCTGCCGCGCCTGAGCGGCGTGCCGAACCCGTGATGCCCGGCGGCCTGCGCTTCTAGGTCAGCGCGACGCGGCCAAGCGCCGCGCCACCCACGAGCCAGCGCCCACCGCGCCGCCCACCACCCAGAAGAGCACCGCCGCACCGACCAGCGTGCCGGTGGCGCCGAAGATCAAGGGCATGGCCGTGCTGGACATGTTCAGCGCCATCGACCGGAAGGCCAGCGCCTCGCCATGCCGATGGTCGGGCGTGAGGTGATAGAGCATGGACATGATCATCGGCTGCACGCTGCCCAATGTCAGACCCAGCAGCAGCGCCAGACCGCCCATCGCCCAGGCGTTCGGGGCCAGGGGATACAACGCGAACACCACGCCGGTGCCGAACATGGCGCAGCGCAGGACGGTGATCTCGCTCAGGCGGTGCGCCATCCAGGGGATCACCAACCGCACGCCCGTGACCGACAGCGTGAAGCTGCCCAGGATCAGGCCGATGGTGCTGGCCGAGAAGCCCCGTTCGTGTCCGAGCACCGGAACCGCAAAGGTGTGCACGTCCCAGCACATCGACAGCAGCCAGTTCACCACCAGCAGCCGCTGGAGGCCGGGTGCGCGAAGCAGGTCCCAGGCCGTGTGGTGCGGGCCGCGCACCGCGCTGCCGGCCGGGGGCAGGTGTGGCACCGCACGCGCCGACAGCAGGGTGGACAGCGGCATCAGCAGCAGCAGCGCAAAGGCCGCGCGGAAGCCGAAGGCATCGATCATCAGGCCGGTGGTCACCGGGCCGATCACGTTGGAGAAAGAAGGCGCCACGCCGAGCCAGCTGAAGACCCGCACACGCTCGGTGCTGTCGCGGGCCGTGAGGCCGGCCGTGCGCTGGATGGTCAGCATGCCCAGGTTGGCACCAGCCCCCGTGGCCATGGCGGCCGCGCACAACAGGCCCAGGTGCAAAGGCCCGGCACAGAAGGTGGACGCCAGCGCCAGCAGGCAGCCCGACGCGGCGACCGCTACCGCCAGGTACACCGGCCGGTGGTAGCCCAGCCGGTCGGCCAGCCGGCCCGCCGGCAGCGCGAACAACACCGGGGCCAGGGCGAACAGGGCCAGCAGCAGGCCCACCGTCCACGCGCTCTGCCCTTCGCGCAGCAACTGCAGCGGTGCAGCCATGCGCAGACCGGCCATGGCCGAGTGCATGCCCAGCTGGCCCGCGACCAGCGCGGTGAGCACCCGGCCCGAGCGCGCGGTGTGCAGGGGCGGCGGCGCAGCCGACGGGGGGGTGGATTCGATGGCCGCCGACGGGACGGGGTCAGCCATGGGCGTCCTCGGCCTGGGCGTCCCCGGAAAGGCCCGGCAGGAGTTGCGCTGAACGGGCCTCCGGCATGGCCTCCACGCTGCGCAGCTGCCGCGACATGGCGCGGGTTCGCACCTCGGCGTCCTCGATGGTGTTGCTGGCCTCCTGCAGCTTCTTGCGCGTCTTGGCCAGCACCTCGCCGAACTTGCCGAACTCGGTCTTCACGGCGCCCAGCACGTCCCACACTTCGGCCGAGCGTCGCTCCAGCGCCAGGGTGCGGAAACCCATCTGCAGGCTGTTGAGCAAGGCCAGCAAGGTGGTGGGGCCGGCCAGCATCACCTTGCATTCGCGCTGCAGTGACTCGGCCAGTCCGGGCCGGCGCAAGGCCTCGGCGTACAGGCCCTCGGTGGGCAGGAAGAGGATGCCGAAGTCGGTGGTGTGCGGGGGCGATACGTACTTGTCGCGGATGCTTCGGGCCTCCAGGCGCAGCCGGGTCTCGATGGCCTTGGCCGCCACTTCCATCGCAGCGGGGTCGGCGCGTTCATGGGCATCGAGCAGGCGGTCGTAGTCCTCCCGCGGGAACTTGGCATCGATGGGCAACCACAACGGCGGGCCCCCGTCCGGCCCGGCTTCCCGGCCGGGCAACCGGATCGCGAACTCCACCCGCTCGTTGCTGCCCGGCACCGTGGCCACGTGCGTGGCGTACTGCTCGGGCGTGAAGACCTGTTCCAGCAGGCCGGCCAGCTGCACTTCGCCGAACACGCCGCGCGTCTTCACGTTGGTCAGCACGCGGTTCAGCGCTCCCACGTCGCGCGCCAGCGTCTGCATCTCGCCCAAGCCCTTGTGCACCTGCTCGAGCCGGTCGGCCACCTGCTTGAAGCTCTCGCCCAGGCGCTGCTCCAGCGTGGCCTGCAGCTTCTCGTCCACCGTGGCGCGCATCTGGTCGAGCTTCTTCTCGTTGCCCTCCTGCAGCGCTGCCAGCCGGGTGTCCACGGCCATCCGCACGTCGTTCAGGCGCCGTTCGTTGGCTTCGGACAGCAGGCGCAGCTGTTCGACCAGCGTGTGGCTGAACCGGCGCAGCGCGTCTTCGGTCTGCAACTGCGTGCTCGCAAGCTGGGTGCGGAAGCTGTCGATCTGCTCGTTCTGCGTGCGGGCGACGTCTCCGCTCTGGGCCAGCAGCATCTGCTGGAAGGTACCGAGGTCGGCCCGCGTGCCCTGCCCTTGCCGGCCGAGTTCATCGCGCAGTTCGCGCTCGAGGCGCTCGATCTGCGCCAGCGTGCGGTCGGCCGCGGGTTCGCCGCGGGGCCGGGCCACCAGGAACACGACGGCGAGCAACAGCAGCAGGTTCAGCGCCAGCAGCGCAAGTTGGATCCAGTCGGGCATGAGCCCCCGATTGTCTCAGGTGCGCAGGGGCAGTACCGCCGGGTTGATGGGCGTGGGCGGAACGCCGCCGGTCAGGGCAGCGATGAGGTTGTCGGCCGCCAGGTCGGCCATGGCCCGGCGGGTCGCGATGCTGGCGCTGGCGATGTGGGGTGTGAGCACGACGTTGGGCACCGTCAGCAGCGCCGGGTTGAGGGCCGGCTCGCCTTCGAACACATCCAGGCCCGCTGCGGCGATGCGCCGATCGCGCAAGGCCTGCGCCAGCGCGGCGTCGTCGACGATGCCGCCCCGGGCGATGTTGGTGAGCGTCGCCGTCGGTTTCATGGCCGCGAGTTCGACCGCGCCGATCACGTGGTGGTTCTCGGCCGTATAGGGCAGCACCAGCACCAGGTGGTCGGCCTGCGCCAGCAGCGTGGCCTTGTCGACGTACCGCGCGCCCACGGCGGCTTCGGTCTCGGCCGGCAAGCGGCTGCGGTTGTGATAAATCACCCGCATGCCGAAGCCCAGGGCCCCGCGCCGGGCAATGCCCTGGCCGATGCGGCCCATGCCCAGGATGCCCAGCGTAGAGCCGTGGATATCGCTCCCGGTGAACATGTCGTAGGCCCACTTGGTCCACTCGCCGCGGCGCAGGTATTGCTCGCTCTCGGCCATGCGGCGCGCCGTGGCCATCATCAGGGCGAAGCCGAAGTCGGCGGTGGTTTCGGTCAGCACGTCGGGCGTGTTGGTGGCCAGCACGCCGCGGGAGGTCAGGGCCTCGACGTCGAAGTTGTTGTAGCCCACCGCCATGTTGGACACCACGCGCAGTTGCGGGCAGGCCGCCAGCAATTCGGCACCGATGCGCTCGCTGCCCGTGGTGAAGGCGCCCTGCTTGCCTTGCAGCCGCTGGATCAGCTGGGCCGGGGTGAAGATGGTGTCGGTGGGGTTGTCCTCCACATCGAAGTGCTGGCGCAGCCGCGACACCACCTCTGGGAAGACGGCACGGGCGACGAGGATGGCGGGACGGGTCATGGCAATCGCTCCAGGAAGGCGGGACGGGTC
>CAIJPE010000344.1 GCA_903822435.1 uncultured beta proteobacterium | reverse complement strand
GCCGGTGACCGGGTCGACGTCGAACTCGATGCCGATGCGCCCGCTGACCGGGGTCCACTCCAGGCCGACCGAGAAGGCCATGATCAGGATCAGGCCCCACCAGAACACCGGCATCGAGTGCCCCAGGGTGGCCAGCGCCATCACCGCCTGATCGAGCCAGGTGCCTCGCCACAACGCGGCCGCCACACCCAGCGTCAGCCCCAGCACCAGCGCCAGCAGGAAAGCCACGAGCGCCAGTTCCACCGTGGCCGGGAACAGCACCGCGAATTCGCGGGCCACGCTCTCGTGCGTGACCAGGCTCTGGCCCAGGTCACCGTGCGCCAGCTGCCCCAGGTAATGCAGATACTGCACCGGGAGCGACTGGTCCAGGCCCAGGCGGTGCATCAGCGCGGCGTGCGCGGCCGGGTCGAGCCGGCGCTCGCCGACCATGATCTCGATGGGATCGCCCGGGATCAGGCGGATCAGGGCGAAGGCCGCCACCGTCACGCCCAGCACGGTGGGCACGAGGGTGGCGAGCTTCTTGAGCAGCGCCCACATGGCCGCTCGCGCGGCGCGCGGTCAGAAGAACTTGTAGTCGACCAGGAAGGTGAAGGAACGCAGGCGCGGATCGGCCACGCGCGGCTCCCAGGAGCTGCCGGCACCGGTGTTGGTGTCGTAGGTGGCACTGAAAGGCGGCTTGGTGTCGAACAGGTTCTTCACGCCGGCCGTCAGGGTCAGGCCCTTGATGCCGGTGTAGCTCACGCTGGTGTTGTACGTCACGTACTCCTTGACGAGCGGGCTCCAATCGGGCGGGGTGACGGTGCCGTTGGCCACGCCGGGCAGCACGAAGTCGGCGTAGCCGCTGCGCCAGACCTGCACCAGGCTGCCGCTCCAGTCGCCCTGGGCGTAAGTGCCCTCCAGGGTGTGCTTCCAGCGCAGGCCGATGTCGCCCGTGCGGGTGGCCACGGCCACTTCGCTGGGGCCCCACCCTGCGCCGGGCACGACCTTGGACTTCTTGTCGAGCAGGTAGGACAGGTCATAGATGAGACCCCAACGCCCGCCCATGACCTTGCCATTGGCCTTGAAGCCAAGCTCCAGGCCCTTGGTGATGGTGCCGCCCGAGTTGATCCAGCGGTCGTCGATGGTCTGCAGCACGCCATTGGCGTCACGGACGAAGGCGCTCTGGAAGGAGCCGTAGTTCTGCGACAGCGTCGTCAGGTCCAGGCTCTGGATGGTGTTGGTGCGGGTGATGGTCCACCAGTCGAGGTTGGCGCTGAACTCGGGGATCGGCGCCCACACCACCCCCAGGTTGCCCTGCTTGGACTTCTCGGGGCCCAGGGATGGCTTGCCGCCGGACAGGACGTTGGGTGTGATCGACGCGCAGCCCGGCGCACTCGAAACCACCAGCGAAGGACAGGTGGCCGGGTCGACGAGATTGGCGCCGACGTACTGCGTCGTGGTGACCCCGAAGAACTCCTGGGCGAAAGTCGGCACGCGAAAGCCGGTGCTGTAGGAACCACGAAACAGCACTGCGTCGCCCAGCGGTGTGAAGCGGAACGAGGCCTTGGGGTTGGTCGTGCTGCCGAAGCCCGTGTAGTCGTCGGTGCGCGCCGACAGCGTCACTTCCAGCGACTTCGCCACCGGGATCAGGAATTCGGCGAAGACCGCCTTGATGTCGCGCTTGACGGTGTCCAGCGAGTTGATGCTGTCGAAGGGCGCGTTGTAGACGGCGGCCTGGGTGGCGAGGTCGCTGGCGTTGCCGTTGAAGCGGTACTTCTCGGTGCGCAGGTCGGTGCCCAGCGCGGCCTGCACGTCGCCGGCCGGGAGCTTGAACAAGGTACCGGTGACCGTGCCGTCGAAGGCCGTGAGCGTGGACTTGCCGCCGTAGAGCGTCACGCCGTTGGCGCTCACCCCGGCCAGCGCGGTGAGTGCGGCCGCGGTCTGCGATCCGTCCGGCGAGAACGGGTTCAGAAGGCCGGTGTTCAGCAGGTTCGCGAAGGGCGCGCCATAGAAGTAGCCGCTGTCCAGGCGCGACTTGGCGTCGCTGGATGCCGCCATGAAGCCGACCTTGTAGTCCCAGCCGGCCATGCCCAGGGAGCTCAGCGGGCCCTCCGCGCCGACGACGATGCGCGAGGTGTCGGAAGTGGTGCCGATCTCGCGGTTGCCGCACGGCATGCAACGCCAGCGGAAGCCGATCGGTGCCCCGTTGTTGGCGGCCAGCGCCGGGAACGTCGAAACCAGAGCGTTGTAGACGCTCGAGTAGGCCGGGCCGGTGCTGGGGTAGCCCAGGTCATAGAAGAAGCTCGACCTGGAGGTGCTGGTGGAGATCTGGTTCGGCGAGAAGCTCTTCTGCGACTTCACGCGCGCGGCGGTGGCTTCGACGAAGAGTTCATGCTCGCCCAGCTTGAACGTGCCACGCGCCAGGAAGTTGTCGTTGCTCACCGGCTGCTGCAGGGCCGCGGCCCGGCCGGTGTCCCAGGCGCAGCCATACTTGGCGTTCGGGGCCGACCACAGCAGGTAGTCGTAGGCCCCCATGCCCGAGATGCTGTTGCAGCCGGCCTGGCCGGGCAGGTTCAGCGTGTTGATGCCGTTGTAGGTCTGGGCGCCGCCGCCGGGCAGCGCGGGCCCGGTGCTGTTCGAGGCGGGCGTGCTCAGGATGTTCGTGATGTTGCCGATGGCGAACACCGTGGCGTAGGGCGTGCCGCGCGTGTCGGGCGAAACGCCGCGGTTGGACTGGAAGGTGTTGACGAAGTCGCGCTGGCTGCCGGAGAGGGCCTTGTTCTCGCTGTGTGTGGCGGTGGCCATCAGGTTGTACCTGTCGGTGTCCAGGTTGCCCATGCCGGCGGTGATCGAGCCCTTGTAGATGTTGCCACCCGGGTGCTGGTCGATGTCGGCGAAGCCCGAGAGCTGCAGGCCGGTGTAGTCCTTGCGCGTGATGAAGTTGATCACGCCGCCGATGGCGTCGGTGCCGTACAGCGATGACGCACCATCCTTGAGGATTTCGATGCGCTCGATGGCGGCAAAGGGAATCTGCTGCAGGTCGACGACACCACCGCTCAGGCCGGCGATGGCCACGCGCCGGCCGTTGAGCAGCACGAGCGTGGCGTTGGCGCCCTGCATGCGCAGGTTGGCCGCCGACAGGCCGTTGTTGCCGCGTGACGAACCCGCCGCCACGTCGGAGTTGCTGGCGAGGTTGTCCAACCCGTTGCCGTTGATGTTGATCTGCATCACCAGCTGCTCGGCGCTGGAGATGCCCTGGCGCTCCAGCTCCTTGCGAGAGATGATCTGCACCGGCAGCGCGCCTTCGGAGGCAATGCGTTTGATGCTCGAGCCGGTAATTTCGATGCGCTGCTCGGTGCCTTGCGCCCAAGCGCCGGCGGCCAAGCCCAACAGGGCGATGCCGCCCACGGTGATCCCGAAATTCATCGCAACTCCTCGTGTCTTGCGAACGGTTCTGGTCTGGACTTCAACCTCCGGAGAAGCATAAACGGGGCCATCGGCCGGACCAAGGGGGATAACCAACAAGCGAGGCGCGCGCGCCACAGCCAGGCCGAATGGGGTCGGCGCGATTTCGTGTGAACATGAAGCCCGTGCCAGCCCAGCCCACCCCGCTTCACGCCAGCCCCTGGCGCTGGGTCCCCACCCTCTACTACGCCCAGGGCCTGCCCTACGTGGTCGTCATGACGCTGGCCGTCGTGATGTACAAGAACCTGGGCATCGGCAACACCGAGATCGCCCTGCTGACCAGCTGGCTCTACTTGCCGTGGGTCATCAAGCCGCTGTGGGGGCCGCTGGTGGACCTGCTGGGGACCAAGCGGCGCTGGATCGTGGCCATGCAGTTCCTCATCGGCACATCGTTGGCGGGTGTGGCCCTGGCGCTGCCGGGCCCGGCCTTCCTGCAGACCACGCTGGCCGTCTTCTGGCTGCTGGCCTTTGCCTCGGCCACCCACGACATCGCCGCCGACGGCTTCTACATGCTGGCGCTGCCCCAGCAGGCCCAGGCTGCTTTCGTGGGCGTGCGCAGCACGTTCTACCGGCTGGCCATGATCAGCGGGCAGGGCGGCATCGTGTACCTGGCCGGCCTGCTGCAAGAGCGTCTGGGCCGGCCGGCGCTGGCCTGGGCCTGGGTGTTCGGGCAGCTGGCCGTGGTCTTCGGCCTGGCCGCGCTGGTCCACCTGTGGAGCCTGCCCACGCCGGCTGCCGACCGTCCCGCGCCAGACGCCTCGGGCCCGGGCGGCCCGGGGCCGGTGGCGGCGTTCGTCGGCGTGTTCATGGCCTTCCTGCGCAAGCCGGGGATCGGGCGCATCCTGGCCTTCCTGCTGCTGTACCGATTCGCGGAGGCACAGATGCTCAAGATGGTCACGCCCTTCCTGCTCGACGCACCGGCGGCCGGGGGCCTGGGACTGAAGACGCAGGACGTGGGCATCGCCTACGGCACGGTGGGCGTGGCGGCGCTCACCTTGGGCGGCTTGCTGGGCGGCTGGGTGATCTCCAGGGGCGGGCTCAAGCGGCTGCTGTGGCCGCTGATGATCTGCATGCACCTGCCCAACCTGGTGTTCGTGGCGCTGGCCGCCTGGCAGCCCGGCAGCCTGGCCGTGGTCAGCGCGGCCCTGGCGCTGGAACAATTCGGCTATGGCTTCGGCTTCACGGCCTACATGGTGTACATGCTGCTGGTGGCCGGCGACGCCAACGGCCAGAGCCCGCACAAGACGGCGCACTACGCGCTGTGCACCGGCTTCATGGCCTTGGGCATGATGATCCCTGGCATGTGGGCGGGCTGGCTGGCCGACCACCTGGGCTACTTCAACTTCTTCTGCTGGGGTTGCCTGGCCACGCTGCCCTCGTTCGCGGCGGCCGCCTTCGTGCGGATCGACCCCGCCTTCGGCCGCAAGGCCGATTGAAGGCCGGCGTACGATCCCGCGCATGTGCCTGGCTGCCATTGCCGTCGCCCGCAGCGAACGCTTTCCGTGGGTGCTGGCCTCCAACCGCGATGAATTCTTCGATCGCCCGACGATGCCGCTGGCCTGGTGGCAGCCCGACAACGGGGGGCCGCCGGTGCTCAGCGGGCGCGACCTGTCTGCGGGCGGGACCTGGCTGGGCCTGACCGAGACCGGGGCGCTGGCCCTGGTCACCAACGTCCGCGAGCCCGGCCGCTTCGACCCTGCGGCCGCTTCGCGCGGGGCGCTGGTCCTGCAATGGCTGCGCAGCGCACCCGGCAACCTGGCCGGGCCGGGGACGGACGATGCCCAGGCGCTGCGGTGGCTGGACAGCCCACCCCGCAACGGCTTCAACCTCTATGCGGCCGACCTGCTGGCAGGCGCCCGGGCGGCCGAGCATTCGGCGCTCTGGGCCAGCAACCGGGCCCCGGCCCATCGGCGCCTGGGTCCCGGGTTGGTGGGGCTTTCGAATGCCGCGCTGGATACCCCCTGGCCGAAAGTGACGGTGCTCAAGCGGCGGCTGCAGGCCGCGCTGGACGCCGGGCCCGATGCGGCGGGTCTGGCCGCGGCGGCCTTCGCGGCCCTGGCCGACCGCAGGGCAGCGCCGGATGACCAACTGCCCGACACCGGCGTGCCGCTGCTGCGCGAGCAGCAACTTTCCAGCGCCTGCATCCGCATCGAAGACCCGGGTACGGGCCGCGTGTACGGCACGCGCTGCTCCACGGTCGTGATGGTGGAGCGCACGGCCAGCGGCCTTCAGGTGCGGGTGATCGAACGCACCTTCGGGACCCAGGGGTCCATCACCGGCGAGATCGCGGTGGACTGGCAGCTGCCCGAGGCCCGGGCCTGAACATCCGTCGCAAGCCTCAGCCGCGCCAGTCGATCATCATCTTGAGGCACTGCGGGTCGCCAAAGGCGATTTCGTAGGCCTGCTGCGCCTGGCCGATCTTCAACGTATGCGTGATCAGGCCGTCCAGCGACAGCGCGCCGCTTTCGGCCAGGGCCGTCACGGCCAGCAGGTCATGCTTCTTCCACTGGGCGGCCACGCGAAGGGTGGCTTCGCGCATGAAGGCCGGGGCGAAGGCGAAGTTCAGGTCCTGCTTGTAGAAGCCGGCCAGCACCACCTCGCCGCCCGGCGCCAGGCGCGAGATCAGGCCGTTCAGCAGGCTGCCGTCGCCACTGACGTCGTAGATGGCCCGGTAGTTCTTGCGGGTGTCTTCGTCAGGATGGATGCACGGGTAACCGGTGGCACCCTCTCGGCGCACGGCTTGCGTTTCCCAGACCGTGGGCGCCGGCCAGCCCAGGGCCAGGCAGATGCGCGCCAGCAAACGGCCCATCACGCCGTGGCCCACGATCAGGTCGGGCGGCACCATGGGCTCGCGCGTGCCCCCGATGGCCACCGTGTGATAGCAGGTGGCTGCCAACGCCAGCAAGACCGCCTTCGGCCCGAACTCGGGCGCCACCTGCACCACGCGGTCGTGCGGCACGATCAGGCGCGAGCCGGCGCCGCCGAAGATGTTGCGCACGCCCTGGAAGCTGTAGGATCCGGGGATGAACACGTGGGCGCCCAACGGCACGGTGGCCTGCGGCCCGGCACGCACCACGGTGCCCACCGTCTCGTAGCCCGGCACCAAGGGGTATCCCAGGCCTGGAAAGGGCGGCATGGTGCCGTCCCACAGCAGCCGCTCGGTCCCGGTGCTGATGCCGCTGAAGCTCACGGCCACCTCCAGGTCGGCGTCCTCGAAGGGCTTGAGTTCGAGGGTCTGGACCGAGAGGGTCCGGGGTGCGTCGAAGACGATGGCCTGGGCGTGGGTCATGGCAGTGGCTGCGATGTCGGTTGGGTTGACTCGATCTTAGTGAAAGGCCGGCCGGCGCCAGAATGCGGGCATGCTGCAGCCTCCTTCCGATCCGATCCGGCCGCCGCTCGACCTGGCGGCCTACTGGCGCCGCATCGCCTACGCCGGCGCGGCCGATCCCACGGCCGAGACCCTGGCCGAACTCATCGGCTGCCAAGCAAGGCACATTCCCTTCGAGAACATCGACGTGCTGGCGCAGCGCGTGCCAGCGCTGGACATCGGCAGCCTGCAGGCCAAGCTGGTGCTGCGCCGCCGCGGGGGCTACTGCTACGAACAGAACAGCCTGTTCATGGCGGCCCTGCAGGCCATGGGCTTCGAGGTGCGGGCACTGGAAGCCCGGGTCCGCACCGGCGCACCGGCCGGCGTGGTCACTGGCCGGTCGCACATGGCCTTGCGCGTGAGGCTCGCGGGTGTCGACCACCTGGCCGACGTCGGCTTCGGCGGCCTGGCGCCGCTGGCTCCGCTGCGCCTCTTCGACACCACCGAGCAGGCCACGCCCGGCAGTCGCTATCGCTGGGTGGAAGCCGGTGGCGAGTGGCTGCTGCAGATCCAGGGCTCGCAGGGCTTCAGCGACTGCTACAGCGTCATCGACCGGGACCTGCAGGCGCCCGACCGCGAGATCGGCAACTGGTATGCCGCCACCCACCCGGGCTTTCCGCTGGCGCAGAACCTGGCCCTGGGCCGGGCCACCGACGATGCGCGCCTCATCCTGTGGAACCTGCAGCTGACCCAACGCACCCACGCCACGGGGGGAACGCGGGAATCGTCGCTGCTCAGCCGGGCCGAACTGGCCGACGTGCTGGCCGACGGGTTCGGTCTGGAACTCGAACACGCCGAGGTGGATGCAGCCTATGCCGTGGCCCGGCAGGCGACCGAGCGGGGTCTGCCTTAGCGCAGCTGCATGCCGCGCGGGCCGGTCAGGCGCGCCAGCCAGCCCAGCCACACCGCGCGGCGGATCCAGAGCAGCAAGGCGCACGACAGCCACACGCCGCAGGCCAGCATGAAGAGCTGCCCGCCGTCGCTGCTGCCGTCGGTGTTCACCACGGCCACGCCCAGCGGCGTGAACAGGTGAAAGAAGATGGCGCCGCTGATCACGCCCAGGCCCATGGCAGCCCCCAGCACCTGAACGGCACGCTGCTGCGACATTGCCGCACCGGCCAGCAGCAGCACCGAGGCGATGAGCTCGAAGCTGCCCACCACCTTGGCCGAGAACAGCCCGCCCGGCGCGAACAGCCCCGGGAAGCCCAGCGACGCGGCCCACGGGTCGAGCTTGCCCTGGAAGATGTAGACCGTCTCGGGCGAGCCCGTGAACTTGAAGAACAGCGACTGGATGAATACGAAAGCCACATACGCCGTGAGCAGCCAATGGCCGTTCTTCTTGAGCCAGTTCATGGCCGTTCTCCTGGAAGGGTTGAAGGTGGGGCGGTGAGCCGCCCGGGAAACGGGCCGCATCACTTCTTCAGCAGGTCCTTGAACTTGGCGTCGGCCTGGCGAATGTAGCCCGTCGTGTCCTTCAGCCACTTGGCCTGCACGCCGGCGTCGTAGTTCAGGTAAAGCTTGCCGTCCAGCACCGTGAACTGATCGGGCTCGACCTTCACCAGGTTGTCTTGCGTGACGCCGTAGGCGCAGTAGCCGCCGTACTGGGGAGCGTACTTTTCGGGGTTGGCCTTGAACAAGTCCAGGTGCGCCTGCGTGGCGAACTTCCACTTGGCGCCCATCCACTCGGTGGCCAGCGCGTCCTGGCCCTTGACCGGCTTGCCATCGGTGAAATAGGCCACCGTGTCGTAGCCGTTGATGGCCGTGTCGGTGCTGCCACCGAAGAGACCTGTCTTCAAGGTGTTGATGGGCGGGGCAGCCAGAGCCGGGCCGGCGGTGAAGAGCGCGGCGGCGCCCAGGGCGGCCAGCAGGGCCAGTGCCGGGCGACGGCTCAGACGGCCGAGAGGGCGTTGTGACATGGGATCTCCTTCATGAGGGTGGGGGTGGGGGCGGTGTCCCGCGCGCGTTCATGGGCCACCGTGGCCGGGGCCTTGCCGAAGTCGGCGTCGACGGCCAGGTGGTGCTGCAGGCAGTGCGGCTTGAGCAGCGCGAAATGGTGCACCGTGTGGCTGGCCAGGAAGGCCAGTTCGCGTCCGAGCGTGGAGGCCACCTCGAAGCCGAACTCGCCCGCCGTGCCGCCCTGCCCGCGCACCTGCAGCACCGCGCCCAGCGCCGCGTCGCGCCACAGTTG
This sequence comes from uncultured beta proteobacterium, assembly GCA_903822435.1. Taxonomy (GTDB): domain Bacteria; phylum Pseudomonadota; class Gammaproteobacteria; order Burkholderiales; family Burkholderiaceae_C; genus Rubrivivax. Next base: position 36,253 of record CAIJPE010000344.1, on the reverse strand, counting down.
GAGGCACTGTTGCAGGGCCTGCAGCCGGGCGCGGGCCGCCCGCGGGCTGCGCTCGACTTCCGGGTCGCGCCGGCGGCTGTCGTAGTCCACCGTGCCGGGCCGCCGGGGGATGAGCAGGGCCTCGTAGTGCTCGATGACGTGCCGCAGGTGCGCGCCCGCGGGCGTGGCGAAGGGCGGGGCGCCGGGGCGTTCATGGGCCGCGACGAGGCCCAGGGCCTGATCGAGCAGGTGGTGGTTGAAGTCCAGCAGGCGGGTGGCTTCGGCGTTGACGGAAGGCGTCATGGCGGGCGAATGGGTGGGTGACTCGCCAGTAGTCGGTGCCGACCGACGGACATTACGCGGCCCCGGCACACAGGGCCTCCGAGGGCCGCTACGGCCCGCTCGGCTGCCCCACGGGCACGATGACGAAGCCGGCTGTCAGTGTGATCACCGCCGGGGTGTCCGGCATCCGCTCAGGGGGGAGCGCCTTTCGGGTCGGCCCAAGGCTCAGTCGGTGGCCGGGTATTGCGGCGTCAGCAGCTTCTCGCGCCGATAGCCCTGCATGAAGGCCGACAGGGTCATGGGCTGGAAGCCCCGGGCGCGGTTGGCGTGGCCGATCTCGAAGAGCCAGCGGTACTGCCGCATCAGGTCGCGCCAGGCCTGCAGCAAGCCGGTGCGACGGTCCCAGATGTGCGTGCTCTCGGCTCCCGCGCCATTGATCTCGACGATGGTGAAGCCCGCGCCGCGCTGCACCTCGTCGAAGCGCTCGAAGCGGACATCGAAGCGGCCGAAGTGGAATTCAGGCATCGCCTGCGCGATGGCATCGAAGCGGGCTTCCATCTCGGGGGTGACCAGGTGGTTGCCGTTGCGAAAGATGGCACCGCGGCTGTGGCTGCCCGCAAAGGCCAGGCGGATGGACTCCCCCGCGGCGGGTACCTCGTCCAGCCGGGCCGCATGCCGGCGCAGGTACAGGTGCTGCAACTGGCCTGCCCGGGGATCGTCCCCGATGAGCTGCCGCAGCGTGCGCCGCCCGTCGCCGGTGACGTAGGGGAAGTACTTCAGCGTGATGGAGACGATGCGCCCGCGGGCCTGGCCCGGACGGCGGCAGTAGAAGATGCCGGCCTCGCCTTCGAAGGGCACCAACTTCTGCAGCAGCAGCGTGGCCCCGCGCGGGAAGCCTTGCAGGTAAGACCGAAGATCGGCCGGGGTGCGCACCAGCTTCACGCCGGCTCCCCGGCAACCGAGGTCGGGCTTGGCCACCACCGGGCCATCGATGCCCGCAGCCGCCAGTGCGGCCCGCGCCGAATCCACCTCGGCGCCGACGTCCTCGGGGCCTTGTGCCGGCCGCTCGACCGGCACGAAGGGCGCCACCCACTGCGGCACGTGGCGCATGGCCAGCGCCAGGATCTCGGCCTTGGACTCACCATAGAAACCGCCCCCGGGAAAGGAAGGGTTGGCCACCGTCGGCAGCAGCGCGCCGCGGTAGCGCAGCATCAGCCAGGCGGCATACAGCATGACCGGGGGGTAGAAGGCCCACATCGGCCAGAACTCGAAAAAGCTCAAAGGGGCGCCTTCCTGGTCGAAGGCGGGCATGCCCTGGTGGGGCCGGGGCGAGCCGCTGGGCGCTGCGGTGGTCAAGGTGGCCATGGGGGTCGAGGTGGTCAAGTGGATGCGCTCCGCAGGGAACGTTGACGGGCCCGGCGGACCAGCGGCACGGCCGCTGCCAGCACCAGGATCGGAAGGGCCACCGCCACGGCAGGCGGCAAGCCCAGGCGGTCGGCCAGGGCCTGGCCGATGGCTGCGCTCAGGGCATAAAGGCCCAGCGTCCACAGGGCCACGGCCACCGCCACCCACGCGCAGAACGGTGGCAAGGGAACGCGGACGAAGCCGCAGGCGGTGTAAGTGGCCAACCGCAGCCCAGGGATCACGCGCGCCAGCAGGACGGCGCTCGGCAGGCGGCGAACGAGCTGTTCGCGCGCCCACGACGAACGCTCGCCCACGTAGCGGCGGTGCAGCCAGGGCACCCGCGTGGCGGCCATCCCCAGGCCATACAGGCCGATGTCGCCCAGCGCGATGCCACCCCCCACGGCGGCCAGCGACAGACCCCACGAGATCACCCCCTGCGTCGCCAGCGCCACGCCCGCAGCGATGGCCAGGTCTTCGAGCAGCAGGGTGGTCAGCGCCAGCACCGCGGCAATCACGCCAGGCGAGGCCATGCCCGACAGCACCGACTGGAACCACACCAGCAAGGCGTGCCATCCGCTCAGCATGCCGGCTCCTGCGCCATGCGGATGGCGTCGCGCACGGCGGCCTCGGAGTTCCAGGGCAGGAAGTGGTTGCGGCCTTCCAGCAGCACGGTCCGCACGCACCGGGCGCCGGTCAGCCGTGCCTGCATGAATGGCACGTTGGCCACGGGCACGAGGTCGTCTTTCGTGCCGTGGACGATGACCACCTTGGCGGTGATCCGCGGGAGCATCGCCGCCAGGGACTCGAGTTCGGGCTTGAGCGCCATCAGTTCGGCGTTGGCGTTGCGGATGCTGCGAGGCAGCAGGCTGCGCACGGCGGGCCACGCCCCCACCTGCTGCATGGGGTGGATACGCTCCTGGGCGGGGTCGAGCGACGCAGCCAGCAGCACCACGGCCTGGATGCGGTCGGCATGTTCGGCAGCCACCAGGGCGGCGATGGGCCCGCCCAGGGAATGCCCGAGCAGGATCACCGGCCTGCCGTCCGCCGGCAGCAGCGCGGCGACCGCGCGGGCCTGGTCTTCCAGTGAGGTGCGGGCACCCTCGGGGCCGCTCTCGCCGAAGCCGGGCCGGTCCAGGGCCACCACTTCCATGCCCGCGGGCGGCGTGGCCAGGTAGTCGGCCCACCCCTGGGCAGAGCCCGGCGTGCCGTGCACGAGAATGAGTCGCGTGCCGTCGGCCGCGCCCGCCCGCAGATAGCTAACCGATGCATTCAGCGGTGCCCCCACCTCGACCCGCGCCCGCAGGCCCTGCAACGCCGAGTCGGGCGTGCGCGGGCCTGGCGGAGCGCAGCCGACGGCCGCAAGGGCCACGCCCAGTGCCGTCCACAAGCGCCCACGCGGCGCCGCATGCAGCCGGTCGCGCAGCAGCAACCTGCGCGGGGTGGCACTCGGCGGTGCAAACGGGTCGGGCATGCAGGGACTCCGGGAGGGACGTCGGCGCGGAAGGATGCGGGCATCGACAAATCGTCATCGACAGTCGGCAAAGTGAGCGGCATATTACAAAACGGTGGCTTCGATGTAAGCCCGTGGCCACCGGGCGCGACACAGGCACAGCCCTCATCCGCTTCCAGCGAGTCCCCGCACCATGTTGATCGCCCAGACCATCCCCCACGGCCCTGCGGCCAGCCGGTTGCCGGTGGCCTACCAGGCTCGGCTGGCGCGTTCGCCGGTCGATGTGCGCGCTGCGCAGGCGCTGCGCTTCGAAGTGTTCAACCTCGAGCTCGACGAAGGTCTCGTCCAGTCCTACGACACCGGCCTGGACGCCGACCCCTTCGACGCGGTGTGCGACCACCTGATCGTGGAGGACCCGGCCACCGGCGCGATCGTGGGGACCTACCGGCTGCAATCGGGGCGCCGTGCCGCCGAAGGTCTGGGCTACTACAGTCAGCGGGAATTCGACTTCGCCCCCTTCGAGGCCTGGCGGGCGCAGATGCTGGAACTCGGCAGCGCCTGCATCAACACGCGCCACCGCAACTTCACCGTGCTGAACCTGCTGTGGAAGGGCATCGCGGCCTACGCCCGCGAACACGGCGCGCGCTACCTCGTGGGCTGCAGTTCGCTCACGACCCAGGACCCCGCAGCGGGCCTGGCGGCATTCCGGGCCATGGCACCGCATCTGGCGCCTGTGGCCTGGCAGACCTTCCCGCAGGCCGGCTTCGCCTGCCCGCCGGATGCCGCCGCAGCGGGCACCGCGCCACGCATCCCGCGGCTGTTGTCGGCCTACCTGGCCCTGGGTGCGGCCATCTGCGGCCCGCCGGCCGTCGACCGTGAGTTCAGGACCATCGACTTCCTGACCTGGCTGGACATCGAGGCCCCTTCGGTGGTGGCCCTGCAGCAGCGGGGCCGGTTCACGGCCTGAACGGCGAGCGCGCACCGGTGCGGCAGGACGACAGCCAGGCGACACGCATCCGCGCTATGGTCAGGCTGCCACGGTCCGCCCCTAGAAGCCCACCCGCCACCATGACCCTCGAATCCGAACTCGCCGCGCTTCATCGGCCCTTGTTGCGCTTCGCACAATCGCAGTTGCGAAACGACAGCGCGGCCGAAGATGTCGTCTCCGAGACTTTGCTGGCCATCCTGGAGAAGCCCGAGAACTTCGAAGGCCGCAGCTCGTTGCGCACCTACGCCACGGGCATCCTCAAGTTCAAGATCATCGATGTGCTGCGCCGCCGCGGTCGTGAGGTCCACATCGAGCCGCTGGACGAGCAGAGTCTGGACGATGCACTGGACGCGCTGTTCCAGGCCGACGGCCATTGGCAGGACGCGCCGCCGGCCTGGCAGCAGCCCGAACAAGCGCTGCAACAGAGCCAGTTCTTCGACACGCTGCAGGTCTGCGTGGACCGCCTGCCGGCGCGCATCGGCCGCGTGTTCATGATGCGCGAGTGGCTCGAACGCGATGTCGACGACATCTGCAGCGAACTCGGCATCACCAGCAACCACTGCGGCGTGATGCTCTACCGGGCCCGCATGCAACTGCGCGAATGCCTGGACCGCACATGGTTCCAGGGGCAGCGATGAAGCTCCAGCTCGACTGCAAGGAAGTCTCTCGCCTGCTGAGCGAGATGCAGGACCGCGAGGTGCCCGCGGCCGAGCAGGCCCGCCTGAGGCTGCACCTCGTGGTGTGCGAGACCTGCCGCACCGTGGAAGAGCAGATGGCGTTCATCCGGCGCGCGATGCGCCGCCTGGGACAGGACCGGGACCCGCCGGCACCGGATTGACGCCGCGGGCCGGTGCGGCCCTCCCTGCCTTCCGCTTCTCAGCGCTTGAGCATGCCGCCCAGCATGCCCGCCAGGTCGCCCAGGCCGCCGCCGCCGAGCGCCGCGCCCAGATCACCTGCCTGAGGCAGCTGGCCGTTGGGGGTGAGCTTGTCGACCAGCTGCGGCAGCATCTGCGAGAGCTGGTGCGCCACGTCGCCGTGGCCCAGCCCTACCTGCTCGGCCAGGCGGGCGACGGTGTCGCTGCCCAGCACGCTGCTGATCTGGTCGGCCGAGACCGGCATGTTCTGGCCAGTGCCGATCCAGGAGCCGACGGCGTCCCCCAGGCCGCCTTGCTCGAACTTCTGCACGAGGCCGGCCAGGCCGCCCAGCCCGCCGCCCTGGCCGAGCATGCCCACCAGCGCGCCCAGCAGATCTGCCTGGCCGCCGCCGGCGCCCCCTTGCGCTTGGCCCAAGGCACCGATGACCGAATCGAGCAAGCCCATGGGGCCCTCCTGTGGTTTGGATGCCTGCACTGTGCCCGGAAAGGCCGGCCTGTCAACCCGCTCAGGGCGGGGACGTCGGCGATTGCAGGGCCAGCCAGGCCAGCACGGCCAGCGGCGCGGTATCGGCCCGCAACACCCGCCCGCCCAGGCCTGTGGCGGCGTAGCCGGCCGAGCGTGCCTGTGCTTCTTCATCGGGCGTGAGGCCGCCCTCGGGTCCGCTCAGGGTCAGCACGGCCGGGCCGGCAACCGCGGCCCGCTCGGGCAGGGCCCGCGCCGAAGGATCCAGGCTCAGCAGCAGGCGCAGCCCTTGCGCCGGCAACAGCAGGAAGGCCGCCAGCGTGCGCACGGGCTCGATCAGCGGCACGCGGGCCCGGCCGCACTGCTCGCAGGCCGCCTGCGCGATGGCCAGCCAGTGGGCCTGCTTGCGCTCGGCGCGCTCGCCGGCCAGACGCAGCACCGAGCGCTCGGTCAACAGAGGCTGGATGCACGCCACGCCCAGCTCGGTGGCCTTTTCGACCAGGGTGTCCATGCGCTCGTTGGCCGGCATGCCCAGCGCCAGGGTCACGGCCACCGGCAGCTCTGCGGCGGCGGCGACCGGGCCCTCCAGGCGCACGCGGACGTTCTGCCGGCCCATCTCCAGCACCTCGGCCGGCCAGTCGCTGCCCTGGCCGTCGAACAGCACCAGCCGCTCACCGGGCTGCACGCGCCGTACCTGGGCATGGCGGGCCGCACCGGCGGGCAGATCCAGCTCTGCGCCGCGGGCCAGCGGCGCTGGGACGTACAGGCGGACCGTCATGCCACGAGCAAGGGCTCCACGGCCAGTGCCACGCCCGCCAGGGCCGCGTCGTGGCCGCCGGGCGCTGCCAGCATCAGGCCTACCGGCAATTCGCCCCCGGCCTGGCAGGGCAGCGTGAAAGCGCAGCCGTCCATGAAGTTGATCGGGAAGGTGTTGCGCAGCAGCAGCCGGTTGGCGGCGAAGAAGGCCTCGTCGCTGGCCACCAGTTCGGCCATCGGCGGCGCCGTCAACGGCACCGTCGGGCAGATCAGGGCGTCGAAGCCGGCCAACCGATGGCCCATGCGCGCGATCCAGTCGCCCCGCCGCTGCTGCATCACGATGTAGTCGGCCGCGCTCACGCCCTCGCCCGGCATCATCCGCGCGGCCACCCGGGGATCGAACTCGCTGCGCCGGTCGCGCAGGGCGTCGCGGTGGATGGCATAGGCCTCCACGGCGGAGAAGCCGCCCGGGGCGTTGATCTGCGCGACCTCGGCCAGCTCGGCCAGCGGCACATCGACGATGTGGGCCCCAGCCTGCGACAGCCGGCCCAGCGCCCGCTCCAAAGCCCGCGCCACGGCCGGCTCCAGGGTGTCCAGCATCAGCGTCCGTGGCAGCGCCAGCCGCAGGCCGCGCACGTCGCGCGGCGACAGGGCCAGCGGGGCGCCGGACAGCACGGCGTCGACGACCAGGCAGTCGGCCACCGAGCGCGACATCGAGCACACCGTGTCCAGGGTCGTCGACAGCGGAAACGCCCCGGCCTGCGGCGTGCGCGACTGCGTGTTCTTGAAACCCACCAGCCCGCACAGCGCCGCCGGGATGCGGATGGAGCCGCCCGTGTCCGAGCCCAGCCCGGCCACGGCCTGGCCCAGCGCCACCGAGACCGCAGCGCCCGATGAAGAGCCGCCCGGCACGCGGGCGACCACGGTATCGGCCGGGTTGCGCGGGGTGCCGTGGTGCGGGTTGATGCCCACGCCCGAGAAGGCGAACTCGCTCATGTTGGTCAGGCCGGTGACGGCCGCACCGGCAGCCCGCAGCCGCGCCACCGAGGGCGCGTCGTGGCCGGCCGGCGGCTGGCCCTTGCGCAGCACCGAGCCGGCCATCGTGGTGCGGCCGGCCACGTCGTACAGGTCCTTGATGGACACCGGCAGCCCCGCCAGGGCCGGCAGCGGCTCGCCCGCGGCAAGCCGGGCATCGGCCGCGCGGGCGGTGGCCAGGGCTGAATCGGCGAACACGGCGGTGTAGACGTGTGCCGCGGGGCTGCTGGCCATTCCCGCCAGCACCTGCTCGATCAGGGCTTCGTGCGCACCGGGGTGGCGGAGCTGGGCGCGAAGCTCACGAAGGGTCGGCAACATCATGTCGGGAACTCCTGCAACCGGGACAAGGCTGGAAGTATCCGCGCAGCCGGGCCCGCGCCCTCGTCGGGCGGGCCCGGCAGGCCCCGGTCACTCCACGGCCTTGACCATCTCTTCGACCACCTTCTTCGCGTCGCCGAAGACCATCATGGTCTTGTCCATGTAGAACAGTTCGTTGTCCAGGCCCGCATAGCCGCTGGCCATGCTGCGCTTGTTCACGATCACGGTCTTGGCCTTGTAGGCCTCCAGGATGGGCATCCCGTAGATGGGACTGCCCTTGACCAGCGCGGCCGGGTTCACCACGTCGTTCGCGCCCAGCACGATGGCCACGTCCACCTGGCCGAATTCGCCGTTGATGTCTTCCATCTCGAAGACCTGGTCGTAGGGCACCTCGGCTTCGGCCAGCAGCACGTTCATGTGGCCCGGCATGCGGCCGGCCACCGGGTGGATGGCGTACTTCACGCTGATGCCCTTGGCCGTGAGCTTGGCCGCCAGTTCCTTGACCGCGTGCTGTGCACGGGCCACCGCCAGGCCGTAGCCTGGCACGATCACCACCGTCTCGGCGTTGCCCAGCACGAAGGCGGCGTCGTCGGCACTGCCGCTCTTGACGCTGCGCTGCACGGCAGAGCCGGCCGCTGCCGTGGTGGCCTCGCCGCCGAAGCCGCCCAGGATCACGTTGAAGAACGAGCGGTTCATGGCCTTGCACATGATGTAGCTCAGGATGGCCCCCGAGCTGCCGACCAGCGAGCCGGCGATGATCAGCATGCTGTTGTTCAGGCTGAAGCCGATGCCCGCCGCCGCCCAGCCCGAGTAGCTGTTGAGCATGCTGACCACCACCGGCATGTCGGCGCCGCCGATGGGGATGATCAAGGTGACCCCGATGACGAACGCGAGCGCCAGCATGGCGAAGAACGCCGGCCAGCTCTCGGTGAACATGAAGACAAGGCCCAGGCCCAGCATGGCGATGCCCAGCGCCGCGTTGAGCAGGTGCTGGCCCGCGAACACCACGGGCGCACCCTGGAACAGCCGGAACTTGTAGGTGCCGCTCAGCTTGCCGAAGGCGATGACCGAGCCGCTGAAGGTGATGGCGCCGATGGCCGCCCCCAGGAACAGCTCGAGCCGGTTACCCGCGGGGATGGGCATGCCCTTGTCCAGGCCGTGCAGCAGGGCGTGCGGCTCGGCCACCGCGGCCACGGCGATGAACACTGCGGCCAGGCCGATCATGCTGTGGAAGAAGGCTACCAGCTCGGGCATTTTCGTCATCTCGACGGTCTTGGCGCGGTAGGCGCCGTAGCCGCCGCCGGCCAGCAGGCCGATCAGCACCCAGCCCAGGCCCGTGGCCTGGCCGGCGATCTTGATGATCAGCGCCGCGGTGGTCAGCACGGCGATGGTCATGCCAGCCATGCCGAAGACATTGCCGCGGATGGACGTGGTGGGGTGGCTCAGGCCCTTGAGCGCCTGGATGAAGCAGACGCTGGCCACCAGGTACAGCAGGGTGACGAGGTTCAGGCTCATGCCTTGTCTCCTGCGGCGGGCGCCTTCTTTTCCTTCTTCTTGAACATCTCCAGCATGCGCCGCGTGACGAGGAAGCCGCCGAAGATGTTCACCGCCGCCAAGGCGACGGCCAGCACGCCCATGGTCTTGCCCAGGGGCGTTTCGGTCAGCGCAGCGGCCAGCATGGCCCCGACGATGACGATGGCGCTGATGGCGTTGGTCACCGCCATCAGCGGCGTGTGCAGGGCGGGCGTGACCGTCCACACCACGTGGTAGCCCACGTAGATGGCCAGCACGAAGATGATGAGATTGGTGATGGTGGGGCTGACGATGTCCATGGGGTGATCTTTCGGCACTTACTTGCGCTTGACTTCGCCGGCCTGCGTCATCAGGCAGGCCACGACGATGTCGTCGTCCATCGGCACCTGGAACGTGCCTTCCTTGGTGATGACGAGCTTCAGGAAGTCCAGCACATTGCGGGCATACAGGCTGGAGCTGTCGGCAGCCACCAGGGCGGGGATGTTGGTCTCGCCCACGATGCTCACACCGTGCTTGACGACCGTTCGGCCGGCTTCGGTGAGCGGGCAGTTGCCGCCGGCCGGTGCAGCCATGTCGACGATGACCGAGCCCGGCTTCATCGACTGCACCATGTCCTCGGTGATGAGCACCGGCGCCGGCCGGCCCGGAATCAACGCCGTGGAGATGACGATGTCGGCCGCCGCCACGCGCTTGGCCACCTCCACCTTCTGGCGCGCCAGCCAGCTCGGTGGCATGGGTTTGGCGTAGCCGCCAACCCCTTCGGCCGCCTCCTTTTCCTCGGGTGTCTCGTAGGGCACGTCGATGAACTTGGCGCCCAGGGACTCGACCTGCTCCTTCACGCTGGGCCGCACGTCGGAGGCCTCGATCACGGCCCCCAGGCGCTTGGCCGTGGCGATGGCCTGCAGGCCGGCCACGCCCACGCCCCGGATCACCACGCGGGCGGCCTTGATCGTGCCAGCGGCCGTCATCAGCATGGGAAACAGGCGCTGGTAGCGGTCGGCAGCCATCAGCACGGCCTTGTAGCCGGCGATATTGGCCTGGCTGGACAGCACGTCCATGCTCTGCGCGCGGGTGGTGCGCGGGGCGGCCTCCAGCGCGAAGGCGGTCAGGCCGGCCGCCGCCAGGCGTGCCAGACCGTCCTTGTCGAAGGGGTTGAGCAGCCCCACCAGGGCCGCCCCGCTCTTCATCAGGCTGAGTTCGTCGGCATCCGGGCTGCGCACCTTGAGCACCAGGTCGCATGCGAGGGCCCCGGCGCGGTCGGTGATTTCGGCACCTGCCGCGGCATAAGCCTCGTCCGTGGCACTGGCCGCTACACCGGCCCCCGACTGGACCCGCAACTGGTGCCCTTGGGCTTTCAACTTCTTGGCCGTCTCGGGCGTGACCGCCACGCGGGTTTCCCCTGCTGCGGTTTCGAGCGGAACCCCAATCAACATACCTTCCTCCTCGCCCTGTCCTTTTTGCGGGCGAGCGAAGCTACCACAAACGCCACCCATACCGGGGAGGCGGCCCTCGTCCGTCGCTGCCTAGAATCGGTTGGCTGTCGCTCGGGACCTCCATCTGCCTTGACTGAATCCGATCTTCCATCGTCGTGCGACTTCCTCGTGATCGGGGCCGGCCCCGCGGGCAGCGCCTGCGCGCAATGGCTTGCGCGGGGCGGGCAGGACGTGCTGCTCGTGGACCAGCACGATTTCCCGCGAGACAAGGTCTGCGGCGACGGCCTGATCCCCGACACGCACGCCGCCTTGCGCCGCCTCGGGGTGTACGACGAAGTCGCGGCCCTGGCCACGCCGGCTCACCACGTGCGGTTCGTGGGGCCACGGGGCGGCCACATCGAGGTGCCCGGCAGCCTGAGCGTGCTGCCGCGCAAGGTGTTGGACCACATTCTGGTCCGGGCCGCGCAGCGCGCCGGCGCCCGGCTGCTGACCCCGCTGCGCTTCGACAAGCCCCTGCTCGACGGCCACCGGGTGGCGGGCGCCGTGCTGAAGCGGGCCGGCGCCACCCACGAGATCCGTGCCCGATGGACCGTGCTGGCCACGGGCGCCGTGCCGCAGGCGCTGATCGCGTCGGGGCTGTGCGAGCGCCACACCCCCAGCGGCATCGCCTTGCGAGGCTATGTGCGCAACGAAGCGCTGGCCGCCCGGCTCCCGCACCTGCAATCGCAGCTGCACCTGGTGTGGCACCCGCGGCTGCGCGGCGGCTACGGATGGATCTTCCCGGCACCGGGCGGCCTGTTCAACATCGGCGCCGGCATCACGGGCAGCCACGTCCTGCAGCGAGACGGCCGCGGCCAGATGCAGGACATGAACCTGCGCCACATGCTCGATGCGTTTTGCCAGGTGTACGCGCCGGCTGCCGAATTGATGGCCGGAGGGCAGGTCGAAGGAGCGCTGAAGGGCGCCCCCTTGCGCTGCTCGCTGGCCGGGGCCCGCTGGTCGCGCCCGGGCATGCTGGCCACCGGCGAAGCCGCCGGCAGCACCTACTCCTTCAGCGGGGAAGGCATCGGCAAGGCCATGGAGACCGGCATCCTGGCCGCCGAGGCGGTGCTCGCCGACCGGCAGGCCGAGGACAACGCCATCCAGCAGCGCTATGAATCCGCGTTGCGCCAACTCAAGCCCAAGTTCGATCTGTATGAAGCGGCCAGCCGCGTCAACGATCATCCGTGGATCGCCGACCTGGTGGTGTGGCGGGCCCGGCGCAGCGCCCGCATCCGGCAGCGTCTGGCCAATGTGCTGGAAGAGACTCAGAATCCGGGCCAGCTCTTCAGCTTGCGCGGGCTCACCAAATTGATGTTCGAATGACACCGAAGGGCGTAGACATGACACCTGCCACCAGCACCTCCCCCAGCAAGTGGGGCCTGCCCCGATTCAGCCGCCCCGCCCAGGGCGCGCTCTTCCTGGCTGCTGCGCTATGGCTGACCGGCTGCGGCGGTGGGGGCGGCGGGGGCGGGAGCACCGACACACCGCCGGTCGCCACGCCGGCCACCGTCAGCAGCACGGCGGTCGGCACGGCCCGCATCGGCAAGCCCGTGGTGCTGACCGTCAACGGCAGCAACCTCGACAAGGGCCTGACAGTGGCATCGGCAGGTTGCACCGGCGTGGCGCTGAGCACGACGGCCCCCAACGTCAGCAGCGCGTCGACCGCCTACTACACCTGCACCGCAGCCAGCGCCGGGTCACAGCAGTTCACCGTGACCCGGACCAGCGACGCCACCCTGCTGAGCACCGTGCCGTACACGGTGGTCGTGGCGCAGGTCACCGGCACGCCCACCACCAGCACTGCACGCTTCGGGCAGAGCCTGTTGCTGACCATCAGCGGCAGCGACCTCGACCTGGGCCTGAGCGTGACCTCGGCGGGCTGCAACAACATCGCGCTGAGCACCGCCGCGCCCAACCTGAGCACGGCCAGCACCGCTTACTACACCTGCACGCCCACGGCCGCCGGGGCGCAGCAGTTCACCGTGGCGCGCGCCAGCGATTCGGCCGTGCTCAGCACCGTGCCGTTCACGGTGGCCGTGGCGCAGGTCACCGGCACGCCGACCACCAGCGCCGCACTGCTCGGGCAGGGCGTGGTGCTCACGATCAACGGCACCGACCTGGACCTGGGCCTGAACGTCACCTCGGCAGGCTGCAGCAACATCGCGCTGAGCACGACTGCGCCGAACGTGAGCACGGCCACCACGGCCTACTACACCTGCATCGCCACGACCGCCGGCGCCCAGCAGTTCACCGTGGCGCGCGCCAGCGACAGCGCCGTGCTGAGTCTCGTGCCCTATACGGTCACGGTCGCGGTCGCGCAGCTCGGCGACCCGGCCGCCAACACCACCAGCACGCCGCAGTACAGCCAGCCCCTGGTGCTGAGCGTCGTCGGCACCAACCTGGATCTGGGCCTGACGGTCACCTCGCCGGGCTGCAGCAACGCCGCGCTGAGCACCACCGCGCCCTATGTCAGCACCGCCACGACCGCCTACTTCACCTGCAAGGTCATCGCGGTGGGCAGCCAGCAGCTGAGCGTCAAGCGCAACAGCGACAACGCCGTGCTGGCCACCGTGCCCTTCACCGTGCCGCTGCCGCAGGTCACGCTGACCTTCAGCAACGGCCCCACCGGGACCGTGGCCGGCAACCTCGTCATCACGCTGGAAGCCGCGCGCGCGCCCATCACGGTCGACAACTTCCTGGCCTACGTCAGCAGCGGCTTCTACGTGGGCACGGTCATCCACCGCAACTCGCCGGGCTTCGTGCTGCAGGGCGGCGGGTACGCCGGCCCCTTGTCGCCCACGGTGGCAAAGTCCACCAAGCCCACCAACCCCTCGATCGTGCTCGAGGACAACGTGGGCCTGACCAACGCCAAGTGGACGCTCGCCATGGCCCGTACCAGCGCGCCGGACTCGGCCACCTCGCAGTACTTCATCAACCTGGCCGACAACAATGTGCCGGGAGCCGTCAACCTCGACAAGACCGCCACCAGCCGCGGCTACGCCGTGTTCGGGACCATCACCACCGGCACCGACGTGGTCACGGCCATGGCGGCGGCGCCTTGCGTGGACAGCATCTACACGGCCCTGCCGGAGTGCCTGCCGGTACCCAACCTGACGATCACCAGCGCCGTGCAGACCCGCTGAGCGCCCGGCAGCGCGCGGCCGGCCTGAACCTCTTCTCGCAGGCCGCGCGATGTGCCAACTGCTGGGCATGAATGCCAACACGCCGACCGACGTGATGTTCAGCTTCACCGGCCTGGCCACGCGGGCGGTGGAACACAAGGACGGCTTCGGCATCGCCTTTTTCGAAGACCGCGGGCTGCGGCATTTCGTGGACAACCGCAGCGCCACGCAGTCGCCCGTGGCCGAGTTGGTCAAGCACTTCCCGATCCGCAGCGACCACGTCATCGCCCACATCCGAAAGGCCACGCAGGGCCGGGTGGCGCTGGAAAACACGCATCCTTTCGTGCGGGAGTTGTGGGGTCGCTACTGGGTCTTCGCGCACAACGGCGACCTGCGGGGGTTCGCGCCGCGGCTGCATGGCGCCTTCCGGCCCGTGGGCGACACCGACAGCGAACTCGCCTTTTGCTGGCTGATGCAGGAACTGGCCAAGGCCCACGCCAGCGTGCCCAGTGTCGAGGAGCTGTCGCGCACCCTGCGGGAGCTCTTGCCGCAGCCGGCTGCCCACGGCACCTTCAACGTACTGCTGTCCAACGGGCAGGCCCTGTGGGCGCACTGCTCGACACACCTGCATGCGCTGGAGCGCCGCCATCCCTTCGGCGCGGCGCGCCTGGCCGATGAAGACCTGTCGGTGGATTTCAGTGCCCTGACCACCCCGCGAGATCGGGTGTGCGTGGTGGCCACCGAGCCGCTCACGCGCCATGAGCCCTGGCAGGCACTCCTCCCCGGCGAGATGCGCGTCATCGCGGGCGGGCAGACGGTGGACGCCGGGCCCTGTTGCTGAACCACCCAGGGCCGGCGCCGCAGGGCCGCCGGTGCCTCGCCGGCTGCAGCTGGCACGGCCCGGCGCCCCGTCCGCCCGCAACGGCGGGCCCGGACCCCGGCGCCACTTCTAAACTCGGCAGCATGGCCGCCCCCCTGCGCATCGACTGGAGCCAGCTCTGGTATCCCGGGCGCAAGCAGCCCTTCAGCCCCGACGAGCTGGCCCGCGCCGGCGGCGACGGCCCGAGTGCCACCCTGCTGTTGCTGGCGGCCCTCAACTTCAGCGTCCCGGGGCTCGTGCTGATGCACCTGTCGCAGGCCGCCATCCTGCCCTGGCTGGCGGGCGTGCTGGCGGCCCTTTTCGCGCTGGGCCTGGGGGCCGCGCGCTGGCTGTGGTGGAGGCCCTGGCGCCGGCCGCTGTGGCTGGCCTCGCAGGGCGTGGTGCTAGGCATGGTGCTGCTGGCCCTGGTCACGCGCTGGGCCTTGCCCCTGGCCGATGAACGCCGTGCCGTGGGGATCGTCATCGTCATGGGCGCGGCACTCCTGGTGATGGCGCTGTGGACCCTGGTGGCCTGGCGGTCGCACGAGATCGAGGCCCGGCTGCGTGAACAGGCCGAGCGGGCCAAGGCCGTCGAGATGGCCCGCCGCCTGGCCGCGGCGCAGCTGGAGCCGCACTTCCTCTTCAACACCCTGGCTTCGGTGCAGCACTGGGTGCAGACGCGGGATGAGCGGGCAGGCCCCTTGCTGGCTGCGCTCACAGGGTACTTGCGCGCCACCTTGCCGCTGTTCGACCGGCCGCGGCTGCCCGCGGTCGAGGAACTGGCGGCCGTTCAGCGCTACCTGGAAGTCATGCAGGCGCGGCTGGGGCCGCGCCTGGCCTGGCTGATCGAAGTGCCACCGACGCTGCAGCGAGCCTTGCTGCCGCCCGGCCTGCTGCTGACGCTCGTGGAGAACGCCGTGGTGCACGGCATCGAACCCGGCCTGCAGGGCGGGCGGGTGGTGCTGGCCGCGCGGCGCGATGGCGCGGCGGCGGTGTTCGAGGTGCAGGACGACGGCCCCGGCCCCCCACCCGATCTGCAGGACGGATGGGGCCTGGCCAACCTGCGCCAGAGCCTGCGGCTGGCCTTCGGCGATGCCGGCCGGCTGACCCTGACGCCCGCGCCCGGGGGCGGATGCCGGGCCGAGATCCACGTGCCATTCCAGGAGAGTCCACCATGAATCCCCAAGATCCGCACAGCCGGCCGGGCACGGTCGTGACGGCCCTGGTGGCCGATGACGAGGAAGCGCCGCGCGAACAGCTGCTGGCCGCCTTGCACCAGGCCTGGCCGGCATTGCAGGTGGTGGCCGTGGAGCGCAATGGCGTGGATGCCTGGGATGCTTTCCTCGAACACGAGCCCGACCTGTGCTTCCTGGACATCCGCATGCCGGGCCTGTCGGGCATCGACGTGGCGCGACGCATCGGCGGGCAGGCGGCAGTGGTCTTCGTCACGGCCCATGGCGAGCACGCCCTGGCGGCTTTCGACAGCGGCGCCGTGGACTATCTGCTCAAGCCGCTGGAGCCGCCGCGGCTGGCCCAGACCGTGGCGCGGCTGCAGCAGCGGCTGCCCGGGGTGTCCGCGGCCGCTGCCGTGCCCGAGGGCCTGCAAGCGCTGCTGGAACAACTGGTCCCCACACTGCGCCGCGCCCGGCCGCTGGAGGTGCTGCAGGCCGGCGTGGGTCGCGAGGTGCGCCTGATCCGTTGCGAGGACGTCGTGTACTTTGAAAGCGATGCCCGCTACACCCGCATCGTGCATGCCGAAGGCGACGCGCTGATCCGCACGCCGCTCAAGGAGCTGGTGATGCAGCTGGACGAGCGGATCTTCTGGCAGGTGCACCGATCGGTGATCGTCAACCACCGCCACATCGCCAGCGCGGTGCGGGTGGACGAAGGGCACATGCACCTGACGCTGCGGGGGCGCGCCGAGAAGCTGCCGGTGTCGCGGCACTTCCAGGCACTGTTCAAGGGCCAGTGACACCCCCGGGCTCGGGGTGTTCCTTCACGGCCGCGGCCCATCCCCACGGTTAGCATCGCCCGTGACATCCACGTGACCGCGCCCGCCATGCCGCCCATTCCCGTCCCGCGCTTCGACCAGTTCTACAAGCACGCAGAACTCACCCGCCTGCTGCAGGACTACGCCGCATCGGCGCCGCACCTGGTGCGGCTGTCGAGCATCGGCAAGAGCCACGAGGGCCGCGACATCTGGCTGCTCACGCTCACCTTGCAGAGCACCGGCGACGACACCGACAAACCGGCCTTCTGGGTCGACGGCAACATCCACGCCGCCGAGCTCACGGCGAGCACGGCCTGCCTGTACTGGCTGCACCACCTCGTGTCGGGCTACGAGACGAGCGCCCCCGTGCGCCAGCTGCTGGACACCCGCGTGGTCTACATGGTGCCGCGGCTGAATCCCGACGGCGCCGAGCTGGCCCTGGCCGACCGGCCGCGCCACATCCGCTCCAGCACGCGCCACTACCCGTATGACGAAGCCCCGGTCGACGGCCTGACCATCGAGGACGTGGACGGCGACGGCCGGGTGCTGCAGATGCGCATCCCCGACCCGCACGGCCCCTACAAGAAGCACCCGGGCGAGCCACGGCTGATGGTGGCGCGCGACCCCGGCGAATTCGGCGGCGAGTACTACCGCCTGATCCCCGAGGGCACGTTGAAGAACTTCGACGGGCTGAAGGTCACGGCCAATCCCGATCGCGAGGGCCTGGACCTCAATCGCAACTTCCCGGCCTACTGGCGGCAGGAGTTCGAGCAGGGCGGCGCCGGCCCCTACCCCACCAGCGAGCCCGAGGTGCGGGCGATGGTGGACTTCATCACCAGGCACCCCAACATCGGCGCGGCGGTGAGCTTCCACACGCACAGCGGTGTCATCCTGCGGCCCATGGGCACGCAGAGCGACGACGACATGACGCCCGAAGACCTGTGGATGTACAAGCGGCTGTCGGACATCGGCGCCAAGCTCACGGGCTACCCGGCCATCAGCATCTGGCACGACTTCAAGTACCACCCCAAGCAGGTCATCACCGGCACGCAGGACTGGGTCTACGAGCACCTGGGCGCGCTGTTCTGGACGGTGGAGATCTGGGCCCCCAACAAGGAGGCCGGCATCACCGACTACAAATGGACCGACTGGTACCGCGACCACCCGCCCGAGGACGACCTGAAGCTGCTCAAGTGGAGCGACGAGCAGTGCGCCGGCAAGGCCCACGTGGACTGGTACCCGCACCAGCACCCGCAGCTGGGCATGGTCGAGCTGGGCGGCTGGGACCGAATGAACTACTGGCGCAATCCGCCGCCCCATCTGCGCGAACGCGAGGCGGCGCGCTTCCCGGCCTGGCTGATGCAGATCGCGCTGTCGCTGCCGCGCCTGGAAGTGCTGCGTGCCGAGGTGCGCTCGCTGGGCGGCGACACCTGGCGGGTGCGCTTCGCGGTGGCCAACGCCGGCTACCTGCCGTCCTATGTCACCAAACGCTCGCTGGAGCGCAAGACCGCGCGCGGCACGGTCTTCAACATCGTGCTGCCGGCCGGCGTCGCGTTGATCAGCGGCCGCGAGCGGGTGGTGGGCGCGCACCTCGAAGGCCATGCCCCCAAGGCCTCGCTGCAGGCCTTCCTGCCCACGCGTGAATTCACGGCCGACCGGGCGGTGGTGGAATGGGTGGTCAGCGGGCCGCGCGGGGCGGCCATCGCGCTGACGGCGAGTGCGGACCGTGCGGGCACGGTGCGCACGGAAGTGACGCTGGACTAGCCGGCCACGGCCCCGACTACGCGCCCCGAGGGCGTGCCGACGATCGTGCTGCGAACGCAGTAGCGGTGAGCACCCGGCGCGAAGTCCGACAGTGCGAGATGCATGGTGCTGCGGTTGTCCCACATCAGCAGGTCGTGTCGGGCCCACTGGTGCCGGTAGGTGAACAGCGGGTCCACGCTGTGCTCGAACAGGAAGCGCAGCAGCGGCGCCGACTCGCGTTCCGACATGCCGACGATCACCTTCGTCATCTGCTCGGACAGGTACAGGCACTTGCGCCCGCTTTCCTCGTGGACCCGCACGAGCGGTTGCGCGACCGGCGGATTGGCCTTGCGCAGTTCGGCCACCAGCGCGGGGTCGCGCTTCTTCATGTTCTCGACGCCCATGTAGTCATGCACCGCCTCGAGCCCATCGATGATCGACCGCAGCTTCGCGGACAGCGCGTCGTAGGCGGCGCCCATGCTCGCGAACAGCGTGTCGCCCCCGATCTCGGGGAGGATCTGGGCATGGAACAGCGAGCCCAGAGGCGGGCGCGTCGTGTACGAAAGGTCGGAGTGCCAGTGGCGGCCGACGTTCTCGCTGGCCGACGGCTTGCCGTCGACCGGGATTGTGGACAGCACCAGCAGCTCGGGATTCTCGGCATGCCGGAAGGGCTTGAGGGTGTCGTGCCGGTCGAGCGTACCGAAGCGCCGGCTGAAGGCGAGGTGCTGGTCGACCGTGATGTCCTGGCCACGGAAGAGGACGATGCCGTGATCGTTCCACAGGCCGCGCAACGTTGCGATGGTCGCATCAGGCAGGGTCTCACGCAGGTCGACGCCGAGGACTTCGACGCCGAAAGCGTGCGAAAGCCTGCGCGTCCGGACCATCGGGTGAGGGTGCTGTGACATGCGGGTCTTTGCTTTGCCCCGGCTCAATCCACGTGCGCGCCGGAGGCCTTGACGGCCGCTTCCCACTTGCTGCTCTCGCGGCGCATGAAGGTACCGAACTCGTCGGGAGAATTGCCCACCGGCGTCGCGCCCAGGGCGGCCAGGCGTTCGCGGAAGTCGCTCGAAGCCACGGCCTTGGCGATTTCAGAAGCCAGCCGGGCCGTGATCTCGCGCGGTGTCCCGGCCGGCGCCACCACGCCATACCAGGAAGTCACCTCGAAGCCCGGCAGGCCGGCCTCGGCAACCGTCGGCAGCTCCGGCGCACTGGGGTTGCGCTGCGCAGTGGCTACGCCCAGGACATGCAACTTGCCCGCCTTGGCCAGTGGCATGGCCGCCAGGATCTCCACCGACATGAAGGCCACCTGCCCGCCAACGAGGTCGGTGAGGGCGGGGCCGGTTCCCTTGTAGGGCACATGCACCATCTCGATGCCCGTCATCTGCTTGAACATCTCGCCGGCGATGTGGTGCGGCGTGCCGTTGCCTGCCGAGGCGAAGTCCAGCTTGCCCGGATGAGCCTTTGCGTACGTGATGAATTCGCGCAGTGTCTGCGCCGGCACCGAAGGCCCGGCCACCAGCACATGCGGAACGAAAGCCACCAGGGTCACCGGCACGAAGTCCCGCGCGGGGTCGTAGGGCAGTTTCGCGTAGATATACGGGTTGATCGACATCGTGGTCGTCGACCCCATCAGCAGGGTGTAGCCATCGGCCGCCGACTTGGCGGCCAGCTCGCCGCCCAGCGCGCCGCCCGCGCCCGCCCGGTTATCGACCACCACCTGCTGTCCGAGCTGCTCGGTCAGCTTGGCTGCAATGGCCCTGCCCAGGACGTCGACCGCGCCGCCGGGCGGGAACGGCACGATCAGGCGGATCGGTTTGGCGGGATAGGCCTGGGCGTTGGCCGCCGCGGGCACGACAACGAGCCCTATCGCAACCAGTGCGGCGAGTACGCGAACCATGATCACCTTTCGTGGACGTCGAGCCGGATTCGGCCTGCGACGGAACCCGAAGCGGTCCCGCCGTGGGAAGTCGCAATTTCGATGCCACCACCAGGCGAGTCAGGTCTGCTCGAACTTGAACACCGCCACGCTGGCGCGCAGGTTGGGCCAGCGCCGCACCTCGCGCCCGGCCTGCAGACCGAAGCTGTCGGTCACGGCCAGGCCGCAGGAGCGGGCCAGCACTTCGAAGTCGGCGAAAGTGCCCACGCGGATGTTGGGCGTGTCGTACCACTGGTAGGGCAGCGCGCGGGTCACGGGCATGCGGCCGCTCAGCACGTTCAGGCGGTTGGGCCAGTGCGCGAAATTCGGGAAGCTGACGATGCCGATGCGGCCCACGCGGGCCGTCTCGCGCAGCATCTTCTGGGTGTTGCGCAGGTGCTGCAGGGTGTCGATCTGCAGCACCACGTCGAAGCTGCGATCGTCGAAGAGGGCCAGGCCCTCCTCGAGGTTGAGCTGGATGACGTCGATGCCGCGCTGCACGCAGGCCAGCACGTTGGCATCGGCCAGTTCGATGCCGTAGCCGCTGCAGGCCTTGTGGTCACGCAGGTGGGCCAGCAACTCGCCGCTGCCGCAGCCCAGGTCGAGCACGCGACTGCCCGGCGGCACCAGCTCGGCGATGAGCTCCAGGTCCTTGCGTTCACTCATCATGCCGCCCCTTTTGCGACAGGTTCCGCGGCCACCCGCTCGAAGTAGCTGCGCATCACCGCGTGATAGCGCGGGTCGCTCAAGAGGAAGGCGTCGTGGCCGTGCGGCGCATCGATTTCGGCGTAGCTCACGGTGATGTGGTTGTCCACCAGCGCCTTGACGATCTCGCGCGAGCGGGCCGGCGAGAAGCGCCAGTCGGTGGAAAAGCTCACCAGCAGGAAACGGTTGCCACGCGCTTGCGCAAAGGCGCGGGCGAGGTCGCCGCCATGGGCCAACGCCGGATCGAAGTAGTCCAGCGCCCTCGTGATGAGCAGGTAGGTGTTGGCGTCGAAATACTCGCTGAACTTGTCGCCCTGGTGGCGAAGGTAACTCTCGATCTGGAACTCCACGCCCTGGGTGCTGTAGCCCAGCGCCGCAGCCTTGAGCTCGCGGCCGAAGCGCGTGTCCATGGCGTCGCCGGCCAGGTAGGTGATGTGGCCGATCATGCGGGCCACGCGCAGTCCGCGGCGCGGCACCACACCGTGGTCGTAGAAGTGGCCGCCATGGAAGTCGGGGTCGCTGACGATGGCGCGCCGCGCGACCTCGTTGAAGGCGATGTTCTGCGCCGAAAGGTTCGGTGCGGTGGCCACGGCGATGCAATGGCGCAGCCTCTCGGGGTAGCGCAGCGTCCAGGCCAGCGCCTGCATGCCGCCCAGGCTGCCACCCAGCACCGCCGCCAGCTGCGTGATGCCCAGGCGCTGCACCAGGCGGGCCTGCGCGTCGACCCAGTCTTCCACCGTCTGCACCGGAAAGTCGGCACCCCAGGCGCGGCCGGTGGCGGGATTGATGTGCATCGGCCCGGTGGAGCCGAAGCACGAGCCCGGGTTGTTCACGCCGATGACGAAGAAGCGGTCGGTGTCCAGCGGCTTGCCGGGGCCCACGAGGTTGTCCCACCACCCCTTGTTGCCTTCGGCGTCGAGCCCGGCCACGTGGTGGCTGGCATTGAGCGCATGGCACACCAGCACGGCGTTGCTGCGGTCGGCGTTGAGCGTCCCGTAGGTCTCGTAGCGCAGGGTGTAGTCCGCCAGCCGCAAGCCGCTTTGCAGCGGCAGCGGCTCGCCGAAACACATCTCTTGCGGTGTGACCAGACCCAGCGTTGCCATCGACAAAAAAATAACCCGGTCGCCGCGTGGAGCGGGCACCGGGTCTGCTGCCTCAGGTGTCCCTCTTTAGCGGAATTTGTTAAAGCGCCCGCAATTCGGAGCAAATCGGCGCTGCAGTTTGCGAGTATAGCCAGCGCAGGCTGTAAGCCCGGCCGCGTCCCGGCGACGGACAGCCGGCCATCGGCGCACCGGCCTTCCCGGGCGGCTACGATCGCCGCCACCGAGGAGGGCCCCATGCCGGCATGGCTGATCACGCTCGATCGTTACTTCCCGCTGCGCTACGCCACCTGGCTCCTGAGTGCCATGGGGCTGATGCTGTTCGCCTTCACCTGGATGGGCTTCGGCATCGGCGCCCTGGCTGCGCTGGTGTGCGGGCTGCTGGCGGTGGTGGGCGTGCACGACGTGACGCAGCGCCGCCACGCAGTGCTGCGCAACTATCCCGTGATCGGGCACCTGCGCTTCCTGCTGGAGTTCATCCGGCCCGAGATCCGCCAGTACTTCATCGAGGCCGACGGCGAGGCCACGCCCTTCTCGCGCCAGCAGCGCAGCCTGGCCTACCAGCGTGCCAAGGGCGAGCCCGACAAGCAGCCCTTCGGCACCCAGCTCGACGTGCAGGCCGCCGGCTATGAGTGGATCAACCACTCCATCGCACCCACGTCGATTGCCTCGCACGACTTCCGGGTGCTCATCGGCGATGGCGGCAGTTCGTGCACGCAGCCCTATGCGGCGAGCATCTTCAACATCTCCGCCATGAGCTTCGGGGCGCTGAGCGCCAACGCCATCCTGGCGCTCAACGGCGGCGCGCGGCGGGGCGGCTTCGCCCACGACACGGGCGAGGGCTCGATCAGCGCCCACCACCGCGTTCACGGCGGCGACCTGATCTGGGAGATCGGCAGCGGCTACTTCGGTTGTCGCAACGACGACGGCAGTTTCAACGAAGAGCGCTTCGTCGCCAACGCGCTGGACCCGCAGGTGAAGATGATCGAGCTCAAGCTCAGCCAGGGCGCCAAGCCGGGCCATGGCGGTGTGCTGCCGGGCCCCAAGGTCACGGCCGAGATCGCTGCCGCGCGCGGCGTGCCGATCGGCGTGGACTGCGTGAGCCCGGCGCGGCACGGCGCCTTCGGCACGCCGGCAGAAATGATGCACTTCATCGAGCGGCTGCGGCGCCTGTCGGGCGGCAAGCCCACCGGCTTCAAGCTGTGCATCGGCCACCCGTGGGAGTGGTTCGGCATCGTGAAGGCCATGCTGGAGACGGGCATCCTGCCCGATTTCATCGTGGTCGATGGCGCCGAGGGCGGCACGGGCGCGGCGCCCGTGGAATTCACCGACCACGTCGGCTCACCGCTGCAGGAAGGGCTGCTGCTGGTGCACAACACGCTGGTGGGGCTGAACCTGCGCCAGCGCGTGCGCATCGGCTGCGCGGGCAAGATCGTCAGCGCCTTCGACATCGCGCGCCTGCTGGCACTGGGTGCGGACTGGTGCAACGCCGCGCGCGGCTTCATGTTCGCACTGGGTTGCATCCAGGCCCAGAGCTGCCACACCGGCCAATGCCCCACGGGTGTCACCTCCCAGGACCCGATGCGCCAGAAGGCGCTGGTGGTGGGCGACAAGACCGAGCGGGTCTGGCGCTTCCACGACAACACCCTGATGGCACTGAAGGAACTGGTGCAGGCCGCCGGGCTGGACCACCCGGACCAGATCAGCGCGGACCACATCATGCGGCGCGCCTCCGACCACGAGGTGCAGGTGCTGACCGACATGCTGCACATCGTGCAGCCCGGCGCCCTGCTGGCCGCCATCGAAGGCAACGGCCCCTGGCCGTTCAAGGTGTTCGAGCAGTACTGGCCCTTGTCGCGCAGCGACAGCTTCCAGGCTGCGCGCAGCGACCCGCTTCAGGCGGTGGGCGGCGCGCTGTCGATGAAGCTCGGCCGGGCCGCCAGCTTGTCGTAGAGCTTGTGCAGGTTGGGGTAGTCGCCGCGCCAGTCGATGTGGCTGAAGCGGAAGTCGAGGTAGCCCAGGGCGCAGCCCACGGCCACGTCGGCCAGGGTGTAGTGGTTACCCACGCAGAAGGGCTTTTCGCCCAGCCCCTGGCTCATCGCCTTGAGGGCCGCCGCCACGCGGCTCATCTGGCGGTCGATCCAGGCTTGTGAACGCTGCGCCTCGGTGCGGTGCGGCCAGGTGGCCTCCATGCGCGCGGCCAGGCTGGCGTCCAGCAGGCCGTCTCCCAGGGCTTCCCAGGTGCGCACCTCGGTCCGCTCGCGGCCGGACGGCGGGATGAGCTTGCCCACGGGGGACAGGGTGTCCAGGTACTCGACGATCACGCGGGAATCGAAGACCGCCTCGCCGCCTTCCATCACCAGGCAGGGCACCTTGCCCAGCGGGTTGCTCTTGAGGATGGCGTCGTTGTTCCAGACATCCTCGACTTCCAGCTGGAAGTCGAGCTTTTTCTCGGCCATGACGACGCGGACCTTGCGCACGTAGGGGCTGGTGAGTGATCCAATCAGTTTCATCTTGTAAGCGCGCGTGACCTCGTCCCTGGGCAACCGATTCTACCGAGGCGCCTGCGATGGCGGACCCTGCGTTTGGGCGGTGAAATCGGCCGTGGCGGGGCGCCCTGGCAGCGACAGCTCGGCGGTGGCCGGTGCCATGCGCGACACCACCGTGCCCGCCCGCACCACAAGCAAGCGATGTGCCCGCAAACGGATCGCCTCGGACGGCGAACGCGCCTGCAGCAGCACGAAATCGGCGCGGCAACCTGGCGCCAGGCCATAGCCCTCCAAGCCCAGGATGCGGGCGTTGTTCACGGTCACGGCATCGAAGCACTGTCGCTGCGCCGCAACCGACGTCATCTGGGCCACGTGCAGGCCCATGCCCGCCACCTCCAGCATGTCGCCCGAGCCCAGCGCGTACCAGGGATCCATCACGCAGTCCTGCCCGAATCCCACGTTGACGCCGGCCGCCAGCAACTCGGGCACCCGGGTCATGCCGCGGCGGCGCGGGTAGGTGTCGTGCCGGCCCTGCAGCGTGATGTTGATCAGCGGGTTGGCCACCACATGGACGCCCGCCTCGGCGATCAGCGGCAGCAGCTTGCTGACGTAGTAGTTGTCCATGGAGTGCATGGAGGTCAGGTGCGAGCCGGTGACGCGGCCCTGCAGCCCCAGGCGCTGTGTCTGCTGGGCCAGGGTCTCGATGTGGCGAGACAGCGGGTCGTCGCTCTCGTCGCAGTGCATGTCCACGCGCAGCCCGCGTTCGGCCGCCAATTCGCAAAGCAAACGCACGCTTTCGGCGCCGTCGGCCATGGTCCGCTCGAAGTGCGGAATGCCGCCCACCACCTCTACCCCCAGGTCCAGCGCGGCTTTCAGGTTGTGCAGGGCGCGTGGCGAGCGCAGCACGCCGTCCTGCGGAAAAGCCACCAGCTGCAAGTCGAGGTAGGGCGCGACCTGCCGCTGCACCGCCCGCAGCGCGCGCACGGCCAGCAGGCGGTCGTCGCAGACATCCACGTGCGAGCGGATGGCCAGCAGGCCCCGGGCCACGGCCCAGTCGCAGTAGGCCAGCGCCCGGTCGGCAATCGCCTCTTCGGTCAGCAGCGGCTTGAGCTCGCCCCACAGCGCGATGCCCTCCAGCAGCGTGCCGCTGGCATTGACGCGCGGCAGCCCGTAGCTGAGCGTGGAATCCATGTGGAAGTGGGCGTCGACGAAAGGCGGGCTCAGCAGCCAACCCTGCGCGTCGATGGCCTTCGCGTCGGGCGGCACGGCCAGCGCGGGGCCTACGGCCTCGATGCGGCCATCCCGGACCAAAAGATCCAGGCCCGAGCGGCCATCGGGCAGGCAGACATTGCGCAGGAAGAGGGGCTGGTGTGCAGGCATGGGCGTGGGCATCGGGGTGGATCGGGCCGTTCGATGCACCGCAGCATAAGTCGGGCCGGGCGGCCTGCCCCGCTGCGCCGTGGACTCCGTCACGCGGTTGCCACCCCCGCTGGCCGTGGGGGCAGGCGGCAGCGCTTGTCATCGCCCTGTAACGGGAGCACACTGGACCGCAATGGCTACCCTGCTGGCGCAGATGTCGCGCCCCGCACCCCACCCCGCATCCTGCCCTTCCATCCCCTCCCCCCCCACGCTTCGTTCACCCCCTGCCGGCGGCCAGCCCGTCGGCGCTTCGTTCCCACCCTCGCAAAGGAGGTTCTGATGAACTTGACGATCAGCGGACATCACCTGGAAGTCACCCCTGCCCTCAGGGAGTACGTGCTTACCAAGCTGGACCGGGTCACCCGGCACTTCGATCAGGTGGTGGATGTCACGGTGCTGCTGACGGTAGAGAAGCGAAAGGAAAAGGAGCGACGGCAGAAGGCAGAGGTGACCTTGCACGTCAAGGGCCGCGACATCTTCGTCGAGCAGGCGCATGAAGACCTGTACGCCGCGATCGACCAGCTGATGGACAAGCTCGACCGCCAGGTGGTGCGCCACAAGGATCGGCTGCAGAACCACCACCACGAATCGCCCAAGCGGATCGACGCCAGCGTCCTGTAGCCGGGCCATCACGGCCATCGCCAACGGCCCTGCGGGGCCGTTTTCAATGGGCGCCCGGCGGCTGTTGCTGCAGCGCCGCAATTCTCGGGGCCTCCACCTGTTTCGGGGACGCGGCACTTGCGCCGCTCGCGTCCGCCAGGACTATCATCATTTTTTGTTTCAACACCGCGATCACCGCCCGGCCTGCTGTCCGCGGTGAACAGCGGAAATTGGGAATGGCCCGATGAACCGACTCGCCACGATCCTGCCTGTCAGCAATGTCATGGTGAACGTCGAGGCCACCAGCAAGAAGCGTGTCTTCGAACAGGCCGGGCTGCTGTTCGAGAACCAGCACGCGATCGCGCGCAGCACCGTGACCGATAACCTCTTCGCCCGCGAACGCCTGGGCTCCACCGGCCTGGGCCACGCCGTGGCCATCCCGCACGGGCGCATCAAGGGGCTGAAGAACCCGCTGGCCGCCGTGCTGCGGGTGCAGCAGGCGATTCCCTTCGACGCCCCCGACGACGAGGCGGTGCAGTTGCTGATCTTCCTCCTCGTGCCCGAGGCTGCCACCCAGCGGCACCTTGAAATCCTGTCCGAGATCGCCGAGATGCTCTCGGACCGCGACCTGCGCGAGCGGCTGAAGACCGAGGCCGACGCCGCCACGGTGCACAAGCTCATCTCCGACTGGGAGCCGCTGAAGTCCGTGGCCTGACGGGCGGCCGATGAAGCCGACCTCGATCAGCGCCGAAGCCCTCTTCGAGGCCCACCGCGAGGCGCTGCACTGGGAATGGATCGCGGGGCACGCCCACCCCGAGCGCCGGTTCGACGATGCCGCTGTGCGCGATGCCCGCTCGGCGGCCGATCTCGTCGGCTACCTGAACTACATCCATCCGTACCGGGTGCAGATCGTCGGGCAGCGCGAGGTGGCCTACCTGCTGGCCAGCGCCCCCGAAGACCAGGAACGGCGCATCTCGCGCATCGTGACGCTCGAGCCCCCCGTCATCATCGTGGCCGACGGCAGCGTGCCGCCCGACCGCCTGGTGGCGATGTGCGACCGCGCCGAAATACCCCTGTTCGTGACGTTGGAATCGGCCGGCCACGTGATCGACGTGGTCCGGGCGTACCTGGGCCATCTGTTTGCCGAGCGCACCACCCGCCACGGCGTGTTCATGGACATCCTGGGCCTGGGCGTGCTGCTCACGGGCGAATCGGGCCTGGGCAAGAGCGAACTGGGCCTGGAGCTCATCTCGCGCGGGCATGGCCTGGTGGCCGACGATGCAGTGGACCTGTACCGCATCTCCCAGACCGCCCTGGAGGGCCGCTGCCCAGAGCTGCTGCTCAACCTGCTGGAAGTGCGCGGCATCGGCCTGCTGGACATCAAGGCCATCTTCGGCGAGACCGCGGTGCGCCGAAAGATGCGCCTGAAGCTCATCGTGCACCTGGTGCGCAAGGAGACGATGGAGCGCGAATTCGAACGCCTGCCCTACGAGCCGCTGTACGAGGAAGTGCTGGGCCTGCCCGTGCGCAAGGTGGTGATCGCGGTGGATGCCGGGCGCAACCTGGCCGTGCTGGTGGAGGCCGCGGTGCGCAACACGG
The DNA here is from genome assembly GCA_903822435.1 of uncultured beta proteobacterium. Classification (GTDB taxonomy): domain Bacteria; phylum Pseudomonadota; class Gammaproteobacteria; order Burkholderiales; family Burkholderiaceae_C; genus Rubrivivax. Next base: position 8,154 of record CAIJPE010000344.1, on the reverse strand, counting down.
TGCTGCAGCTGCGAGGCATCGACACCTACCAGGAGTTCATCAAGCGGCACCAGCAGGCGATGGAGCGCGGAGACCACGAATAGCCGCGCCGCGGCGGGCCCGGCCTCACTTGCTGCGAGACGGGCAATCGGCCTTGATGCAGCGGGCGTACAGGGCCAGCGTGTGTTCCTGCAGTTCGAACCCGCGGGCGGTGGTCACGGCCCGCTGTCGCTGCTCGATCTCGGGGTCGTAGAACTCCTCCACGCGCCCGCAGTCCAGGCACACCAGGTGGTCATGGTGCTCGCCCTGGTTGAGCTCGAACACCGCCTTGCCCGATTCGAAATTGCTGCGCGTGAGCAGCCCGGCCTGCTCGAACTGCATGAGCACCCGATAGACGGTGGCCAGCCCGACGTCGGCGCTTTCGGTGAGAAGCACCTTGTAGACGTCTTCGGCCGACAAATGGCGGCGCTGCGTGCGCTGGAAGACCTCCAGCACCTTGATGCGCGGCACGGTCGCCTTCAGACCGCTGCTCTTGAGTTCGTCGACCTGCGTCATGGCGTGCCCTTAAGCCCCAGCCCTGGGGCCCTGGCTAGAATGCCGAGGATCATAGCCAGCCTGTTGCGGCGCGTCTGCGGCCACGCATCCACGGGCCACGCCGCCGCCGCCGACATCACCGGCTCCCTTTGCCTTGCCCGAGCACCGCGCGCTGCCTTCCATGCGACGACTGACCACCCTCCTGGCGGCCCTGGCTGCCTGCGCCCAGCTGGCCGGCTGCGAAGCATTGCAACGCACCGACAGCCTGATGGGCTTCATCACGCCCTACCGCATCGACATCGTGCAGGGCAACGCCATCACCCGCGAGCAGGCCGCCCTGCTCAAGCCCGGCCTGACGCGGCTGCAGGTGCGCGACGTGCTGGGCACGCCCCTGATGACCGACCCCTTCCACGCCAACCGCTGGGACTACATCTTCACCCTGCGCCGGCCTGGCGCCGCGCTGCAGCGGCGCAGCGTGATCGTGCTGTTCGATGGCGACGTGGTGAAGTCGGTGGAGGCCCCCGAGCTGCCCTCCGAGCGCGACTTCGTGGCATCGATCAGCCGCTTCAAGGACCCGCGCGCGCCCAAGCTGGAGCTGAGCGAAGAGGAGCGCGCTGCGCTGCCGATGCCACCCAGGCGCGAGGCCCCGCCGCCGGAGCCGGTGGGCCCGGTGCGCGAATACCCGCCGCTGGAGGCCGGTTGATCGCCGCCGTGGGCGCCGCCGCCCGGGAAGGCGCCGTCGGATGCTGAACGTGGCCATTGCCGGCGCCGGCGGGCGCATGGGCCGCATGCTGATCGACGCCGTGCTGGCCAGCGCCGACTGCCTGCTGACGGGGGCGCTCGACCTGCCTGGCAGCCCCGCCATCGGCCAGGACGCCGGCACCTTCGCGGGCCGCGCCACGGGTGTGGCCATCACGGCCGACGTGGACGCGGGCCTGGCCGGGGCGCAGGTGCTGATCGACTTCACCCGCCCCGAAGGCACGCTGGCCCAGCTGGCCGCCTGCCGCCGGCACGGCGTGCGGGCCGTCGTCGGCACCACCGGCTTCACGGCTGCGCAGAAGGCCGCCATCGCCGAGCATGCGCAGCAGGTGGCCACGGTGTTCGCGGCCAACATGAGCGTGGGCGTCAACGTGATGCTGCAACTCCTGGCCACTGCCGCCCAGGCCCTGGGCGAGGGCTACGACATCGAGGTGGTGGAAGCGCATCACCGCCACAAGGTCGACGCCCCCAGCGGCACGGCGCTGGCCATGGGCGAGGTGCTGGCGCAGGCCCGCGGCGTCGGTCTGGACACCCACGGCGTGTTCGCCCGCCACGGCCACACGGGCGAACGCCCGCCGGGCAGCATCGGGTTCGCCACGGTGCGCGGCGGCGACATCGTGGGCGAACACACCGTGATCTTCGCCGGCACCGGCGAGCGCCTCGAGATTGCCCACAAGAGCAGCAGCCGCGCCAACTATGCCGACGGCAGCCTGCGCGCGGCGCGCTTCCTGGCGGCGCTGCAGCCCGGCCAGGCCGGCCTGTACGGCATGGATGCCGTGCTGGGCCTGGCGCCCGGCACGGCGCCGCGCTGAGGTTGGCAGGCTCGGCGCCCGTGGACGGCATCGAACAGTTCTGGATGCGCAACGACGGCATCGGCCGCGCGGTGGCGCTGCTGCTGCTCGCGATGTCGGTGGCTTCCTGGGTGCTGATCCTGTGGAAGGGCCGGCTGTTGCGGCGCGCCCTGGGTGACGTGGCCAAGGCCGTCCCGGCCTTCTGGGACGCCGGCTCGGTGGACGAAGGGCGCAGCCGCCTGGCCGCACTCGACCGTGAGAGCGTGTTGCTGCCGCTGCTGGACGCGGCCGCCGCAAAGCCGGCCGCGGGCACGCTGGAGACCTCGGGCGCCCTGCCTTCACAACTCACGCGGCGCCTGCGCGACGCCCTGCACCGCGGCCTGGCCCACCTGCAGTACGGGCAGGTGCTGCTGGCCTCCATCGGCAGCACGGCGCCCTTCGTGGGCCTGTTCGGCACGGTGTGGGCGATCTACCACGCGCTGGCGGGCATCGCCTCGGCCGGCAACATCAGCATCGACAAGGTCTCGGGCCCCATCGGCGAGGCGCTGATCATGACCGCCGCGGGCATCGCCGTCGCCGTGCCCGCGGTGCTGGCCTACAACGTGTTCGGCAAGTGGGTCGCGGCCTGCGAGGCCGAGCTCGAAGGCTTCGCGCACGACCTGCTCGAGATCTTCGTGCACGATCGACAGCCGCACTGACATGGCCTTCGGTCGCCTGGAGCGCAACCCCGGCTCGCAGCCCATGGGCGAGATCAACATGACGCCGCTGATCGACGTCATGCTGGTGCTGCTGGTGATCTTCATCATCACCGCACCGCTCTTGACCAGCAGCCTGAAGCTGGACCTGCCCAAAGCCGAAGGCGGCGGGCCCGGCAATGCCCCGGCCGCACTGGCGCTGGCCATCGACCGCGAAGGCCGGATGTTCCTGGACGACAAGCCGGCCGATGCCGCGCAGATCGCCGACCGCGCCCGCACCGCTGCGCGGGCCAACCCCGACACCGAGGTGCAGCTGCGGGCCGACAGCCGCGTGCCTTATGGCCGCGTGGCCGAGCTGATCGGCGTGGTGCAGCAGGCCGGGCTGTCGCGCATCGGCCTGGTGACCGAGGCGCCCGCCCGCTAGCGACCTGCCGGCCACGCGCCGGCGCTTCGCTCAGGCCATGACCGGGGAGCCCACCCGCAGGAGCTCCAGCACCTTGTCCACCGACAGCGGCCTGGACAGCAGGTAACCCTGGCCGATGGGCACGCCAAGCTGCCGCAAGATGGCCAGCTGTTCGGTGGTCTCGACGCCTTCGGCAATGACGCGGCGGCCCAGCGACTGGCCCAGGTTCATCACGGCGCGCACGATCTCGACGTTCTGCGGCTTGTCGTTCAGACCCATCACGAACGAACGGTCGATCTTCAGGCTGTCGATCGGCAGCGAACCGAGGTAGGCCAGCGAGGAATAGCCGGTGCCGAAGTCGTCGATGGAGAATCGCACGCCGATCTGGCGCAGCCGGCCCATGGTCTGCAGGGCCACATCCAGGCGGCCCATCAGCGTCGTCTCGGTGATTTCCAACGTCAGGAATTCCGGCTCCAGCCCATGGCGCAACAGCACGTCCTGGACGAAGCCCGCCAGGTCGGGCCGCGCGAGGTCGCGCCCGGAGATGTTCACGTGCACCCCCAGGCGCGCGGCACCGGGCACCGTGCGTTGCCACAGGGCCAGTTGCGCCACCGAGTGCTCGATGACCCAGCTGGTCAGCGCCTCGATATGTCCCGACTCCTCGGCCAGGCCGATGAAGACCGCCGGGCTGACGGGCCCGCGCTGCGGGTGCACCCAGCGCGCCAGGGCCTCGAAGCCGTACATCCGGTAGGGCTCCAGTTCGTACATGGGCTGGAAGGCCACCGACAACTGCCCCTCGCCGATGGCCCGGCGCAGGTCGGCCTCCAGGGCCATCTTCTCGGCCACGCGCTCATGCATGGTGTGGTCGAACAGCACCACGCGGCCGCGGCCGCCGGCCTTGGCTTCGTACATCGCCAGGTCGGCGTCGCGCAGCACCTCGTCCACCGTGCGGTAGCCCAGGTCGCTGAAGGTGATGCCGATGCTCGCGCCGGGCACGACCTCGGTGCCGTTGATCGACAACGGCTTGCACAGGGCGGCCAGCACGCGCTGCGCCAGGCGCATGCCGGCCTCGGCATCGGACAGGTCCTCGAGCAGGATTGCGAACTCGTCGCCGCCCAGGCGGGCCACCAGGTCGATCGGGCGCACGCAGGATTGCAGGCGCTGGGCCACCTCGCGCAGCAGTTCGTTGCCGGCGATGTGGCCCAGGCTGTCGTTGACGATCTTGAAGCGGTCCAGGTCGAGGAAGAGCACCGCAAAGCGCTGCGTCGTGTCCGTGCGCGAGCGGTCCACCGCCACCTCCAGCCGCTCGTGGAAGCAGGTGCGGTTGGCCAGGTCGGTCAGCCCGTCGTGGAAGGCGATGTGGTGCAGCCGGCTTTCGGCCAGATGGCGCGAGGTGATGTCGTGCAGCTGGTAGATCAGGCAATGCCCCGCACCGCCGGGGTCTTCGTAGTTGCTGCAGTGCAGGGCCACCCACAGGTCCGAGCCGTCCAGGCTTCGGCAGCGCAGCTCGATGGAGACCACGTCGTCGCGGCCATAGCCGCCCACCCCGCTGGCGCCGGTCTGCCGCGTGAAGAGGGCCGCATCGCCCGGGTGCAGCACATCGGTGAACGGGGCTCCCACCAACTGCGACGCCTGACGGCCGAGCAGCTCGCACAGGGCCTGGTTGACCTGCAGAACGCAGCCGCCCGGCTGCACGATGGCCATGCCGATGGCCGCGTGGCTGAAGGCCGCGGTGAAACGCTGCCGGCTGCGCTCGGCTTCCCGCTGCGCGTCGGCGACCAGCGCCTCCTGCGCCTGGCGCTCGGCATCCAGCCGACGCAGGCTGCTGCGCACCAGCACCACGAGCGTGAAGGCCACACCCACGGCCACCACCGTGACCGCCGGCCCGCTGCGCAGCGCATTGATGTGCACCAGCCCTGCAATGAAGGCCGCGGCCAGGTTCATGGCCAGGATCCAGCTGCAGGCGGCGGCCAATTCGCCCAGTGGCAGCGGCGCGGCACGCTTGATGGCCGACATCTTCATCAGGCTGCCGGTCGTCAACGCCACCTGCACCGGCGCCACCACGCACAGGCCGGCCAGTGCGGCCGGCCCGGCCGGCATCCCCCAGCCGACCATCCAGGCGGTGACCCCGTTGTAGATCGCCCCGCAGACCGCGTAGGCGGCCATGGCTGCGGCAGGCCCGCTGATGCGGCTGCTCGCCCGCCTGGAGACCCGGCAGGCAGCCACCAGGGCCTCGGCGCCCGCGGCGAGCACGGCCGCCGGCGCGCCGAGCATGGCCAGGCAGGTGAAGATGAACACGTCGGCCACGACCACCGTGTGCGTGGTGCGCGGGATCTTCACCGGAAACAGGGCTGCCAGCACCACCAGGCCCAGGCACACCAGCACGGGCGGCAGCGTGGCCACGGGCTGGTGCGCCAGCTTCCAAACGGCCCAGATGCACGCGGCCAACCCAGTCGAAGCAATCCCGAGCCACACCCGCCGCGCCGCGGACGGATAGTCGTACAGGCAGGCCTGGACAAAACGCCCCCACGGACCCACTGGACGCGATTCGGCGGTGGACAGCTCTTGAAAAGCAGGCATCAAGTGGATTCGTTCGATCGCCGGGGCGGACGCCGGTGGATCCGCTCGACAGGAGGGTTCCCCGGGACATCGACGCTCGGGGCCACGAACTTGAGCCCGTCGGTTCGCGACCGACAATTCCCACGCGTGGCCCACAGTTGGCCGGGCGCGAGCCCGGCCGGCGCAGGGCGACGGCGCCCCAAGAACACGAGGACTCGTTTCAGTCGCGTCTGGAATCCGTGCGGAAGTTGGCACGGTGCATGCCGGGACGTGCCGTCCCTACAATCGACGCATGAACGAGAAATACCTGCCCGCAGAGGTCGAAACCGCCGCCCAGGCGCATTGGCAGGCCATCGGCGCCGCCCGCGTGACCGAGGACTCCGAGCGACCCAAGTACTACGTGTGCTCGATGCTGCCCTACCCCAGCGGCAAGCTGCACATGGGGCATGTGCGCAACTACACGATCAACGACATGATGGCGCGGCACCTGCGCATGCGCGGCATGAACGTGCTGATGCCCATGGGCTGGGACGCCTTCGGCCTGCCGGCCGAGAACGCCGCGATGGACAACGGCGTGCCGCCGGCGGAGTGGACGCGCGCCAACATCGCCGACATGAAGAGCCAGATGGAGCCCCTGGGACTGGCCTTCGACTGGACCCGCGAACTCGCCACCTGCGACCCCGACTATTACAAGTGGAACCAGTGGTTCTTCCTGAAGATGCTCGAGAAGGGCATCGCCTACAAGAAGACACAGATCGTCAACTGGGACCCGGTCGACCAGACCGTGCTGGCCAACGAGCAGGTGGTCGACGGCCGCGGCTGGCGCAGCAATGCCATCGTCGAAAAGCGCGAGATCCCCGGCTACTACCTGGCCATCACCCGGTACGCCGACGAGTTGCTGGCGGGGGTGAGCGACACCACCGATGCGCACTACCTGGAAGGCTGGCCCGAGCGCGTGCGCCTCATGCAGGAGCACTGGATCGGCAAGAGCGAGGGTGTGCGCTTCGCCTTCCCGCACGAGATCCGCGACGAGACCGGCGCGCTGATCCAGGACGGGCGGTTGTATGTCTTCACCACGCGGGCCGACACCATCAAGGGCGTGACCTTCTGCGCCGTCGCGCCCGAACACCCGCTGGCCACCTTCGCCGCCCGCACCGACCCCGCCCTGGCCGCCTTCATCGAGGTGTGCAAGAAGGGCGGCACGACCGAGGCCGAGTTGGCGCTGAAGGAAAAGGAAGGCCGGCCCACGGGCCTGTTCGTCGCGCACCCGCTCACCGGCGCGGCGGTGCCGGTGTGGGTGGGCAACTACGTGCTGATCAGCTACGGCGACGGCGCCGTGATGGGCGTGCCGGCCCACGACGAGCGCGACTTCGCCTTTGCACGCAAGTACGGCATCGACATGCTGCAGGTGGTGCACGTCGACGGCGAAACCTTCGACTACGAGCGGTGGCAGGACTGGTATGCCGACAAGACCGAGGGCATCACCATCAACTCGGGCAACTACAGCGGGCTGAGCTACCAGGGTGCGGTCGACGCGATCGCAGCGGCGCTGGCGGCCAAGGGCCTGGGCGAGAAGAAGACCACCTGGCGGCTGCGCGACTGGGGCATCAGCCGGCAGCGCTACTGGGGCACGCCGATCCCGATCATCCATTGCGAAGCCTGCGGCTCGGTGCCCGTGCCCGAGGCCGACCTGCCGGTGCTGCTGCCCGAGGACCTGGTGCCGGATGGCAGCGGCAACCCGCTGAACAAGTGCGCGTCCTTCCTGAACGTGGGCTGTCCGCAGTGCGGCAAGCCGGCGCGGCGCGAGACCGACACGATGGACACCTTCGTCGATTCGGCCTGGTACTACATGCGCTACACCTGCCCCGGTGCCACCACCATGGTGGACGAGCGCAACGCGTACTGGATGCCGATGGACCAGTACATCGGCGGCATCGAGCACGCCGTGCTGCACCTGCTGTATGCCCGCTTCTGGACGCGGGCCATGCGCGACCTGGGCCTGGTGAGCTTCAGCGAGCCCTTCCGCAAGCTGTTCACCCAGGGCATGCTGCTCAACGAGTCGTTCTACCGTGAGGAAGAATCCGGCAAGCGGCGCTGGTTCTACCCGAGCGAGGTCGATGTCACCTATGACGACCGCGGCCACCCCACGGGGGCCACGGCCAAGTCGGACGGCCTGCCCGTGCGGCTCGGCGGCATCGAGAAGATGTCCAAGAGCAAGAACAACGTGGTGGAGCCGCGCGACATCATCGCCAGGTTCGGCGCCGACACGGCCCGCGTGTTCACGATGTTCGCCGGCCCGCCGGACCAGAGCGCGGCGTGGTCGGATTCGGGCGCCGAGGGCTCGTTCCGCTTCCTGCGCCGGTTGTGGACCTGCGGCGTGCGGCTGGCCGCGCAGCAGGTGGGCGCGCTGGCACCCTTCGGCGCCGAAGCCTTC
>CAIJPE010000343.1 GCA_903822435.1 uncultured beta proteobacterium | reverse complement strand
CTGCGGCCTGCCCAGCCTGGCCCCCCGCCGCTGCTGAGGCCCGCCACACGCGGCAGGCACATCGGCCTTCGCCGCCTACCGTGGGAATGATCCGCTTTCATCAGCCTTTTCCGACGCTTCGCCTCAAGTCGAATTCACACAATGCCGATAAGGGCATTCGACCCCTCAACTTTCAGGCGAACGGAAAAGAACATGACAAGCCACGGAGACATGAACAGGGTGTTTCGCCTGGTGTGGAGCAAGGTCACCGGCCAGTGGGTCGCGGTGTCCGAGCTGACACGGGGCCGGTCCAAGTCGTCCCGCTCGCTGCGCGTCGCGGCAGCCGGCCTGGCGCTGGCCACCACGGGTGCGCTGGCCGGTCCGCTGGGCGGAAAAGTCACCGCGGGGTCCGCCGGCATCAGCAGCAACGGCACCACCACGACCATCAACCAGGGCTCGCAGAACCTGTCGCTGACGTGGTCCAGCTTCAACGTCGGCGCACAGGAGACGGTCAATTTCCTGCAGCCCAACGCCGCGGCCATCGCGGTCAACCGCATCGGTGATGTCAACGGATCGCAGATCCTGGGGCACCTGAATGCCAACGGGCAGGTCTACCTGATCAACCCCAACGGCGTGCTGTTCGGCCGCCAGGCCGTGGTCAACGTGGGCGGCATGGTGGCCTCCACCCTGGACATCGGCGATGCCGGCGCCTTCGGTGCCTCACGCACGTTCAGCGGCCCGGGCACCGGCAGCGTGGTCAAACAGGGCAGCCTCACGGCCGCGCCGGGCGGCTACGTGGCGCTGCTGGGCAACCAGGTGAGCAACCAGGGCGTGGTGCAGGCCAGCCTGGGCAGCGTGGCGATGGCGGCCGGGTCGGCCATGACGCTGAAGTTCGCCGGCAACAGCCTCGTCAGCCTCAACGTGGACCAGAGCACGCTGAACAACCTGGTCGACAACAAGCAGCTGTTGCAGGCCGACGGTGGCCAGGTCCTGATGAGCGCCGGCGCTGCCGACGCGTTGCTGGCCAGCGTGGTCAACAACACCGGCGTGGTGCAGGCGATGACGGTGCAGAACCACCAGGGCACCATCGTGCTGCTGGGCGGGGCTGCGAGCGGCCAGGTCAACCTGGGCGGTACGCTGGACGTCAGCGCGGCGCAGGGCCGCGCAGGAACCGTGACGGCCACTGGCCAGTCCGTGGCGGTGCTGGCCGGTGCGCGCGTCGACGCACGCGGCGGCGCCGCCGGCGGCACCATCCAGATCGGCAGTGGCTGGGAAGGCGGCGGCGGCATCGCCCCCGCCACCACCGTGACGGTGGCATCCGGCGCCGAGTTGAATGCCTCCGCCACGCGCACGGGCGACGGCGGCACGGTGGTCGTCCGCTCCGACGTGGACAACCCGCTGTCCACCACCGTGGTGGCCGGCGTGCTGTCGGCCGGCGGCGGTGCCGGCGGGGGCAACGGCGGGCGGATCGAAACCTCGGCCCACCTGCTGGACGTGAGCGGCGCCCGCGTCGATGCCTCGGCGGCCCACGGTGCCGCCGGCACCTGGCTGCTGGACCCGTTCAACATCGACATCGTCGCCTCGGGCAGCGCTTCTCTGACCACGAGCGGCGGCACTGCGTCGCTGACCGCCGTCAGCACGTCGACGATTTCGGCCTCGGCCATCAACGCTGCGCTGAACGCCGGCAACAACGTCACCATCACCGCCACCGGCTCGACCTCGAACCTGGCCGACATCCTGGTCGACGCGGCCATCAGCAAGACCTCGGGCGCGGGCAACGTGACGCTGACGCTGCAGGCTACCGATTCGATCATCGTCAACCAGCCCATCAGTTCCACCGCCGGCACCGGCAACACGGGCAAGCTGAACATCACCCTGCTGGCCGACAACGACCACGACGGGGTGGGGATCAACATGATCCGCAACAACCTGGGCACCGGCGGCGGCAACCTGGTCCTGGGCGCGAATGTCTCGGGTACGTACTACGGCGGCGGGACCTACATCGGCAGCAACGCCAGCAACGGCGCCAACCCCATCACCCTGTCCACCTCGGGTGGCAACCTCACCATCAACGGCCCGCTGATCATCGCCAACCCGGTGGGCCTGACGGTGGACACCTACACCGGCTACGACGTGGCCGGCTTCACGCAGGGGGGCAACGCCACCTTCAACGGCACCATCGATTCGGGCGACAGCTATGCGCTGAACAGTTCCAGCCTGACATGGGATGCCGCCCGCACCACGGCCCAGACCGGCACCGGCGCCAACACCGGCGATACCTATCTCGCCACCATCACCTCGTCGCTGGAAAACGCCGTGGCCAGCTACTACGCCGGCTACAGCGCGGCCTGGCTGGGCGCGCAACGCGTCACCGGGCTGAGCAGCACCACGCTGCCGCTGAGTTCCGGCGGCGGCGCGGGCGCCACCACCAGCGGCGCCTACAACATCAACTCCATCTGGCGCTGGGTGACGGGCCCCGAGGGCCAGACCAACGTCGACGGCAACCGCGGCCTGCCCTTCTTCGCGCAGAACGGCTCGAACACCGCCAACGGCAGCGGCGGCTATTCGATCGCCGGGCGCTACGCGAACTGGAACAGCGGCGAGCCCAACAACTACCAGGCCAGCAACCTGACGGTGGTCAACGAGAACGTGCTGCAGTTCGTCGGCAATGCCGGCCAATGGAACGACCTGCCCCACGGCTCCGGCACCCTGCCCTTCCTGGTCGAGACCAACCTGGCCAATTCGCCGTTGACCATCAACGCCATCGGCGGCACCGTCAACTTCACCGGCAACCTGGGCAGCAACAAGTCGCTGGGCAACTTCTCGGTCACCGCAGGCATCATCAACCTGCCGGCTGCGCCGGTCATCAACAGCGGCAGCATCTCGGTCACCGGCAACGTCTACGCCGGCGGCGTGGCCAAGAGCCTGGTCGACGTGCAGGCCGATTCCACCACCATCAGCTACGGCGCCAGCCCGGCCTATTCGGTGACCTGCAGCGGCGCGGACTGCAGCAACTACGCCATGTCCAACGTGACCGTGACGCCATCGGCCACGGTCAGCGGCACCGGCATCTACTACCTCACGCCATCGGGCCTGTCCGCCACCGGCAACGACCTCATCGTCTACAGCAACGGCACGTTGACCGTGGCGCCCAAGGCGCTGAGCGTCAGCGGCACCAGCGTTGCCAGCAAGGTCTACGACGGCACCACCACGGCCACGCTCAGCAGCGGCTCGCTGGTGGGCGTGATCAACAGCGACACCGTCACGCTGACCCAGGCCGGCGCCTTCGGGTCGAAGAACGCCGGCACCGGCCTGAGCGTGACCGCGGCCGACACGCTGGGCGGCACCAATGCCGCCAACTACAGCCTGGTGCAGCCCACGGGCCTGACCGCGGACATCACCCCCAAGTCACTGACCGTCAACGGCACCGCCACCAGCGCGGGCAGCAAGGTCTACGACGGCACCACCACGGTCACCCTGGCGGGCCTGTCGCTCTCGGGCGTGATCGGCGGCGACACGGTGGGCATCTCGGGCAGCCTGGCGTCCAAGGACGTGGCCAACGGCATCCACCTGAGCACGGCCGTCCTGACCGGCTCCAGCGCGGCCAACTACTCGATCACCAGCCCGAACGTGACAGCGCTGACGGCCAACGTGACGCCCAAGTCCATCACGGTCACCGCCAGCGGCAGCAACAAGGTCTACGACGGCAACACCACCGCCAGCGTGACCCTGGCCTCCAGCGGCCTGATCGGCGGCGACAGCGTCAGCTTCACCGACACGGCGGCCAACTACGCCAGCAAGAACGCCGCCAACGGCATCGCCATCAGCGTGACGGGCATCGCGGCCACGGGGGCCAACGCCAGCGACTACGCGGTGGCCAGCACCACCGCCAGCACCAGCGGCAACATCACCGCCAAGCCGATCACCGTGGTGGCTGCGGTCAACGGCGGGGGCAAGACCTACGACGGCAGCAACGCGGCCACGGTGAGCCTGTCTTCCAGCGGCGTGGTCGGTGCCGACGTGGTCACCTTCAGCAAGACCAGCGCCACCTATGCCGGCAGCAGCGCGGCAGCGGGCGTGACGGTCACAGTCTCGGGCATCGGCGAAAGCGGCGCCAACGCGGGCAACTACAGCCTGCAGAACACCACGGCCACCGCCACGGGCACCATCAGCCCGGCCCCGCTCACCGTGGGCGGCAGTACCGCCGTGGCCGGCAAGGTCTACGACGGCACCACGGCAGCCGCCCTCAGTGGCGGCGTGCTCGGCGGCACGGTCTACGGCAGCGACAGCGTGAGCCTCGTCCAAGGCGGCACCTTCGCCAGCAAGAACGTGGGCAACGGCATTGCCGTGACCCCGGCCGACAGCCTGTCCGGCGCGGCCGCGGGCAACTACGTGCTCACCCAGCCTACGGGCAGTTTCAGCGCCAGCATCACCGCAGCGCCGCTCAGCGTCGCTGCCACGGCCGTCAGCAAGACCTACGACGGCACCACCGGCACGCTGGGCGCCACGCCCGTGGTCGGCACCCTGGCCGGCGCCGGCGCCGGCGAGACCCTGTTCGCGCCCGGCAGCCAGGCCTATGCCGACAAGAACGCCGGCAGCGGCAAGACCGTGCTGGCCAGCGGGGTGGTCATCCACGACGGCGGCGGCAACGACACGACAGCCAACTACGCCATCACCTACTCGGCCAGCAGCGCCGGCACGATCCTGGCCGCGCCGCTGACGGTCACCGCCACGACGGTCACCAAGACCTACGACGGCACTGTCAACGCCGCCGGCCTGCCCACCGTCGGCACGCTGGCCGGCGCGGCCGCGGGCGAGAGCCTGGATGCCGTCGGCTCGCAGGCGTTCAACGACAAGAACGCGGGCACCGGCAAGACCGTCCTCGCGCGCGGCGTGACGGTGAAGGACGCCGGTGGCACCGACGTCAGTGCGAACTACAGCATCACCTATGTCGCCGATACCGGCAGCGTGATCCAGGCCGCGCCGCTCACGATCACCGCCACCGGTGCCACCAAGACCTACGACGGCACGGTCAACGCACCGGGCGCGTCGCCGGCCGCCGGCCCGCTGGCCGGCGCAGCGGTCGGCGAGTTCCTGGCGCAGCGCGGCCAGCAGGCCTACAGCGACCCCAATGCGGGCTCGGGCAAGACCGTCAACGCCAGCGGCGCGGTCATCAAGGACAGCGGCGGCAACGACGTCACGGCCAACTACGCGATCACCTACGTGCCCAGCAACGCCGGCCTGGTCAATCCGGCTTCGCTGACGGTGGTGGCCAACAACGACGCCCGCTTCGTGGCCGAAAGCGACCCCGCCAACTTTGCCGGCGTCAGCTACAAGGGCTTCGTCAACGGCGAGACGGCCAGCGTGCTGAACACCAGCGGCCTGTCCGTGGCGCGCAGCAACGCCAGCCAGAACGCGGCCGGCAGCTACACCGGCGTGCTGGTGCCCGCTGGGCTGTCCAGCAACAACTACAACATCACCTACCTCAACGGCGACTACACCATCGTCCCGGCCGACACGCTGCTGGTGAAGATGGCTTCGACCACTTCGACCTACGGCAGCTCGGCCAGCTACGCGTTGCAGACCGCACGCTACTGGTCCAGCACGCTCAACCAGGCCGTGGATCTGAGCAGCAACTCCGCGGTCGCGCAAGGCGTGGTCACGGTCAACGACGGCGCGGGCGGCGTGGCCAATGTGCCGGTGACGGTGCTCGACCCGGTGCACAGCGGCAGTGGCCAACTCGCAGCCGGGGGCTACCAGCTCGGCTCGGGCGCCGTCAGCGGCAGCAACCTGGGCAATTTCAGCAACAACGTGGTGCTGGTGGGCAGCAACACGGTCGTGCCGCAGGTGGTGACGGTGTCGGGCACTGCGCTGAGCAAGGTCTACGACGGCAGCACAGCCGTCAGCGGCTTCAGCGCGAGCATCGGCGCCGCCGCGGGCGACGTCGTCAGCATCCTGGGCTCGGGCGCGTTCAGCTCGGCCGATGCCGGCAGCGGCAAGAGCTACAGCATCGGCAACATGCTGCTCGGTGGTGCCGACGCCGGCAACTACGTCCTGGCCAACCCGGCTGCGACCCTCAGCGGCAGCGCGGGCACGGTGACGCCGGCGGTGCTCACAGTCGCGGGCAGCACGGCCGCCAGCAAGCCCTACGACGGCAGCACTGCAGCCAACGTGTCCGGCGGAACGCTGGTCGGCGTGGTGGGCGGCGATGCGGTGTCGCTGGCCCAGGCCGGGAGCTTCGTCAGCAAGAACGCGGGGGCGGCCGTGGCCGTCACCGCGGCCGACAGCATCGCCGGTGCGGCGGCCGGCAATTACACGCTGGTGCAGCCCACGGGCATCAACGCCGACATCCTGCCCAAGGCCCTGACCGTCAACGGCACGGCCGTGGCCGGCAAGACCTACGACGGCACGACCGTGGCCAGCCTGTCCGGCGGCGCCCTGGTGGGCGTGGTCGGGAGCGATGCCGTAGCCTTGGCGCAGGCCGGCAGCTTTGCCGGCAAGAATGCCGGCACCGGCATCGCCGTCACGGCCAGCGACAGCCTGACCGGCGCCGACGCCGGCAACTACACGGTCACCCAGCCCACGGGCCTGTCGGCCAGCATCGCGCCCAAGGGGGTGTCGGTGAGCGGCACGGCGGTGGCCGACAAGACCTACGACGGCACGGCCGTGGCCAACCTGTCCGGTGGCTCGCTGGTGGGCGTGGTGGCCGGCGACAGCGTGGCGCTGAACCAGGCGGGCAGCTACGCCAGCAAGAACGCCGGCGCCAGCATCGCCGTGACGGCCAGCAACACGCTGGGCGGCGCCGATGCCGGCAACTACGCACTCATCCAGCCCACGGGGTTGAGCGCGGGCATCAGCCCGGCCACGCTGAGCGTCAGCGCGCCGGCCGTGACCATGACCTACAACGGGGGCCTGGTCACCGGAGTGGCGCCGCAGGTCGGCGCCCTGGCCGGCGCGGCCGCGGGCGAGACCCTCTCGGGCACCGGCACCGTGAGCTTCAGCGACAAGAACGTGGGCACCGGCAAGGCGCTGACCCCCGCTGGCGTGACGGTCAAGGATGCGGCCGGCAACGATGTCACCGGCAACTACGCCATCGCCTACGTCGGCAACAACGGGGGCACGATCACGCGCCTGGCCTCGGTGACCTGGACCGGCGGTGCCACGGGCAACTGGTTCGATCCGGCCAACTGGGCCGGCGGCGCGGTGCCCGACCTGTCCAACGTGGCCGGCGTGGTCATCCCCACCGGCGTGACGGTGAGCTTCAACAACACCGCCGTGGCTCCGGCCCAGGCCGGACCGGTGAACATCGACAGCCTCGGCAGCGCCGGCAGCCTGGCCCTCGGCGCCGGCATCCTGAACGTGGGCGCCGGCGGCGTGGCCCTGAGCACGCTCGGCCAGAGCGGGGGCACCCTGAACAGCACCGGCGCGATCACCCTGGGGTCGTTCACGCAGAGCGGTGGCGCCACGTCCACCGGGGCCGACTTCAGCACCGGCACGCAGTTCACCCAGTCGGGCAGCGGCAGCCTCGTCGTGGGGGGCAGTGCCAACCTCGCCTCGACGACGGGCGGCGTGGTGCTGGGCCAGTTGAACAGCGCGGGCAATCTGTCCGTCAGCAGCACCGGTGGCGCGATCAGCCAGGCCACGGGCACCCAGGTGACCGTGCGCGGCACCGGCAGCTTCAGTGCCAGCAGCGGCGGCGAGGCGGCCGACATCGGCCTGGCCAATAACGGCAACCTGCTCGGCAGCCCGGTGTCGCTGCAGGGCGCCAACGTGGCGGTGAGCAACAGCGGCCCGTTGCTGCTCGGCACGGTGAGTGCCAGCGGCGACCTGTCCGCGGCTTCCACCGGCGCGTTGAACCTGGGCACGGCATCCGTCGCTGGCAAGCTGAACGTGGCCAGCAGCAACGGCGACGTGACGCAGACCGGCCCGTTGCTGGTGGGCGGCACGTCCTCGATCGATGCCGGCACCGGCACCATCAACCTGCCCAGCCTGGACAACCGGCTGCAAGGCCAGGGCCAGTACGTCGCCACCTCGAAGTCCATCATGGGCCAAGGTGCCGGCGTGCCGGTGGCGGTCACGGGCGCGCCGATCATCACCACGCTGACCAACCAGGTGACGGCCTCCATCGCGCAGGCCAGCGGAACGGGCCCGGCCGGGACGGACCTGCTCGCCGGCACCGGCGCTGCAGCCCCTGGCGCGGGCAGCCCTGCGGGCCCGACGGCGGCGGGCGGCGTGGCCGCACCCACCCAGGCTGCGGCCCCGGCCGATTCGGCCACTGCAGCGCCCGGAACCAACGCGGCGGGCGGTACCTCCGTTGCTGCCACAGCCACCACGGCCGGCAGCGGCTCCGGCAGTTCCAGCGGTCCCGGCAGTTCGTCCGGCAATGGTGGCGCCACGGCCTCGCAACGCGAGACCCTGGCGCCGGTACGCGTCGGCAGCACCGGCACGCTGGCCGTCGTCAACGGCGGCGTGCGGATGCCGCCCGCCCAACCCTGAACCCACTTCCCCAACACCCCCAGCCCATGTCCAAACCCTTGAAGCAACTGGCCCGCACGTTGCTGGTCGGTGTGGCGGCCGCAGGCCCTGCCATTGAAGCCGCGCAGGCAGCGCCGGTGGACGCGGGCTCGCTGCTGCGCCAGACGCAGCAGGCCGAAGACGCCCGCCAGGCCCAGCCGTCCGAGCCGCCCAAGCTGATGATCCAGCGCGAAGAGCGTGCCGAGCCGGTGGACTCCACGCCGTTCCGCCTCAACCAGCTCGTCCTCAGCGGCAACCGCAGCATCGCCCTGGACGAGTTGCTCAAGCTCGCAGAAGGCCTGCGCGGCCGCGACGTGACGCTGGCCGAACTGGGTGCGCTGTCGCAACGCATCACCGCGCTGTACCGCAGCCAGGGCTATCCGCTGGCTCGCGCCGTGGTGCCGGCGCAGACCATCCGTGACGGCGTGGTGCGCATCGAGATCTACGAAGCCACCCTGGGGCGGGTCAAGCTGACCAACCGCACCGCGCTGCGCGACGACGCCATCCTCAGCCAGACCGCAGCCCTGGAGCCCGGCAAGACCATCAGCGATGCCGACCTGGAGCGCTCGCTGCTGCTGGTCTCGGACATCGCAGGCATCCAGTACCAGGCCGTGCTGACCCCCGGCGATGCCGTGGGCAGTTCGGACCTCGGCCTGCAGGTGACACCCGGCAAGGCCTACGATGCCACGGCCGGGCTGGACAACGCCGGCAATGCGGCCACCGGCCGCGTGCGCGCCATCGGCGCGGTAGCCTGGTTCAACCCGCTGGGCAGCGGCGACGCGGTCAACCTGAACCTGATGAGCTCGGGCAAGGACATGGCCTACCTGCGGGTCGCCGGCGAAGGACTGCTGCCCGGCGCCGGGGCGCGATGGGGCGCGGCCGTTTCCGAGCTGAACTACACCCTCGGGGGCGCACTGGCCGGGCTGCAAGGCCACGGCAATGCCGGCCAGGTCTCGGCCTGGGCGCGCTATGCGCTCGTGCGATCGGTGGCGCGCAGCACCCAGCTGCAAGCGCAGTTCGACCGCCTTTCGCTGAACGACGCCCTGGATGCTTCGGGCGTGCACAACAACCGCAGCATCGACGTGCTCACCGGTGAAGTCAGCGACAGCCTGCGCGGGGATGGCAGCGTGAGCTGGTGGACGCTGGTGCTCAGTTCGGGCCGCCTGAAATTCAACAACGGCGCCGCGCAGGACGCCGATGCCGCCTCGGCCCGCACCTTGGGCAGCTTCTTCAAGGCCGACCTCAACGCGAACCACCTGCGGTCGCTGGGCGGGCAACGCAGCCTGCTGCTCAGCGCCACGGCACAGACGGCCACGAAGAACCTGGATTCGTCGCAAAAGCTGCAACTCGGCGGTGCGAACCTGCTGCGTGCCTACGACACCGGCGCCGTGTCGGCCGATGCGGGCTATGCGCTGTCGGCGGAGTACCGCGACCTGCTGGCCGTCACGCCGTATGGGGGCTGGCAGTGGACCGCCTTCATCGAGACCGGAGCCATCACCGCCAGCCACGAACCCTGGACCAACGCCTCGCCCAACTCAGCGCATCTGAGCGGCGCCGGGCTCGGCCTGAACCTGGAAGGCGCGGGCCCCTGGTCGGCCAAGGCCCACGTGGCGAAGTCCCTGGGCGGAAACCCCAATCTGCCGGGCGTCAGCCGCTCGGAACGGGCCTGGGTGAGCGTCGCGCGCGCCTTCTGATCGTCCAGAAGGCACGAACCCCGGCCGGCAAGAGCGGACTGGGGTTCGGCCGAGTGGGACGTCGTGATCGTAGGAAGGCACAGACGAGCCCCCGTCACTTGGCCGAACCCGTTGGCGGGCACGGCAAAACTCCAGCATTTCCCTTCACCAGACCAAGCCCTGGCGACTGGAACTGGCGACGGGCTCGAGCTCTTTCGCGTCTCGTCATCTTGCCGGCCGCGCCCAGCCCAACCCTATTGCAGGAATTCGCCACGTGGCAGGCGTGCAGCGCCCGCGTCGAAAGTCACGAAGCGCGAGCAACCCAGGTGTGTTGCTCGGGCCACGAGAAGGCAGTCGGCGAAGTCCGCGGACGGAAATTGGTCGAGCAGGTAGAGCGCCTCTTCCACTGTGGCGTCATGCTCAAACTCGATTCCGGGCGTCTCCAGCATCGAGATGAAGGCGGCCACCATCGCCTTGCGGCTCACCCGGTAGCGGCTGCGAAGAACCCACTCGGTCTCGAGCAGGGCGCACAGGCTCACACGCAACGGCTCGCCCGCTGCTGTTGCGTCGGTGACGAGCCGTCGCGCTGCGGCGCATTGGTTCGGCGCCGTCGGATCTTGCACGAGAATCCGAACAAGGACGTTCGTGTCGATGGCGATGCTCATTCAGGCAAGCGCATCTCGTCTACAGAAACGCCTGGCTGCCCCGGCTGCGTCAGGATGCCCACCAAGTCGGCGAGGCGGCGCGTCTTGGGCCGCAGGACGATGGTGCCGTTGCTCAGCATCGACCAGGCGATCTTGTCCCCGGCCTGCAAACCGAGCCGCTCGCGAATGTCGCGCGGCACAGTGACTTGGCCTTTGCTCGAAATTGTGGTTGGCACCGACATGCGAACTACGTATTTACTATTCGGAATATCGTAAAGCGCGCACATCGGCGTTGTCAAACGTCCATGGCCAGGAGTGCAACGGGGGCACGGACAACCCCACGGCTGACGCGGGCGGCGCGTTGAAGCTGTCCGCCACACCAAGATTGCCCTTGCATGTCGCCAGGCTTTCTCGCCCGGCTTGGCGTTGTCGATGGTCGGTGGTTTCAGCGTGTGGTTGACGTGGCGAAGTACTGTCACTTGGCCGAAGCCACGGCCCCATCATGGCCCCGGATATGGGTTCGCCACGGCGGGACTTCAAAGGACCGTCCGGGACGCGATGAAACAGAAAACCCCAGTCGAATCAACGAACTGGGGCTTTCGCTGGAACCGTACGGGACGTCCTGAGACGCCCTGGGACCGCGTCACATGTTCGATCATCACTTGCCAATCTGCAAAAACCCCAATCCTCGGAACACTTTTCAATTTCCAAGACCTGATCGATGGCCCCGTTCATGGCCCCGTCTCAGGCCGCGAGCAGGTGCTTGGCATGCGCCTTCTGGATGATCAAGGCAACGGCCTGTTCGGCCGCCTCGCCGATGCGGGCCTGCAACGCCGGGCTGCGGATCGTGTAGCCGTCGAAGTCCGATTCGGCCGCATAGACGGACGAAGGCACGGTCAGGGCACGGAAGAACGAGAACAGGGGGCGCAGTTGGTGATCCACCACCAGGGCATGCCGATCGCTGCCCCCATTGGCCGCCAGCAGCACCGGGCGGCCCACCAGCGCGTCCGGGCTGACCAGGTCGAACAGGTGCTTGAAGAGGCCCGTGTAGGAACCCTTGTAGACCGGCGTGACGGCCACGATCAGGTCGGCGGCCTCGATGGCACGCACGGCTGCGGCACCGTCGGCGGGCAATTCGGCAGGCCAACCGCCAGTTAGCAGGGCGGGCGCGAGATTCGCGATCTCCAGGGTCTGTATCTGCACCGGAAGCTGGCCGGCAAGGCCGTCGGCCAGGCGGGCGGAGATGGCTTGCGCCAGCACCTTCGTGCGCGACTTGGCGCTCGGGTTGCCAATGACGACGGCGATACGGATTTTGCTCATGGGGAACGCTCTCTCAATGGTTGGGTTGACATCAGGTGGCTGGCGCTGGCGCGGTTCGCGCCGGCAGCAGGTCGTAAAAGCCGGCCAGGTGCAATCGCACGGTCACAGGGCCGTCGCTGTCGTTCATGAAGTACCAGCCGTGAATGCCTTCGAAGGGCGCCACCAGAGCCCCTTGGGAGGCAGAGGCCGTCTCCTGCTTCAGGTAGCTCTGCACCTGCTGAGCCGCAGGCGGTGAGGTCTCGCCATGGAACTCGAAGTACACGCGGTCTTCGGGCTTGCCCAGGAGCTGCCAGCTGTAAACCAGCGTGGCACCGCGCCGCATCGCCACCTTGAACTCCAGTTCCTGCGCAAACTTCAGCGGCACGTCGATGGTGTCGCTGCGCCAACCGCTCTCGTAGGCCGGCGCCGAAGCCCGCGGCGTGGACAGCGCCAGCAAGCCGCTGCGGCGACCGAAGCCCGTGGGATCGCGGTGGAATTCGGCCGGCCAGACGAAGCACACCAGCAACAGGCCCGAGACCAAGGCCGAGGCCAGGAGCTGCAAGGCCAGGCGGGTGCGTGCCGTCATGCCGAGAACCCGAACGCGCTGAGCTGCTCCAGGCACAGCAACAGCCCGGCCGAAAACAAAGCCAGGTGGGTCACCGGCGCGTAGCGCTGCAGGGCTCCCCCGTTGCGCCACGCGGCCAGCAGCCGCGATGACGCCCAGTGCGAGCACCTGCCCCGCCTCCACGCCGGCGTTGAAGGCCAGCAGGTTGGCCAGCATCCCTTCTTCCGACAGCGCCAGGGCCTGCAGCCGACCCGCCAACCCCAGGCCATGCACCATCCCGAAGAGGGCAACGCTCAGGCGCGGTGGCGGCCGGCACCCGAAGAGCGTGTTGAAGGCACCCAGGTTGTCCAGGGCCTTGTAGGCAATCGACAGACCGATCACCGCGTCCACCAGGTGCTCGTCCGCCCGCCAGCCCAGCAGCACGCCGGCCACCAGGGTAAGGCTGTGGCCCGCGGCGAACAGCGTCGCGTACAGGGCCACATCGCGCACACCCTGCAGCAGGAAAACCACGCACAGCAGGAACAGCAGGTGGTCCACCCCGGTCACCATGTGCTTGGCTCCCAGATAGCCGAAGACCCAGGGCCTGGCCCCCGTGGAAGCACCCAGGGCCGCCGCATCCTGGGCGCCCACGCCATGCGCCAGCGCCGGCAGCGCGGCGAGCAGGCACAGGAGTGCGAGGCAGGCGCGGAGGGTGCGCGTCATGACGAGGCGTACGTCCGGCCGACGATCCAGAACAGCGACAGCCCGACCAGGCCCGCTGAGGTCGCCTCGACCACCCACGGCCGTGGCAGGGCGAGCTTCAGCCGCACCAGCCCCGCCGCGGCGGCCAACAGCGCTGCGACGATGAGCAACTGGCCCAACTCCACGCCGAGATTGAAGCCGAAAAGCAGCCCCGCCAGGCGACCTGCCGGCAGTTGCAACTCGATCAGGTCATTGGCGAAGGCGAAGCCATGGATCAAGCCGAAGGCGGCGGTCATTGCCGCGCGCAGCGGGGCCGCGTGCGCCAAGCGCATGGACAGCACCAGGTAGCAAGGCGCGAACAGCGACACACCCAGCAGCACCGGCATCGGCAGCCGGCCCCAGCCCGCCAGCTTCGCAGCCGACATCGCCAGCAGGATGACCCCGGCGGCCAGCGCGACGGTCCCCGCCCGGCGTGCCGCCAGCGCCACGTTCTCGGCACCCACCAGCCCGATCGTCAGAGCGATGAGCACGTCGATCAGTTCCGGCGCCGGACGAAGCCACCCCGTAACGGCCAACGCGAGGGTGGCGCTGTGGCCCAGCGTGAAGCCGGTCACCACCAGGGCGAGGTCCCGCCAGGTGGTCGAGATCAGCACCAGCCCCAGCAGGAAGGCGATGTGATCAGGCCCGGTCACGATGTGCGACAGCCCCATGGCGAGGTACTCGATGAGGCCAGCGCTCTCCAGGTCGTGGCCGCCACCGACGGCCACGCTGCGCCTATTCGTGTTCAGTACCGTCTCACTGAAGCGACCGTCAGCCTGCACCCGGGCCAGCATCACGTGCGTGGGCACGAGTTCATAGAAGGCCGAGGACTGGAGTTCGATGTCGCCCGCCGCCGCGCAGCGCCAGTGGGCTTCCACGCGCCGGAAGCCGCGCGAGGCCGCCTGCGGGGACGCGGGGCCGCTGGGCTCGCAGGCTTGGCCGCCCTGGCGGACGCCGAGGTGCCCGCCGATGTAGGCTGCAACGCCGGCATCCGTGGGGCCCTCGGACGAGAGGCGCAGGGCCTCGACCTCAGGCACGGTGACCACGACCCACACCTCACGGCCGTCGATCGTCCATGCCGAAAGGCTTTCGCTGCGGGTGTGTGCCCAACCGGTGGTCATGCACAGGACCAGCCCCCAAAGGCAGGCGGCTCGCGGCAGCGTGGTCATGGCGCGGCGTCCGCAGCGATCTTCACGCTGGCCTTGTCGCGCAGGTGGCGCGCGAACTTTTGCTCCGCGTCCTGCTGCTGTTCGCGCCGCAGGTCCAGGGGGAGGCGGCGACGGGCCGCCTCGAAGTCGCTGCCGTAGCGCTGACGGTGCTGCTCGTAGTAGGCACGGAGCGCCGCCTCGTCGATGGCCTGCGCCCGTGCATCGGCGCCGGCAGCGCTGCGCACGGCATTGGCCAGCGCGGCGCGCACCTCGGGGTCGGAGTCCGGCAAGCCCACCTCCAGGCCGCGCTGCACGAAAAGCTCTTCCTCGATCATGCTCTGCAGCGCCTCCTGCCGCTGCGCGGGCGTGGTCCGTGGCCAGGGCTCGCCCTGCAGCACTTCCACTTGAGCCTGCCAATCGCTGCGCAGGATGGGCTTGCCGTTGACCAGTGCCACGGCGTGCGGTGGCACGCTGCGCGCGGGCGCGCTGCTGAACAGGCCCCAGCCGGCCAGCGCCAGCCCGCTTACCGCGCCGATGGCCAGCAGCATCAGCGCGCGCCGCCCCTCGGGCACGGCGAATGCCGGGCTGCGCGGCACCTGCGGCAGCTGCGGGGGGGCGGGCTGCCCGTCCCCCCCGGCGGAGTGAACGTTGAATGCGCTGCGGGGCACGGCCCTCAGTACCCCGTGAACGCGATCCAGCGACCTGCGGTCACCACGCCCACCCAGAACAGCAGCGAGAGCCCTCCCGCCCAACGGGCTGCGGCGGGCAGGGCCGCATCGGCCGGCAGCGGCCGCACCTGCGGCCACGCGCGCAGTTGAAAGACCAGCATGTTCACGCCGGCCAGCGCGAGCAACAGCAGCTTGATGCGGAACGGCACGTTGTCGTAGTACTTCACCGGGTTGGACAGAAACAGCAGCACCCCCGAGACCACCGCCAAGGCAAAGGCGCCCCAGGTCCAGTTCAGCGTCTGTGCGGCGAGGCCCGCGACGCTGCGCTCCCGCGAGGCCAGGCCCAGAAGCCGCAGGTCGACGATCGCGATGCTGCCGAACACCAGGGCCAGGGCCAGCACGTGCAGCGTCTCGACCGTGGGGAAGATCCAGGCCGATTCGAGGATCGTCTGGGCCAGCCCCGTGTGGCCCAGGTCCTTCAGGAAGGCCGGTGCGGTGGATGTCGCGTTGCTCATATCAGGCCTCCAGGATGTAGGCGATCCAGCGGCCCAGCACGAGCGCGGAAAGCCAGAGCAGGACCGAGGCACCACCCAGGACCCGGGCAGCAGGCGTGGGCCAGGCGGTGCCGGGCCGCAGCCACGCCGTGTCGCCATGTCGCAGCCCCGCTTGCAGACCGAACGTCAGCGCCACCGCCGCGGCAATGGCCACCACCTTGCCCCAGAAGGCCGGGTTGCCGAGGGTGCGCCCCGGCTCACCCACGATCAGCACGCTGCCGCTCACGAACAGCACAACCAGCGCGGACCAGATCCATGGCAAGAAGCGCCGTGCCGTGGCAGCAATGGTCTGGTCCTGCCAGGCCAGGCCCAAGAGCCGCAGCCCCAGCAGAAGGCCCGAAGAGACGAGGATGCCGATGGCCAGCAGGTGCACGGTCTGCACCAGGGGCACCAGCCAGAAGATCTGCTGGATGGCCTCGCTGGCGGAGGACGCGGCCAGCCATTTCGTCAGTTCGTGAATCATGGGGTAGCGGCGGAAGTGGCGGTGGGCTCCTCGCGGAGCAGGAAGTTCAGCAGAGCCTGGAGTTCGGTCTCGTCGTCGAGCCCGGAGAACGCCATGCGGTTGCCTGGAACGAGGCCCTGCGGGTCTCGCAAAAAGGCCGCCAGCGTGGGCGGATCCCAGACCAGCCCGCTGCGCGCCATCGGGCCGGAATAGCGAAAGCCGGGCATGCTGCCGGCGCGGCGTCCGCGCAGCGACTGCAGCGGGGGACCCACGGGCCTGTCGCCCAGGACCTCGGCGTGCCCATGGCAGGCCGCACAGCGTTCGAAAGCGGCACGGCCGCGCTCCAGGTCGGCGGATGGCGACACACTGGCAGCGGCCAGGATCCACTCAAGCATTCAGCAGCCTCCCGGGACCCTTGACGTAGCGGGCTATCAGGGCATCCGCCAGGCGGTAGGCCAACGCCCCCACAAGTCCGGTCGGGTTGTAGGCCGCGTTGTGCGGAAACAGCGAGGCGCCGGTCACGAAGACATTGGGTACCTGCCAGACCTGGCCCCAGGTGTTGGTGGCGCTTTGACCGGGGTCGGTGCCCATCGGGCTGCCGCCGGTGTTGTGGGTGGTCTGATAGGGCACCACCGACCAGCTTCTGCGCACGGCCGCGGGGGCCAGTCGCGCCGGCGCCAGCGCGCGCGCCACCTCGTTGACCCGCTCCGCGGCGAAGGCGGCCAGGCGGTGGTCATTGGGCTGGTAGTCGAAGGTCAGGCGCAGCAGCGGCAGGCCGAAGGCATTGCGGTAGGTCGGGTCCAGGTCATAGCCGTGGTGTCGATGCGGCATCACCGAAAGGCTGGCGCCCACGCCCATGGTCCGCTGATAGGCCTGCGCGGTGGCCGCCTTCCATGCCGAGCCCCAGGCCGGCGTGCCGGGCGGCACCGGGCGGTAGCCGATGGGCCGCCCGTTGGAATGCCCCGCACTGAGTACGGCACCGCCGATGGCGTTCAGGGGGCCGCGGTCGAAGGCAGCATTGGCATTGAAATCATCGGCGACCACGCCGTTGCCGCCCGTGCCCATGAAAGGGTTGAAGGCCCGGTCCTCGAAGAACAGTTGCGCGCCGACGCCGCCTTGGTAGGCATAGTTGCGTCCGATCTGTCCGCGGCCAGACCTCGGGTCGTAGGGCTCGCCGATCTTCGACAACAGCAACAGGTGGACGTTGTTGATGGCGTAGGCGCACAGCACGACCGAGCGCGCCGGCTGGAAGTGCGCCTGGCCTGTGTGGAGATCGACGTAATGCGCCCCGCGCGCCAATTTGCCGCTGCTGTCCATGTCGACCCGGGTGACCCATGCGTGCGTGCGCAATTCGAAGCTGGGCTGCCGCAAGGCCAACGGGATCACGGTGAAATGGGGACTTCCCTTGGCATTGGCCTCGCAGCCGAAGCGTTCGCAAAAGCCGCAATACTGGCATTCGCCGAAGTGGGCGCCATCGGGGTTGGTGTAGGCCTGCGAGGCATTGGCGCTGGGCCGCGGAAACGGGTTCAGGCCCAGCGAGGTGGCCGCCTGGCGAAACAGATCGCCGGCCAGCCCCGTCTGCAGGGGAGGCAGGGGGTAGTCGCGGCGGCGCGGGGCCTCGAAGGGGTTGCCCCCGGGCCGCAGACGGCCCTGCAGGTTGCCGGCCTGGCCCGACACGCCTGCCGTGCGCTCGAAACGGTCGTACCAGGGCTCGAGTTCATCGTAGCGGATGCCCCAGTCCTGCAATGGCATGTCATCGGGGACGAAGCCCTTGCCATGCCGCTCCTCATAGAGAGAACGGATGCGGAACTCACCATCGCCCCAGCGCCATGTGATGCCGTTCCAGTGTGCGCCGGCGCCGCCCACTCCTTCGCCGGGCAGGAAGGAACCCAGGCGGCGCATCGGCAAGGCGGTTTCATCGGGGCGGTTGCGCACGGTGATGGTGTCGCGCGCGGCGTCCTGCATGAGGCCGTGCCGGATGCCGTAGCGCAACTCGTCGCGGATGCGCGGCACTGCGAAGTCCTCGGCCGTGCTGCGCAGGCCGCCGCGTTCCAGCGCCACGACCTTCAGGCCCGCTTCGGACAGTTCCTTGGCCAGGATGCCCCCCGTCCATCCCAAGCCGACGAGCACGAAATCCACCTCGGCGTGCGTCTTCATGCAAGGTCGGCCATGGACAAGGGCCGCGCTTCGAAGGGTCGATTTCTGAACTCGACGATGTGCTTGCGGTGGGTCTGCACGACGCCCGGAAAGCCGACCAGTTTCCAGCCGGCCTTGTCGCGGTTGCCGCCGTAGATGGGATCGGCGAACAGGCCCTCCGTGACCAGCTGGTGGAGCTGGCCGAAGTAGGTCGCCGCCGGCACGGCCAGCTCGATGCGGCCGGCGATCAGACCGAGCAGCAAGGCTTCGCGGGCGGGGGGTTGCAGTGTCTCGAACGGCGCCCCATGCGCTTGCAGGCAATGCGCCTGCACGGCCTCGGTGCCTGCGCGGAACAACTGCGCCGGCGTCAGCGGCAGCTGGTACCCCTGGTTGGGGCTTCCGGCCTGGAACGGCCCCTGCAGGTAGAGCCCTTCGCCCTGCCCCCAGCCGCCGGCGAGGGCGCGGTCGATGTAGACCGGAATGCCGATGGCCGTGCCGCTGGGCGACAAGGCATCGGCCGGCACCATGTGATCGGCCAACGCCTCGACGAAGGCCACTTCGGACGGACGCAGGAACTGCCAGCCTGCTGGGGCGGGCACAGCCGCATCGGCCGCAGGCGCGGTGGCCGGCGCGCCGCCCACCGCGGCCGCCGCTGCGCCGGCCAGCCCGGCCTTCAGAAAGCCGCGGCGTGCGCTCATTCCAGGCCCGGCTTCTCGGCCGCGCGCAGATTCGATGTCCACACCTGCTTGCTGTCGAGCAAGGTGCCCTTGCGGAACGCGCCGCCGGCATTGCCGTCGCGCAGCGGGCTCAGCTCGACCTCGACCCGATCACCGGGCTTGAAGACCTTGCGGTTCCAGCCCACGCGCGTCAGGTTGCCAGGGCTGGTCAGTTCGAGGGCCCATTCCTGGCCCGGCTTGCCGTCGGGCCCATCGGCCGTGACGTACAGCACCACATGCGGGTTCGTCCACTGGAAATCGGTGACCGTGCCCTTGATGGTCGTGGCCTTGTCGAAGTCGAACATGGCGAAGGAGTGATGGGCCAGCGCCGGGAGGCTGCCGGCCAGCAACATGCATGGCAGGACCCGTGTTGACAACAGTCGGTTGAGCATCGCGAGCCTCACTTCTTGGGGGGAACCGGGTTGCCCAGCGCGGTCTGGGGAATGGCCACGAAGGCGGGATAGCCATCGCTGTCCAGGGCGGCGCGCTTGTAGCCCTGCAGACACACACCTTCCGCGATGTCGTACTTGCGGGCCCGCTGGCGGAACCAGATGCGCGTGGTCTTCCACGGCGCCGAGAGAACCCGCGGGGCCTCGATCTCGAGGCTGACATGGAGGATGTCCTTGTCGGCCAGGCGAATCCGCTCGACCACATGCAGGTCGCCGCCGTTGGGAACGCCCACCGCCTCGCTCACCGCCAGGTAGGTCTGCGGAAGCACGCCCACCGTGTCCACGACGAGCGTGTCACCTTCCCAGCGGCCGATGCTGTGGCCGTGGAAGCTCGGGTCCGGATCGTCCGGGTGGCCCCGGCCGTCGGTGTAGATGCGCCGCAGGCGATTGCCATCGACCTCGCCCAGCATCGTGACGCGGCCGGGCGTGTAGAGGATCTCCATCGCATTGTGCGACTTGATCATCCAGCCCGGCATGCCGTGCGGCAGGCAGTCGACCCACAGCCCCTTGGGGCGGCCGGCCTTTTCCTCGGCCTCCAGCCGGTCGATGACCTTCTGCACATCCGGTTTCCACGGCACCGGGTTGCCCTTGATCTGGGCGTTCTGGTCGCTGATGTTGGGGGTCCACACGCCGCTCCAGTCGGGGAGCCTGGCGATGGCCGACCAGTCGGCCGGCGTAGGGGGTGGACTGATGGCCTTGTCCTGGGCACCGGCCGCGGTAACCCACAGGCCGAAGAGAGCGCCGACCAGGCGGCGGGGCGTGTCGCGAAGAAGGGTGTGCATCTGGGGAAGCCCTGGTTCACTGCGCCGTGCCGCGCAGCCAGAGGGCCAGCGCCTTCAGGTCGGCCTCGGGAAGGACGCCGCCCCAGGCCGGGCAGGTGCCCGCCCGACCGCGGACGATGGAATCGCGGATGGCCTCGGGCGTCCGCCCATACACCCAGGCGCTGGGCAGGCGGACCGTGAGGTCGCTGGCGCCGTAGTCGCTGTTGCCACTGCCATCCGGCCCATGGCAGCTGATGCAGTTCGCCGCACCCGCATAAAGCGCCCTGCCCCGCTGCGCCGCCGCCGGGTCGTGGTCCTGTCCGGAGAGGGCCAGCACGAGTTGGGTGAGGTCTTCGATCTGGGCCAGCGAGAGTCGCGCCTCGGGCCGGCCTCCGGCGCCGTAGGCTGGCATCACGGTCACGGCTCGGGTCTTGGGGTGCGCGCTGCGGATGCCCACGCGCAAGGTTTCCACCAGCGCCTCGAGTTCGGAGTCGGCCGTGCCGTCGCCCCAGAGCCACACCGCATCGGCCAGGTTGGGCACGCCGCGGGCCGTGTCGCCCGCACGGTCGGCGCCGTGGCAGGCGGCGCAGCGGCGCGCGTAGACGGGCTGGGCGCGCGCGGCGGCTGCAGGCGCGATCGCAGGCAGTGTGGCCAGCCGCTCCACGGGCAGCGTGTTCCAGTCGATGTCCGCAGCCCGGGCATCGGCCGCCAGGAGCGCGGACAGAGCCAGGGCGACTTGGAGGCAGGCGCGCATCTCGCGTCCCTCAGCGTCCCGCGGCAGATGCTGCAGCGGGGGCGCCAGGCAAGGGAACTTCATCGGGATTGGGCAGGGCCGTGGTCAGCACCACGCCGGTCTTGGGAATCGTGACCTTGCGGAACTGCCCGCCGAGTTCGCCGCTGCGCAGGGGATTGATCTCGACCAGCACCTTGTCACCCGGCTCCAGCGAGTGCTTGGTCCAGCCGATGCGCGACAACGGACCGGTGCTGGTGGACAGCTCGATGACCCAGGTGTCGCCCTCCTTCTGCCCGGCCTTGGGGTCGGCCGTCAGCCACAGAATGACGTGCGGGTTGGACCACTGGAATTCCTTCACCGTGGCGCTGAGCACCAGCGGCTTGGAGCCGTCATACATGGCGAAGGAATGGTGGGCCTGTGCCGGTGATGGCACGCAGGTGGCTGCCATGGCGGCCATCGCCAGGCACCACCACGAGAAGGTGTGGCGCGCGCTCATCGGGTGCGCGGCAACGGTGCACCGCCCTCGTCGTGCGCGATCGGCACGTAGACGTGGTTGCCGTTGCGGTCCACCTGCGCCTGGTGCTTGCCCTGCAGGCAGGAGCCTTCGACGATGTCGTTGCGGCGTTCGCGCGTGCGCACAAAGCTCTTGGTGATTTTCCACGGGGCCGTCAGTACCTTGGGTGCAGAGATTTCGAGTTCATCCTCGAGCCGGTCGGGCTCGACCAGGCGGATGCGTTCACGGATGCGCAGGTCCCCGTTGTTCGGGATACCCACCGACTGCCCCAGCGGCAGGAAGGTCTGGGGCAGGATGTCGGTGGTGTCCACCACCAGCGTGTCGCCCTCCCAGCGGCCGATCGACAGGCCGTTGAAGGTGGCATCCGGGTCATCGGGGCGCGAGCGGCCGTCGGTCCAGATGCGGCGCTGGCGATTGCCGTCGAATTCGCTCAGGATCGTCACCCGGCCGGGCGTTAACAGGAACTCCAGCGAGTTCAGCGTCATGATGACGAAGCTGGGCATGCCTTCGGGCAGGCAATTGATGTAGATGTTGTTGGGCTTGCCCGCCTTGTCCAGGGCCTGCTGCTCGGCGATGTAGGCGGCAGCCTTGGCATTCCACGGCGGCGTGACCTTGCCGAAGGGGTAGTTCGGGTGCTTGCGGTCAGGCAGCCACACACCGCTCCAGTCGGGCAGGCGGGCGATATCGGCCCAGTCCTTGGCGCTGGGCTTGGGGTTCAACACCGGCGGCGGCGTCTGCGCCGGGGCCGCTGCGCCGATCACGGCGATGCAGGCCGCAAGGATCCAGATCGACGGTTTCATGCGGCCCGGGCCTTCTCGCCGCGCTGAGCGGCCAGCGCTCGGGTCAGAGGGATGAGTTCACGGCCGTACTGCACGCTGTCGGGCAGCGGATCGAAGCCGCGCACGAGGAAGGTGTCGATGCCCACGTCGTGGTACTCCAGCAGCGATTCGGCAACCTGCTGCGGCGTGCCCACCAGGCCCGTGCTGTTGCCCCCGGCGCCGCTCAGCGCAGCCATCTCGGTCCACAGGCGCTTGTCCACCACCCTGCCCTGGGCCGCCACTGCCAGCAGCCGCTGCGAGCCCACGTTCTGCGGGGCACCGGGCCCGCGGAAGCGGCTCCACGCAGTCTTGCCTTGTAGCGCCTTGGCGCGTTCCAGAAATTCAACGGCGCGGTTCCAGGCGTCCTCCTCGGTATCGGCCAGCACGGGCCGCAAAGACAGGCTGAAGCGGATGTGCTTGTCCCTGCCGTGTTCCGCCGCGGCCGCGCGCACGCGCTGCACCACCTCGCGCACCTGCGCCACGGGCTCACCCCACAGCATGTAGACATCAGCGTGCCGGGCGGCCACGCGGATGGCAGCATCCGATGAGCCGGAAAAGTAGATCGGGATCGAGCCGTTCACCGGCTTGACGTCGGAGTAGGCCCCCGTGAAACGATAGTGCTTGCCCTCGTGGTCGAAGGGCCGCTCGCTGATCCAGACCTTCTTGAGCACCTCGATGTACTCACCGGTACGCTCGTAGCGCTCGTCATGGCTGAGGAAGTCGCCATCGCGCTGTTGTTCCGAGTCGTTCCCGCCGGTGATCACGTTGATGGCCACCCGCCCATGGCTGAGCTGATCGAGCGTGGCAAAGGTCCGCGCCGCCAGCGTCGGCGCGGTGAAGCCGGGCCGATGGGCGATCAAGGGGCTGAGCCGGTCGGTCTGGTGCGCGACATACGAGGCCAGCTGCAGCGTGTCGGGAGCAGCGCTGAAATAGCCCAGCAACACGCGGTCGAAGCCGGCACTCTCGTGGGCACGGGCAGCCAGCGACACATAGGGCTTGTTGACGACCGGGCCCTGGCTCGGGAAGGCCTCGCTGCCCTCCTGGTTGCCGACCAGCCCGATGAATTCGATGTGGCTCATGGTGCGGTCCCTTCTCAAGCGGCCGAGGCGAGTACGGTCAGAGGCTGGCCCTCGCGGCGGGCGACTTCCGCGCGCACCAGCGGAATCAGCTGCCGGCCGTAGTCCAGCGCATCCTGCAAAGGTCTGAAGCCCCGGATCAGGAAGGTGCTGACGCCTGCGTCGAAATAGGCCAGCAGCGACTCGGCGACCTGCTCGGGCGTGCCCACGAGCGCGGTGGAGTTGCCGGCTGCCCCCGTGAGCGCCGACAGCTCGGTCCACAACCGCACGTCGACCACCTTGCCGCGGCTGGCCGCCTGCAGCAGGCGCTGCGAACCGACGTTTTGCGGCGTGACGCCTTGGCGGTCCTTCCACCGCGCGCTCTGCGCGACCACGCCGCGGGCACGCTTCAGAATGTCCTGTGCCTTGGCCCAGGCAGCCTCTTCGGTGGCCGCGATGATGGGCCGCAGGCTCAGACTGAAGCGCACCTGCCCTTCGCGCCCATGGAGGGCCGCCGCAGCCCGCACGCGGGCGACCGTCTCGCGCACTTGCTCCAGCGGCTCGCCCCACAGCGCATACACGTCGGCGTGCTTGCCGGCCACGCGGATGGCGGCCTCGGAAGAGCCGCCGAAGTAGATGGGCACCTGCGGCCTGCCGTCCACCTGCTGCAACGGCTTGACGCTCGCGTAGTTGTCCTTGAGCTGGTAGT
The DNA here is from genome assembly GCA_903822435.1 of uncultured beta proteobacterium. Lineage (GTDB taxonomy): Bacteria > Pseudomonadota > Gammaproteobacteria > Burkholderiales > Burkholderiaceae_C > Rubrivivax. The sequence goes on along the minus strand of CAIJPE010000343.1, from coordinate 6,750 downwards.
GCCGGCCACTGTGGTCGAAGGGCTTTGGGCTGCTCCAGGTCTGCTTCAGGACATCGAGGTATTCGTCGGTGCGGTCGTAGCGCTCGTCGTGCCCAAGGTAGTCGCCGTCACGGGCCTGCTCGACATCGCTTCCGCCGCTGATGATGTGCACGGCCAGGCGCCCTTCGCTGAAATGGTCCAGCGTGGCGAGCTGGCGGGCCGCCAGCGTCGGGAACACGAAGCCCGGCCGATGGGCGAGCATGAAATTCAACCGCGTGGTCTCGTGCGCGGCCCAGGCCACGAGCTGCTGCGCATCGGGACTGCTGCTGCCGTAGGCCACCAAGGCACGGTCGAAGCCCACGTGCTCATGGGCCTTGGCCACGGTGCTGACCCAGCTGCGGTCCACCACGGGGCCCTGGGGCGCAATGATCTCGCTGGACTCGTGGGATGCGACGTATCCGATGAATTCGACGGGCATGGGCAGCAACCGGTGACAAAAGACGATGACGATCCTAGGCACCCGGCGCAAAAACAATAAATGCATTATTTAACTAACGATATATGCGCTTCCAGCATTGAAGCTCATGCCGATTTCGAGCTTGCCCATGAGACCCGGCGTGCCGACACTGCGGCGCTTTACGAACGAGGAGGAATTCGATGTCCAAGAAGATCGGGCACCGTGGCAGCTGGTGGGGGTGCGTGCTGCTTGGCGCCGGCACGCCCGTGCTGGCGGCCGAGCCGGCGCAGCCTGCCGTGCTGGATGCCGTTGTGGTGCAGGGCGAGAAGACACTGATCAGGCGGGCCACCGACATCCAGGCGACGCCGGCCGCCATCACGGGCTTGTCGGGCGCCAAGCTCGAGGAACAGGGGGTGGGCACTGTGCGTGACCTGGGCAACATCGTGCCCAACCTGTTCCAGCCGCGCACGGCCGTCTCGTACCTCAACTCGGCCTTCTACCTGCGCGGCATCGGCGAGCCGGACGCCCAGGGCGAGCCTTCGGTGGCCGTGTACTTCGACGATCTTTACTGGCCCAAGAACCTGGGCGCCAATGTGGAGCTGCTGGACATCGAGCGGGTGGAGATCTTCCGAGGTCCGCAGGGTCAGAGTTTTGGCCACTCGGCACTGGCCGGCGTGCTGCGCGTCCTGGGCACCGTGCCGACGGAGCAAACCCACTTCCGCGGCGTGGCCGAAGTCGGCAATTACGCCAACCGAAAACTGGCCTTTGCCGCCAGCGGCCAGCTGGGCGCCAGCGTGCTGGGCAGTGCGGCCGCCACCGTCCACAAGCGTGGCGGGTTCACCCCCAATGTGACAGTCGGGCGTGACACCAACGACGTGGACTATTCAGCTGCCCGCGGGCGGCTGGTGTTCAAGATCGCCCCCGACCTGGAAGCGACCGTCACGGCCGGCGCGGTGCGCGACGGCAGCACGGCACGCGGCGTGCAGAACCTGGCCTACGGCGACGAGAACGCCCACAACCAGATCTTTCCGTACAACGAATACACGAGCCGCGCGCTTTCAGCCTCCGTGAATTACGCGCTCAGCCCCAGTTGGCGCTTGAAGCTGCTGGCCGGATACACCCACTTCGACCAGAACGCCTTCTTCGACAACACCGGCGACTACTACGGCCGCGGCAGCCAGCTGGTGCGCTACATCGACACCACGCACCAGGGCGAACTGCAGCTCCAGGGCAGCGTGGGTGCGCTGGAGTTGACCGCCGGCCTGTACACCTACAGCGAGAGCTGGTTCACCAACCGGCGCGCCAACACGGCCGCCAATGCGGCCAACGACCCCGCCCTGATCCGCTACCGGCCCGTCTACACCCTGATCGACCAAGGCACCGAGAACCGCGCCGCCTACGCCGAACTGAAGTTCAAGGCCACGCCCGAACTGAGCGTGACGGGGGGCCTGCGCTACAACTGGGAGAAGCACACCCACAACAACCAGCTGTACAACCTGGTGGCGGCCGCCCCATTCCAGAGCACCGCTGCCAACTTCCTGGACGTCATCAACGCGCCGCCGCAGGCGCAGGTGTGGGACACGGGCCTCCTGTCGCGCAACTGGACCACCTGGGCGCCCAAGCTCTCGGTGGACTACCAATGGCGGCGTGGCCAACTGCAGTACGTCTCCTACTCCGAAGGGACGAAGTCTGCTGGCTACGACTACCGGGCCCAGGGCGTCACGTCCAACGGCCAACCCCCCGCGCAGGCCGTGCTGCCCTTCAACCCCGAGAAGGCGAAGAACCTGGAGACCGGGCTGAAGAGCGACTGGCTGGACGGCGCGCTCCGCACCAACGTGGCCGTCTTCTACACCCAGTTCAACGACGTGCAGCTCACCACCACCGACCCGACGCAGACCCCAGCCGTCACGCGGCGCTTCAACGCCGGCAAGGCATCGACCCGTGGCCTGGAATTGGAAGGCAGCTGGGTACCGCAAGATGGCCTGCAGTTCGACCTGAGCGCCGCCTGGGTCAAGGCCACGCTCGATCGGTTCGACGGTGCAGCCGCCACGCTCAGCAACATCCCCGCGAGCAGCGTCAATCCCAACGGGCTGGTCTTGCGCAGCGGGCCGTTCGCGGGCGCTGATCTTCCCAACGCGCCCAAGGTGCAGGCGCGACTGGCAGTGACCTGGCGCTTGCCCGTGGCTACGGCGGGGTCTTGGGTAGTGAACGGCAGTGTGAGCTACCAGGACAAGAGCTTTACGGACGCGACGAACAATCCCACGGTGCTGGTGCCGGCTCAAACCTATCTGAATGGCTCGATCAGCTTCATTCCCGGCGGTGGGCCCTGGACCGTCACCTTGGCGGGCCAGAACCTGGCCAACAAGCGCTACGTGCTGGGCCCCGGATTCACGCCGCAGACCACACCCACCACGGACGGAAGCGCCATCTACCGGACCACCAACTACAACGATCCTCGGACGGTCACGCTGTCTCTCAAATATGAGCTCTGACGGTGGCGGCAGGGGCAGGGTTCATCCCCGCCGCCACGCTGTTCAGGGATCGGACCGACAGACAGGACCCGTCTACGCATATCTGAATTGCATAGTTCGCCCGGATGATCATGCTTCGTAGCATCGAGTTTGCACCAGACTCGAAAAGCCCCATGAACTGCGAATCACAGCGCAAAGCAAGGCACCGAGACCTCGCCCCTTGGCGGCTGGCCTGCGCGGCCCTGTTCGCGGCAGCCCTGCTGGCAGCCTGCGGCAAGCCGGAACCCACCGGCTCCGGCATCGCACCGCTGGATGCCAAGCCAGTGGCCGGCGGTGAACTTGTCTTTGCCTTCGATGGCGCCGCCGTCACGGCCTTCGGCCTGGATCCGCACCGCTCGGCCTTCGCCCCGCACCATCGCATCATCCGGTCCCTCTTCGACAGCCTGGTGGTGCTTCAGCCAGGCGGCAAGGTCGGGCCCTGGCTGGCCAAGAGCTGGGAGGTTTCGGCCAATGGGCTGACCTACACCTTCCAGCTGCGCGACGACGTGGTGTTTCATGATGGCAGCAAGCTCGATGCGGCGGCCGTCAAGTTCAACTTCGACCGTATCCAGGACCCGAAGAATGCGCTGATCGCCCTCAGCGACCTGGGCACTTACGCCAGCAGCGAAGTGGTGGCCACCCATACGTTGCGGGTGAGGCTGTCAGCGCCCTTTGCCCCGTTCCTGGCCAATCTGTCCAAGTCCACCTTGGGCATCGTCTCACCGGCGGCCGTGACGTTGCACGGCGACAAGTTCCTGCTCAACCCCGTGGGCAGTGGGCCGTTCAAGTTCGTGTCGCTTCAGGCCGGCACCGAAATCGCCCTTGCGCGCCACGAAAGCTATCACTGGGCGCCCGCCGGCTCGGCCAATATCGGTCCGGCCTACCTGGACAAGCTGACCTTCAAGAACGTGCCCGAGGAAGCCACCCGCGTGGCCGTGCTCGCAAACGGCCAGGTCGGCGCCAGCGACATCATCCCGCCGCAGAACCTGCTGGCGCTGCGCAAGGACCCGCAGGTGCGCATCGTCCAGGGCGAGTTGCTCAACCACAACTACTCGCTGTACCTGAACACCGGCCGCGAGCCATGGACCGACGCCTCGGTGCGCCGCGCATTCAAGCTCGCGCTGGACATCGACACCGCCGTCAAGACAGTGCACCTGGGCACCCTGGCCCGAGCATGGGCGCCGTTGTCGCCATCGATTCCCGGCTACGACGCAAGGTTCGAGAACAGCTGGAAGCCCGACCGCGCCGAATCGGCACGGCTGCTGGACGCGGCCGGCTGGAAGCCCGGCAAGGACGGCATCCGCCAGAAGGATGGCAAGCGGCTGACGCTGGTGTTCCTGGATACCCAGGGCAACCGCGAAAAGCGCCTGGACCTGCTCACCGTGTTCCGCCGCCAGTTGGCCGACGCGGGTTTCGAATTGCGCATCGACAGCCTGTCCAGCGGCCAATACCTGGAGCGATCGGCAGCCGGCGACTACGACCTGCTGGGCGGCAGCCTCTTCGCACCCGACTCCGACGTGCTGCGCCGCATCCACTCGCCGCTGCTGCGTTCGCGCAGCAGCGTCTCCAAGATCAACGACCCCGCGCTCGAAGACCTGCTGCAGGCCGGCGCACGCGAACTCGACCCGGCCAAGCGCTGGCCCCTGTACAGCCAGGCGCAACAGCGCATCCTGGACCAGACCTATTCGATCCCGATCTACGTGCTGATCTACTTCATCGCCACCAACGCCAAGGTCGAGGGCGTGCAGATCGACGCGCACGGCTTCCCGGTCTTCTACAACGCCTGGATCCGGACATGAATGCTCCGGTGCTTGGCCGCCTGCTGAGCTCGCTGGGCGTGGTGTTTGGCGCGGTGACGCTGGTGTTTCTGATCCTGAACTGGCTGCCCGGTGACCCGGCCGAGCTGATCGCCGGCGAAGAGGCCAGCCCCGAGACCATCCATCGCGTTCGCCAGCAGCTGGGCACCGACAGGCCCCTGGGCCAGCAGTACGCGCACTACCTGGGCGCGTTGCTGCAGGGCGACCTGGGCAAGAGCTATGTCTCGCGCGAGCCGGTGTCCCAGCGCCTGGCCGCCCAATTCCCGGCCACCGCCGTGCTGACGCTGTCGGCTTGCGCGGTGGCGCTGGTCGCCGGTGTGGCCCTGGGCGTGGTGTCGGCCCGGCGCGCCGGCAGCTGGGTCGACCAGCTGATCCAGACGGTGGCGCTGTGGCTGCACTCGATGCCGGGCTTCTGGCTCGGCATCCTGTTGATCCTGCTGTTCTCGGTCACGCTGGGCTGGCTGCCCGTCATCGGCAACACGCCGGGGGCCCTGGTGCTGCCGGTGGCTGCGCTGGGCCTCGTGGTCAGCGTGCCCATCATGCGCATGGTGCGCGACGGCATGCTCGAAGGCCTGCACGAACCTTTCGTCACCACGTTGCGCGCCAAGGGCCTGGGCGAGGGCCGCATCTTCTACGTCCACGTGCTGCGCAATGCGTTGATCCCCACGGTGACGCTGCTGGGCGTGGTGGTGGGTGAACTGCTCTCGGGCGCCGTGATCATCGAGACGCTGTTTGCCCGACAAGGCCTGGGCCGGATCACGGTGGAAGCGATCACGCAGAAGGACATTCCGGTAGTGCAGGGCGCGATCCTGGTGGCTTCCATCACCTTCGTGGCGGTGAACCTCCTGGTGGACCTTTCCTACACCTGGATCGACCCGAGGGTAACCAGATGAAGTCCCCAAGCTCGCTTGCGCTGGTCACGCCCCGAGCCAGCCGCCCGCCGACCGCACGGCATAGTTGGATCCGAAAGGCCAAGCCCGCGCAACTCCCGGTGCACCGTGCTCGGAGTGCAGCGTCCGGCGCTCGCAGTCTCCGGCCACGCCACGCACTCGTGGCCCTGTCCCTGCTGCTGCTCATCATGGTGGCGGCCTGTGCCATCGCACCGGCCTGGATCGCGCCATACGCGTCCACCACCATGCACAGCGACGCCATCCTGCAGCCGCCCGGGGCGGGCCACTGGTTCGGCACCGACCAGTTCGGCCGCGATGTATTTTCGCTGGTCGTGCATGGCGCGCGGCAGTCCTTGCTGATCGGTGTGGCGGCCGTGCTCGTGGGCTGCAGTGTGGGTGTCTCCGTGGGCCTGCTTGCCGGCTACGTGGGCGGCTGGCTCGACGCGCTGCTGATGCGCCTGACCGATGTCTGGATGGCCGTGCCCAACCTGTTGCTGGCCATCGCGATTGCCACGGCGCTGAAGCCCAGCCTGACCAACACCATCCTGGCCATCAGCGTGGCCGCTGTCCCGCGCTACGCCCGCGTGCTGCGCGGCCAGGCCATGGCCGTGCGCGGCCGGGCCTTTGTCGAGGCCTCTCGCGCTGCCGGGGCCTCGCACCTGGCCATCCTGCGCGGCCACATCCTGCCGCATTGCGGCGCCCCGATCCTGGTGCTGGCCACGCTGGGCGTCGGCACATCGATATTGGCCGGATCCTCGCTCAGCTTCCTAGGCCTGGGCGTGAACGACGAGAGTCCCGACTGGGGCTACCTGCTGACTCAGGGTCGCGGCTACTTGACCGTGGCCTGGTGGACCGTCACCTTCCCCGGCCTGGCCATCACGACGCTGGTGATCTCGGTGAACCTGCTGGGCGACGCCCTGCGGCGCAAGCTCGACCCGCGGCAGGGGCCCCGTTGAGGGCGCGATGATGGACCTCAGCGAGGCGCTCCACGCCGAAGACGCACCCCTGCTGCAGGTGCAATGCCTGGCCGTGCGCTTCGGCAGCGACGAGGCGCCACTGGACGCCGTGGACGACGCCACGCTGGTCATCCGCCGTGG
>CAIJPE010000342.1 GCA_903822435.1 uncultured beta proteobacterium | reverse complement strand
TCGTCTTGCGCCTGGCCGGGAGCGCCCGGCAGGACCTGTTCGACGCCTACCTGCTGCTGGCCCCCTTTCTCGGCCAGCAGGCCTGCACCTACCGGCCCGACAGCGGCGGATGGGTCTCGGTGGGCCTGCCGCGGATCGTGGCGCTGACGGCGCTCAACAGCCTGGGGCTGAAGGCCCTCAACGGCCTGAGCGTGATCGCTTTCGCCCTGCGGCCCGAAGTGCAGGCGCAGCTCACGCCGCGCTACGCCTATGGCCTGGCCATGAACTTCCGGCCGCACGCCGACTACCGCGCCGACATGGCCGCCGCGCGGCGACCCATGGCGGTGGTGGTGGGCCAGGACGACGACCAGTTCATCGCCAGCCGCTTCGCGGACGCATTCAAGGCGGCGGCGCGTCCCGTGCCGGTGACCCTGGTTCAAGGCACCGGCCACCTCGACCTCACGCTGCGCTCGCCCGGCATCCAGGCCGCCATCGCGGCCATCGAGGCGCTGGACCGCGCACGAGGTTGACCGGCCCCGCGAATGGGCGGTGCGGCCTGCGCGCGGGCCGCTGCCAGCGCACAATTGCGCTCCTGATCAGGGTCCGCCACCGCAGCCACCCGCCGCGGCCGGCGCAGGCCCTCAGCCGGAGTTCCTCACCATGAAACCGATCGTCGCCGCGGGCTTGTACGCGTGGGTGGTGGCCACGGCACCCTTGCCGGTGCTGGCTGCTTCCGGCCCGCCTTCGAGCAACGTGCCCTGGATCACCGCGGCGTCCGACGCGGACGTCGACCGCGCCTTCGCCAAGGCCCGCGCCGACAACAAGCCCGTGCTCCTGTACTGGGGCGCCTCGTGGTGCCCGCCCTGCAATCAACTCAAGGCGACCCTGTTCAACCGAGCCGACTTCGCGGCCCTGTCGCGCAGCTTCGTGGCCGTGAACGTGGACGGCGACCGGCCCGGCGCGCAGCGGCTGGGCAGCCGCTTCAAGGTCAGCGGCTATCCCACGGTGGTGCTGTTCACGCGCGAAGGCCAGGAGATCACGCGGCTGCCCGGTGAGGCGGATGCGCCCCAGGTCATGGGCCTGCTGCAAAGTGGCCTGTCGGGCGGGCGCTCGGCCCGGGCCGTGCTGGCCGATGCGCAGGCGGGCAAGGCCCTCTCAGGGGCCGAGTGGCGCATGCTGTCCTTCTATTCCTGGGACACCGACGAGCAACAGCTGGTGCCCAAGGCCGAGCTGCCCGGCGTGCTGGTGCAGCTGGCCGTGGCGCAAGCCGCCGAGCCCGCGGCCGAGGCGGAAACCACCACACGCCTGTGGCTGAAGGCCCTGGCAGCCAGCGACGACGGCAAGGGCGTCAAGCCCGACGACGCCCTGCGCGAGCGCGTGCTGAAGGTGCTGGCCGACCCCATCGCCTGCCGCGCGCAGATGGACGTCCTGACCAACTCGGCCGACGACATCGTGCGCGTGCTGGAAGGCGACGGCAGTCCCCAGCGCGGGGCCCTCGTGGCGGCGTTCGAGACGGCCCTGCGGCGCCTGCAGGCCGACACCACGCTGTCGCGCAATGACCGCATGGGGGCGCTCGACGCCCGAGTTTCGCTGGCCCGGCTGGGCGTGCCCAAGGACGCGGTGCAGGTGCCCCTGCCCGAGCCGCTCTTGCAGGAGGTGCGTTTGCACGTGGCCCGCGCCGACCGCGAGATCACCGACGGCTACGAGCGCATGGCCGTCATCACCTACGGCAGCGCGCTGCTGGCGCGCGCCGGGCTGTGGGATGAGAGCGACGCCCTGCTCCAGGCCAACCTGTCCCGGACGCAGGCACCCTACTACCTCATGAGCCAGCTCGGCAGCAACGCGCGCAAGCGGGGCCGCAAGGACGAGGCGCTGCGCTGGTACGCCCAGGCCTTCGACCGCAGTGAAGGCCCGGCCACGCGGCTGCAGTGGGGGGCCGGGTACTTCGGTGCACTGGTGGAACTCGCTCCCCAGGACGCCGGCCGCATCGAGAAGACCGCCGCCAAGCTCTTCCAGGAAGCCGGTCGCGACAGTGGCGCCTTCGAGGGACGCAGCGTGCGCAGCCTGCAGCGCGTGGCCACGCGGCTGTCCACATGGAATGCGGGTGGCCAGCATGCCGCCACCGTCAAGCGTCTGGAACAGCAGCTCGGCGGTGTCTGCGCCAAGTCCGAGGGCCCCCGTCGCAGCGCGTGCGAAAGCGTGCTGAAGGCCGCCACGCGGTCGATTTCCTGAGTCTGGCTGAGATGACATCCCTTGACCCGCCGGGCCTGGCCCGCCGCCGGCTGGCCGCGTTGCTGGCCGCCGCACCCTGGGCCGGCGCCCTCGCCGCATCGGCCAGGCCCGGCACCGAATCCAACGACGATGGCGCCTCTACCGGACGCTGGGTCCACGGCTTCGCCGCCTACGGCGCGCCCAAGTACGGCCCCGATTTCACGCACTTCGAGTATGTGAACCCCGAAGCGCCCAAGGGCGGCACGCTCAAGCTCAAGAACCCCGACCGGCGCACCAGCTTCGACAAGTACAACCCCTGGACCACGCGCGGCAACGCGCCGGCCGGCGTGCTGATCTGGATGGTCGAGAGCCTGGGTCACCTCGCCCAGGACGAGCCGCTCACGGTCTACGGTCTGCTGGCCGAGTCGATCAACGTTGCGCCGGACTTCGGCAGCGTGAGCTTCCGCATCCGGCCGCAGGCGCGCTTCAACGATGGCGAACCGGTGCTGGCCGAGGACGTCAGGCACAGCTTCACGATGCTGAGCGGCAAGGGTGCCTCGCCTTCGGTGCAGACCGTACTGGCCGGCTTCGAGCGGGTGGACGTGCTGGACGCGCGCACGGTGCGCTTCACCTTCCGCGAGAAGGCGCGTGAGCAGGTGTTCCTGGCCGCCACGATGCCGGTCTTCAGCCGCAAGTGGGGCGCCGGCAAGGCCTTCGACGCCGTCGTGACCGAACTGCCCATCGTCAGCGGGCCTTACGTGATCGACAAGATCGACATGCCGCGGCGCATCGAATACAGGCTCAACCCGCAGTACTGGGGCCGCGAGCTGGCGGCACGCCGCGGCCACTTCAATTTCGAGCGCGTGGTCTACCGGCACTACGCCGACAACCAGATCGCGCTGGAGGCCTTCAAGGCCGGGGAGTTCGACCTCATCAAGGAGTACCGGATCCGCTCCTGGGTGCGCCAGCACGCCGGCCCGAAATGGGACGATGGCCGCATCCTGAAGGTCGACATGGCCACGGCCTACGGCTACTACATGCAGGCCTACGACCTGAACATGCGCCGGCCACTGTTCCAGGACATCCGCGTGCGCGAGGCCCTGGGCTACACCTACGACTTCGAGACCGCCAACAAGACCCACGTCTTCAAACGCGTCAACAGCTGCTTCAACAACACCGAGTTCGCCGCACAGGGCCTGCCCGGCCCGGGCGAGCTGGCGCTGCTGGAACCCTTCCGCGCCGAACTGCCGGCGCGGGTGTTCGGCGAGCCCTACCGCGCGCCGCGTACCGATGGCGCGCCCGACGGCCTGCGCCGCAACCTGCTCAAGGCGCGCGAACTGCTGGAGCAGGCGGGCTGGAAGCTGGACGAGCAGGGCACGCTGCGCAACGCCAAGGGCGAGGCCTTCGAGTTCGAGTACATGGAGGCCCAGCCCGGCAGCCTGGTTGACTGGCAGCGCAACCTGCGCAAGCTGGGGATCACGCTGAAGTTCCGCACGGTCGACTTCGCGCTGTACCGCCGACGCCTGCAACAGTACGACTTCGACATGGTCACCATCGTCGACGGCACCTTCACGCTGCCCGAGGGCAGCAGCCTGGCCGCGGCCTTCGGCAGCAAGAGTTTCGCGGAGCCGGGCAACAGCAACTTCCGCGGCGTCAACAGCAAGGTCGCCGATGCGCTGATCGACGCCATCAACCGCGCCGACACGATGCAGGCCTTGCGCGACGCGGCGCGTGCCTTCGACCGCGTGGCCACCTGGAGCTTCTGGCAGATCCCGGACCTGTACCTGGGCGTGGAGAACGTCAGCCACTGGAACCGCTTCGGCAAGCCCAAGACCATGGCGAAGTACTTCCGGGCCGACACGCTGATCAGTGGCTTCATCGAGCACGGGCCCTGGCCCTTGTGGACCTGGTGGGACAAGTCCCTGGAACGGAAGGCCTGAGCCCCATGCTGAGCTACATCCTCAAGCGCATCGGCCTGATGGTGCCCACCATCCTGGGGGCGCTCACGGTCACCTTCGTGGTGATGCAGTTCGTGCCTGGCGGCCCGGTGGAGCAGATCCTGGCCGAGGCCCGCGCTGGCGGCGGCAGCGAGGGCCTGACCTACAAGGCCGGGCGCGACATCGACCAGAAGCAGCGCGAAGAACTGATGAAGCAATACGGCTTCGACAAGCCGGCGTACGAGCGCTACCTGCACATGCTGGCCGACTATGCGCGCTTCGACCTGGGCCGCAGCTTCCTGCAGAACAAGGGCGTGTGGCAACTCATCCGCGAGAAGCTGCCGGTGTCGGCGTCTCTGGGCTTGTGGACCTTCATCATCAGCTACTCCATCAGCATCCCCCTGGGCGTGGCCAAGGCCGTGCGCGAGGGCACCCGCTTCGACACCATCACCACCTTCGTCGTGCTGGCAGGCTATGCGGTGCCCGGCTTCGTGCTGGGGGTGCTGCTGGTGGTGCTGTTCGGCGGCGGCAGCCTGTGGGACGTGTTTCCGCTGCGCGGCCTGACCTCCGACAACTTCGCCGAACTCAGCCCCTGGGGCCAGGTGAAGGACTACCTGTGGCACCTGGCGCTGCCGCTGACCTGCCTGGTGATCCACAGCTTTGCCGTGGTCACGCTGCTGACGAAGAACACCTTCGTCGAGGAGATCCGCAAGCAGTACGTGCTGGTGGCGCGCAGCAAGGGCCTGAGCCAGCGGCGGATCTTGTACAAGCACGTCTTCCGCAATGCGCTGATCCCCCTGGTCACGGGCTTGCCGGCTGCCTTCATCGGGGCATTTTTCACCGGCGCGGTGCTCATCGAGCCGCTGTTCTCGCTGGATGGCCTGGGGCTGCTCAGCTTCGAGAGCGTCGTGCGCCGCGACTACCCGGTGGTACTGGGCTCGCTGTACCTCTTCACCTTGCTGGGCCTGGTGGTCAAGCTGCTTTCGGACGTGCTGTACACCGTGGTCGACCCGCGCGTGCAGTTTGCCGGCATCGGAAAGTGAATCCATGAGCGCCGTTCTCGAGCCGTCCGCAACCGAGCCATCGCCCGCCCTCGGTGCGGCTGCCCCTGTCGCGCCGGCATCGCCCAACCAGCGCGCCTGGGCGCGATTCAAGCGCAACCGCCTGGGCCATGTGTCGCTGTGGATCTTCGGCGTGTTGCTGCTGGTGTGCTCCCTGGCCGAACTCGTCAGCAATGACCGGCCGCTGGTGGCGCGTATCGACGGGAAGTGGTACCTGCCCATCTTCAGCAACCCCAGCGAGAAGGCCCTGGGTGGTGATTTCGCCACCGCCGCCGACTGGAAAGACCCGCTGATCACCGAACTGCTGGCCAAGCCCGGCAACCTGGCCGTGTTCACGCTCAACCCGCACTCGGCCGATTCGCTGGACTACTTCGACCCGGCCTTGCCGCCTGCCGCGCCGAGCGCGCACAACCTGCTGGGCACCGATCCACGGGGCCGTGACCTGCTGGCCCGGTTGATCTACGGTTTTCGCGTCAGCGTGTGGTTTGCGCTGGCGTTGACCGTCACGGGCACGGCCATCGGTGTCTTCATGGGCGCCTTGCAGGGTTACTTCGGCGGCCGCTTCGACCTGCTGCTGCAGCGGGGCATCGAGATCTGGGGTTCGTTGCCCGAGCTCTACTTGATCATCATCTTCGCCTCCATCTTCGAGCCCTCCCTGTGGCTGCTGCTGATCGTGCTGTCGGTGTTCGGGTGGATCGGCCTGTCGGACTACGTGCGGGCCGAATTCCTGCGCAACCGTTCCCTGGAGTACGTCAAGGCGGCCCGGGCGCTGGGACTGGGCAACGGCCAGATCATCTGGCGCCACGTGCTGCCCAACAGCCTCACCCCGGTGATCACCTTCCTGCCCTTCCGCATGGGCACCGCCATCCTGGCGCTCACCAGCCTGGACTTTCTCGGCCTGGGCGTGCCGGCCTCGGTGGCCAGCCTGGGCGAACTGCTGCGGCTGGGCAAGGAGAACCTCTATGCCTGGTGGGTCATCGTCTGCACTTTCATCGTGCTGGCCGGCACGATGATGCTGCTGACCTTCATGGGCGATGCCTTGCGCGACGCCTTCGACACCAGAAAGAGCTGACATGAATCCGGCTCTTCTCGAGATCGACCACCTCAGCGTGCGCTTCGGCGCCAGCGTGGTGGTGGACGACGTGTCGTTCTCCATCGCGGCCGGCGAGAAGTTCGCGCTGGTGGGCGAGTCGGGCTCGGGCAAGAGCATCACGGCGCTGAGCGTGCTGCGGCTGGCCGACGCCGCCTCCACCACCGGGGCAATCCGCTTCGAGGGCGAGGATCTGGTGCAGCGAACCGAGCTGCAGATGCGCGCCATTCGCGGCAGCCGCATCGGCATGATCTTCCAGGAGCCGATGACGGCGCTGAACCCGCTGTTCAGCGTGGGCAACCAGATCGCCGAGGTGCTGATGCTGCACGAGGGCCTGCTCAAGAACGCGGCCCGCGCCCGGGCCGTCGAGCTGCTGGCCCGCACCGGCATCCCCGAGCCCGAGCGGCGCGTGGATGCCTACCCGCACCAGCTCAGCGGCGGCCAACGCCAGCGGGCGATGATCGCCATGGCGCTGGCCTGCAAGCCGCAGCTGCTGATCTGCGACGAACCGACGACCGCGCTGGACGTCACGGTGCAGGCCCAGATCCTGTCGCTGCTGGATGCGTTGCAGGCCGAGATGGGCATGGCCCTGATGTTCATCACGCACGACCTGAACCTGGTGCGTCGCTTCACCCACCGCGTGGGCGTGATGGAACGCGGCAAGCTCGTGGAGCTGGGCGATACCGCCACCGTCTTCGCGCAGCCGCAGCACCCTTACACGCGCAAGCTGCTGGCCAGCCGCCCCGAGCGCGTGGTCGAGCCCGTGGCGGACGACGCACCCGTGCTGCTGTCGGCCGACGCCGTGGGTGTGAGCTTTGCGTTCCGCGAAGGCTGGTTCGGCAAGCGGCAGTTCCAGGCCGTCAAGCAGGCCACGCTCACCTTGCGCCGGGGCGAGACCCTGGGCATCGTGGGCGAATCCGGCTCGGGCAAGACCACGCTGGGCATGGCGCTCCTCGTGCTGCAGGGCTTGTCGTCGGGCTCGGTGAGCCTGTCGGGCCAGCGCATCGACAACGCTGACCGCCCGCACCTGCGGGCCATGCGCCGGCGCATGCAGGTGGTGTTCCAGGATCCCTTTGCCTCGCTGTCGCCGCGCATGACCATCGGCCAGATCGTGGGCGAAGGACTGGCCTTGCATCAACCCGAGCTGGACAGGGCGGCCCGCGAGCAGCGCGTGCTGCAGATGCTCGATGAGGTGGGCCTGTCGGAGCGGCATGGCGTGGCGGGCGTGCTGCAGCGCTACCCGCACGAGTTCAGCGGCGGCCAGCGCCAGCGCATCGCCATCGCCCGCGCGGTGGTGCTGCGGCCGGAGGTGCTGGTGCTGGACGAGCCCACCTCGGCGCTGGATGTCTCGGTGCAGCAGCAGGTGCTGCGCCTGCTGGCCGATCTGCAGCGCCGCTACGGACTGAGCTATGTCTTCATCAGCCACGACCTGGCCGTGGTCCGGGCCATGTCGCACCGCGTGATGGTGATGCAGGGCGGCGACGTGGTGGAGTCGGGCGAGGCCGAGGCGCTGTTTGCCGCGCCGCGGCAGCCCTACACCCGCGAGCTGCTCGCCGCGGCGCACCTGGCCTGAGGCCTGCGTCGCTCAGACGCGGCGGGTCCTGCCCGCCCAGTAGGGCTCGCGCAGCTTGCGCTTGAAGATCTTGCCGGTGTCCTCTCGCGGCAACTGCGCATGGAAGGCCACCACCTTGGGCACCTTGTAGCCGGCGATGCGCTCGTGCAGCCAGGTGCGCACGGCCTCGGCGGTGAGCGTGGCGCCGGGGAGCGCCTGCACGGCCGCGGCCAGCGCCTCGCCGAACTCGTCGTCGGGGATGCCGAACACTGCGCAGTCGGCCACGCCGGGCATGCCATGCAGCACCGTCTCGATTTCCACGGGGTAGATGTTCACGCCGCCGCTGATCACCATGTCGGCCTGGCGGTCGACGATGAAGAGGAAACCTTCGTCGTCCAGATAGCCGATGTCACCCATGGTCTTCAGGCCGTCGATCTCCATGCGCTGGCGGGCCTGCGGGTTGCCCACGTAGCTGAAATCCGGCGTGGCGGGCTGGTGGATGTAGATGAGGCCTGGCGTGCCGCGCGGCAGTTCATGGCCGGACTCGTCCAGGATCTTCATCACCACGCCCGGCATGGGCGGCCCGGCCGAGCCGGGTTTGCGCAGGGCCTGCTCGCTGGTCAGCAGGGTCATGTAGCCCAGCTCGCTGGCGCCGTAGCACTCGTGGATCACCGGGCCCCACCACTCGATCATCGCGCGCTTGACCTCGGGGGGGCAGGGGCTGCCTGTGGAGGACACGAAGCGCATGGAGCTCAGGTCGCAGGCCGCGCGCGTGGCAGCCGGCAGGGCCAGCATGCGCACGTACATCGTGGGCACCAGGTAGGCGTGCGTGAGGCGGTGCCGTTCGATCAGCTGCAGCGTACGCTCGGCGTCGAAGCGCTCCTCGATGTAGAGCGTGCCACCCTCCAGCGCGATGCCCAGGGCGTAGCTGTTGGGCGCGCTGTGGTACCAGGGGGCGTTGAGCAGCGCGCGCATGGTGGGCTCGATGCCATAGGCGTGGTTGCGCATGGCCGCGGCGGCCTGCGCCTGGGCAGCCGGCAACGGGCTGCGCACGATGCCCTTGGGCCGCCCGGTGGTGCCCGAGGTGTAGAACATGGCGCCCCGGGGCGGCGCTGGCGCCGACGGGGTCGGCTGCAGGGCGTCGCGCTCGGGCTCCCAGGCCGGCAGGCCGGGTCGCGTGCCACGAACGGTCCAGGTGCGCGAGCTGCCAGGGTCGATGCTAGGCAGGCCGTCCAGCAGGTCGGCATCGACGATGAACACCTTGGCGCCGCTGTTGGCCAGGATGTACTGCACCTCATCGGTCTTGAAGTGCCAGTTCACCGGGCACCACTGGGCCCCAAGGTGGCGGGCTGCGGCCATCAGCTCGATGGCCAGCGGGCTGTTGCGCATCATCAAGGCGACCACGTCGCCGTCGCCCACGCCGGCGCCAGCCAGCAGAGCGGCCGAGCGCCGCCAGCAGCGCTCGAAGGTGTCGGGGCCCGTGGTGTGGCCCTGGAAGACGAGGGTGGGTCTCATGGCCGAATCATCGCCGCTTCAGCCGGTGCGTGGACTGGCCGATAACCCGTGCACAGGTCTCCAGGCCCGCCGTGGGCGAGACGCTGCATCCGCGACCAGGCCCGTCCCAAGCTCCATGCTCACCGCGAACGATCCCTTGACCCCCGCCGCAGCGCCCCGCTCGCAGTGGGCGGGGCTGCGCCGCAGTTCGCTGCTGCGCGACGTGGTGCTGGCCGCCTTGCTGGCGGTGCTGGTGGCCTGGTGCGCGGTGGCCGGCGTGCTGGCCATGAAGTGGCGCGACGCCCTGGCCGCCGAGCAGGAGCAGACCACCAACCTGGCGGCCGTGCTCAAGGAGCAGACGGTGCGCGTGCTGGCGGCCAGCGACCAGGCCACGATCCGCCTGCGCGATGCCGTGGCGGCCGGCGGGTTCACGCCCGCTGACACGGTGCGCTTTGCCAACGAAACGGGCCTGGCGCCCCAGATCCTCACGCAGCTCTCGCTGATCGGGCCCGATGGGCACTTCCAGGGCAGCAACCTCGACCCCGACGGTGCCCGGTCCGGCCATGTGGACCTTTCCGACCGCGAGCACGTGCGGGTGCACCTGTCGCCCGGGGCGGTGGGAGATGCCCCGCCGCTGTCGCCCACCGGCTTGCTCATCGGCAAGCCGGTGATGGGCAAGGTGTCCAGGAAGTGGACCATCCAGCTGTCGCGCCGCATCGACGCGGTGGACGGCCGGGTGCTGGGCGTGGTGGTGGCCTCGCTCGACGCGGCGTACTTCGAATCGCTCTACCGCAGCGTGGCGCTCGGGGCGCAGGGCGGCGTGACGCTCATCGGCGCCGACCAGGTGGTGCGCGCCCGCGTCATCGGGGGTGTGGCGCAGGGCGTGGGCACCAGCGCCCGCGTGGCAGGCCGCACCAGCCGGATGCAGGGAGCGCAGGGCCACTACGCGTCGACCAGCAGCGTCGACGGCATCGAGCGCCTGGTGTCCTACCAGCAGGTGGGCGACTACCCGCTGTACGTGGCCGTGCTGCGTGCGCGCGACGAGGCCCTGGCCAACTGGCGCAGCACGCGCAGCCTGGCGCTGGCGCTGACGGCCTTGCTGACGGTGGCGGTGCTGGCCTCGGCGGGCATCGTGGGCCTGGGTATCCGTCGGCTGGAGCGGACCAACGCCGCGCTGCGCGCCAGCGAGGCCCATGCCCAGGCGTCCAACCAGGCCAAGACCGAGTTCCTGGCCGCGATCTCGCACGAGTTGCGCACGCCGCTGACCAGCATCCGCGGCTTTGCCGAGCTGATGGAGAGCCGCCTGGGCGACGTCCGACAACGCGAACAGGCCGGCATGATCCGCAAGGCTGCCGAGCACTTGAACCAACTGCTGACCGAGATCCTGGACCTGGTGAAGGTCGAGGCCGGGGCGATGCGCATCGAGCGGGCGGTCGTGCCGCTGCGGCCGGTGCTCGACGGCACGGCGTCCTTCTTCGCGGTCACGGCGGCCGAGAAGGGCCTGGCACTGCAGGTGCGCGTGGCCCAGGGTGTGCCCGAGGTCATTCCATGCGACGAACTGCGGCTCAAGCAGATCCTGAACAACCTGCTTTCCAACGCGCTGAAGTTCACGCCGGCCGGCGCGGTGTCCATCGAGGTGGAGGCACCGGAAGATCGCCTGCTCGTGCACGTGGTCGACACCGGCCCGGGCATCGAAGCGGCGCTGCACGAGACCATCTTCGAGCGCTTCCGCCAGGGCGATGGCAACGTGTCGCACCAGCATGGCGGCACGGGCCTGGGGCTTGCGCTGTCGCGGGCCCTGGCCGAGTTGCTGGGCGGGACCCTGACGGTGATGTCGGCGCCCGGCCAGGGCGCGCGCTTCACGCTGGCCCTGCCGCTGCGCTGAGCGGCCACGCCGCCCTGCTTCAGGGCAGGGTGGCGATGTGATCGGCCACCAGCGCCAGCAACCGCGGGCCGTCGACCTGGAACATCACGTGGTGCACGCCTGGTGTAGGCCCCGCCGGAGCCGCGTCCAGCAGGCGGCCGCGCACCGCGCCTTCGTCCACGCCTGCTTCGCACACCACGTCCAGCGCCCAATGGCTTCCGCTGAACAGACCCGGCTCCAGCAACCGGGCCACCGGGCAGGCATCGTGGAGCAGCGCGTCGATGTGGGAGTAAGACCGCAGCATGTCGCTGGCGGCCTTGGCGCAGGCGCCGTCCATCCGGGCCAGGGATTCGATCCACTCCGCGGGCATCGAGGCCTGGGACGTCACGTCCAGGCCGTAGATCTCGGCATGCCCGGTGGCCGCCAGCACCTGGGCGGCGGCGTGCGGGTCGGCGTGGAAGTTGAACTCGGCTCGCGGGGTCACGTTGCCCGGATGGGCCACGGCCCCGCCCATGATCAGCAGGCGACCCAGGCGCCGAAGCAGACCGGGCTCCCGCTGCTCGGCCAGGGCCAGGTTGGTCAGCGGGCCGACGGCCACCAACGTGATGCGCCCCGGCCGCGAGCCGCTGATCAGGCGCACGAGGTAGTCCACGGCATGGCCGTCCTCGAGGGGCCGGCCCGGGGCGAAGGCGACACCGCCCAGGCCGTCCTCGCCGTGCACGAGATTGCACCGCGCGGCCGGCAGCGCCAGCGGCAGGGCTGCGCCGGCATAGACGGGCACGTCGGTGCGCCCGGCGGCGTCGAGAAGCTTGCGAGCGTTCGCGGCGGTGGTGTGCACCGGTCGGTTGCCCGAGACGCAGGTCACGCCCAGCAGGTTCAAGCGCTGCGGTACCGCCGCAGCCAGCCACAGCGCCAGGGCATCGTCGATGCCGGGGTCGCAGTCGATCACCACGTCGGGCCGTGCAGAGTCAGGGGTGGGCAAGGGCATCGTCGATCTCGCTGCGTAGGGGCTGTGCGGCCTGCGCGCCCGGTTTCAGGCAGGCCAGGCTGGCGGCGGTGCAGGCTGCTCGCAGGGCGGTGGCCGGGTCGGGCGCTTCGAGCCATGCGGCGGCCAGCACGCCGCAGAAGGTGTCGCCCGCACCCGTGGTGTCCCGGGCGCTCACGGGGCGCGCGGCCATCCGCAGCAGGGTGCCGTCGGGGCTGCAAGACAGGGCACCTTGCGCACCCAGCGTGACGACGGTGGTGCAGCCCCAGGCCGCGGCCACGGCGGCAGCCTGTGCCTCGGGTGGGCCCGCCGGCAATGTCAGGGCCGCGCACAGCGCCTGCAGCTCCTGGCCATTGACCACGAGCCAGTCGATCAGGGCGGGTTCGATGAGATCCACGTCGCGCGCCGGGGCCAGGTTGAGCATCACCCATCCCCCCGCCGCGCGGACCCGCCGCGCCACCGCCATCGACTCGGCCGCGGGCACTTCCATCTGCAGCAGCAGCCCGCATGCACTGGAGGTGGCCGACTCTGCCGCGTGGCGGGCGAGCAGGGCGGCATTGGCGCCGGGGCCGACCAC
Source organism: uncultured beta proteobacterium (assembly GCA_903822435.1). Taxonomy (GTDB): domain Bacteria; phylum Pseudomonadota; class Gammaproteobacteria; order Burkholderiales; family Burkholderiaceae_C; genus Rubrivivax. Next base: position 32,147 of record CAIJPE010000342.1, on the reverse strand, counting down.
GATGGCGTTGTCGCCTCCGGGCAGCACCATCACCGTGGCCAGGCCGGTGGCGTGCCGCTCGTCATGGCCCACCCCCGACAGGTCCACGCCGGCGGCGCGAAGCATGGCCAGTGCCTGTGCGCCCAGCGTGTCGCTGCCCACGCGGCCGACCAGCCGCACGTCGGCGCCGTACAAGCGCGCGGCGTGGGCCTGGTTGGCCCCCTTGCCGCCGGGTGAGAGCTGCGGGCCGGTCCCCAGCACGGTCTCGCCCGCCCGGGGAGCTTGCGGCACCTGCAAGCCGAGGTCCAGGTTGATCGATCCGAAGACGAGCAGGCGCTTGGTCACAGACCCTGTTGTAGCCGATTTGCGGTGCTGGGGCCCGCAGCTGAAGGGCGCTTCAAGGCTTGCCCAGGGCCCTGAGCATGGCCGGGTCACCGGACGCCTGGGCATAACCCAAGGGCGTCTGGCCGGAACGGTCGGCCACCCCCGGCATGGCGCCCCGTGTCAGGAGCCACCGGGCCATGGACACGTCGCCGCGCAGCACGGCCAGGGCCAGGGCCGTGCGTCCGTAGCCATCCCGCACGGCGTCGGGCGGGCCCTGGCCCAGCGCCAGGGCGGCGGCCTCCTGATCGCCCCTGGCCACCGCCTCGAGCAGGCCCTGGCCGGTGCCCGTGCTGTCGGGTGCGGCCCCCCGTGACGATTCGGCCATTGCCGGGGCCTTCAGCATCTGGGTGATGGTGATCGTGGGGGCGTTGGGGGGGGCAGGCAGAGGCGGGACGGTCGAAGCCGGCGGGGGGGCCGCGGCCTGCGGGGCGACCGCGGCCGGTGCCGCCCGAACGGGCGCCCGATCGGCCGTGTCGGCGGTCCGGGCTGCCGGCCAGGGTGTGCGTGCCTTCGGCGCGGGTACCGGCGGGAGCATGAGCACGGGTGCGGGGGCGGGCATGGGCCCGGGCGCCGCCGCCTGCGCCTCGGGCTGCGCGGGCGGGCTGGCCGCCACCGGCGTCGCGGCCTCGGGCGCTACCGCCGCGCCGGGTTCGTCGCGCAGGTGCACCACCACCAGCGCGGTGGATGCGATCAGGCAGGCGGCCATCGCCCCGCGCCAGGCCGCGCCGGCCCCGCCAAAGCGCGCCTGGTTGGCCGCGGGCCTGCCAGGAAGGCGGGTGGGTGCCGGCACCGGGGCCGCGGCTTCGGCCGGCTGGGCTGCGCGGGCATCCAGCCCGCGCACGGCCTGCAGCACCGCAAGGCGCCGCCGCCGCGTGGCGTCTGCGCCCGCATCGGTCTGCGACGCGACCGCCGCGCGGTAGGCGCGGTCGATGTCGTCGTCGTCGCTCGGGTCACGCATGTTCGGTTCTCCAGGGCGCCAACCGCGAACGGAGGGTCTGCCGCGCGTAGCGCAGCCGGCTCCTGGCGGTTTCCAGCCCCACGTGGGTGATCTGCGCCACCTCCTCCAGGCTCAGTTCGTGGTGTGCAAAGAGCACGAAGGTCTCGCGCTGCGCCAGCGGCAGCGCCTGCACCTCGCGCACCAGGGCCTCGGCCAACTGGCGGTCATGGGCCATGCGCTCGGGGTCGACCGTGGGGGCCGCCGGCAACTCGTCCAGCGCAGCCTCCGCGGCTTCACCCAGGTCGCCGGCCAGGCGCACCACGCCGGGGCTACTGCGAAAGTGATCCATGACCTTGTTGCGGGCGATCGTGTACAGCCAGGTCACGAAGCGGGACCGCGCCGCGTCGTAGGAGGCGGCGTGCCGCGCCACGGCGATCCAGACCTCCTGGTGCAGGTCTTCGGCGGTGGCGTCGTCGGCGCCGGCCAGCATGCGCCGGACGAAGTCGAAGCAGCGCCGCTCGTGCCGGTCGTACAGGCACTCGAAAGCCGCCGCGTCGCCTCTTTCGTGGCGCCGCAACAGTTCGAGGTCGGGCTCGTCGCCCGGCAGGCCGCAAGGGCTGGCTTCCATCGCCCGGGATGCTACCGGGGCGGTGGGGTGCGCTGCCGCATCGTCTGATCGCACGCAGGCTTCAGCGCCAGCACGGCGGATCGGGCACGAAGCCGCGCCCATCGCCGCCCGGGAAGGCGCGGGCCTGGGCCGTGGGCACCGGGATGATGCCGGCCTGCACGAGGTTCTCGCGGCTGTCGTTAGGCGATCTGCAGCAGGTCCTGCGGGCTGGGGCTCAGGCGTTCGAAGGACGTGCGCCGCGACACCGACCACTCGCGCTCGCCGTGGCCGGTGCCCAGGCGTTCGGCCTGCGCGGTCTCCGCTGCCTTGCGGGCGAGCGAGGGTGTGGCCCCGAGGGCGGCCGGCGCTGCCGGCGCGGCCGCCCTGGGTATCCCGGCGTCGGCAGCTTCGGCCACGGGCACGGCCTTCTCCAGGAACACGGCCGCCCCGATCACGCCGACGTTGTCGGGGCGCCCGGTGCGCGCGGCATAGCTGTTGGACACCGCCGCGAACACGAAGGCGGCGACGGCCGTCTCGCTCTTGCGCCAGCCGGTGATGTCGGTGGTCTGCCAGGGATCCAGCACGTAGCCGGTCTGGCTGGCCGCCGCCGTCTCGCCCGAGACGACGTTCACGCCGTCCACCGACAACACCACCAGCACCCGGCCTGCGCTGTGGTTGGCCAGCCGGATGGCGTAGCGCGCGGCGGGCCGCCCTGCGACATAGGTGCGGCCTTCGTGCCGGTGGGTGGCCAGGGCCTGGCCGGTTTCGCGGTCGACGATGGACAGCGCCACCGGATGCCTGTCGACCTGGCGCTCGGACGCGCAGGCCGGCAGTGCTGGCAGCACCACGGCCGCTGCAAGGCCCAGCGCCGCGCGGCGGCGCGACGGGCTCGCCGGTCTCATCGCACCGGGCCGGAACGAAGGGTTGGGGGACTGGTCACGCATCGATCGCTCCTGGTGGGGGTCGATCGTTGTACGGACGCCGGCTGCAAACGGGGTTATCCGTGACGATTTCGCAGCATCGCTGTCAGGCCGGGCTGTCCGGCCTGGCCCGCACCCCGCGGCTGACATCCAGCCACTGAAGCAGCTTCTGGTAGGTCTCGTCGATGTTCATGGGTTTGCCGATGAAATCGTTCATGCCGGCGGCCTGGCATGCCATGCGGTCTTCGTGAAAGGCGTTGGCGGTGAGGGCCACGACTGGCACTTGCGCCCAGCCTGGCAACTGCCGGATGGCGCCGGTGGCGGCCAGCCCGTCCATGTTGGGCATCTGCATGTCCATGAGCACCAGATCGTAGGTGCGGGCGCGGGCCATCGTCACCGCCTCGCGGCCGTCGCAGGCGATGTCCACGTCCAGCCCGACCGCATGCAGGATGGCCAGCGCCACCTCGCGATTGACTTCGTTGTCTTCCGCCAGCAGCACGCGCGCCCCGCGGTGCCCCTCGCGCAATCGCGCCTCCACCGTGGCCGCGTCCCGCACGGGGGAGACCGGCATGGGCCCCTGGCCGCGCTCGATCCGGGCCGTGAACCAGAACGTGCTTCCCGCGCCGGGGCGGCTTTCAACGCCGCATTCGCCGCCCATCAGTTGCGCCAGGCGCTGGGTGATCGACAGTCCCAGGCCCGTGCCTCCGAAACGCCGCGAGGTGCCGGCCTCGGCCTGCTCGAAGGCCCGGAACAACCGGGGAAGCTGGTCCGCCGGGATGCCGATGCCCGAGTCTTCGACCGAGAACCGCACTTGCAGCACCGGACCTTCCTCGTTCAGCAGCTTGGCGCGCAGGGCGATGCGGCCCTTGTCGGTGAACTTCACGGCATTGCCCGCGTAGTTCAGCAGGGCCTGCCGCAACCGGGTGGGGTCGCCACGCAGCCACACCGGCACGCCGCTGCCGTCCACTTCGATCGTCAGCCCCTTGGCGCGTGCGGACTCCGCCAGGATCGAGTGCACGCTGTCCAGGATGGACGACAGGTGGAAGTTCGTGCTTTCCAGCTGCACCCGGCCGGCCTCGATCTTCGACAGATCCAGCACGTCGTTCACGATCGCCAGCAGGTGCTGCCCCGCGGCGTCGATCTTGTCGATGCGGGCGGCCTGTTCGGGCCGCACGCCATCGCGCCGCAGCAGGTAGTTCAGGCCGATGATGGCGTTCAGCGGCGTGCGGATCTCGTGGCTCATGTTGGCCAGAAAGGCGCTCTTGGCGCGGCTGGCGGCCTCGGCCACGTCGCGCTGCTGGCGGGCCCTGAGCGACTCGATGGCCACGCTGACATGGCGCGCCAGCTCTTCCAGGGGGGGCACCTCGGCAGCGTCGAAGGCATCGGGCTCGTTGGCGTAGAGGTTCAGCGCGCCCACGCACTGCCTGTCCATGAACAGCGGGATCGCCACGCTGGAGCCGAATCCGCGGTCGGCCGCCGCCTGGCGCCACGGCGTCAGCCGGGGGTTGCTGTCCCAGCGTTGGTTGACCTGGGTCTGGCCGGTGCGGATGGCCGTGCCGGTGGGCCCCTGTCCCTCCGGGCGCAGGGCATCCCAGGAGACCTTCGCCTGTTCGAGGTAGCCCTCCAGCCGGCCCACCGCGGCCATCACCCGCACGGTCTTGTCCTCGTCGTTCCGGGCGTAGCCCACCCACGCCATCACGTAGCCGCCAACCTCCACCACCGAGCGACACACCGCCTTCAGGTAGCTGGCCTCGTCGACCACCTCCGTGTGGGTCATGGTGCAACTGCTGAGCACCCGCAGCGAGCGGTTCATGCGCTGCAGCAGGTCCTCGGCCTGCCGGCGCGCGGTGATGTCGCGGGCCAGCACGATGAACCGCTCGGACTCGCCTTCGGCCGATGCCTTGCGGGCCACCGACAGCTCGAACCAGAAGGTGCCCTGCGGCAGCGTGAGGTCGTATTGCAGGCCGGTGGAGAAGCCTGCTTCATGGGCCTGTCGCAGTGCAGCCAGGACGACATCGGCCGACCTCGCGGGCAGCAGCTCGGCCACCAGGCGGCCGATGAAGCTGCCCGGGTTCGGGAACAGCAGGTCGTGCCGAGGCGAGTGGAAGCCGTGGTAGCAACCGGCCAGGTCCATCTCGAACAGCAGGTCGGGTATGGCCTCCAGCGTGGCCTCCAAGGCCGAGCGGGCGCTGAGGATGCGTTGCTCGTCGAGCTTGCGCTCGGTGATGTCGCGCTGGATAGCCACATGGTGGGTGGCCCTGCCGCTGGGGTCGAGGATCGGCACGATGCCGATCTCGACCCAGTACTCCTGACCCTGGCGGTTGTAGTTGATGAGCTCCACCTGCACGGCTCGGCTGCTGCGCAGCGCGGTGCCCAAGCGCTCGAGCGACCGTTGGTCGGTCCTGGGCCCCTGCAGGAAGCGAGGGCTTCGGCCGAGCGCATCGCCGCGGGTCCAGCCGGTCAGCCGCTCGAAGGCGTCGTTGACGAAGGTGATGCGGGGCCCCGGCTCTTCCAGCGGTGCGGCCTCGGTGATGATCACGACGTCGTTCAGCCGGGCCACCGCGGTGGCCAGCAGCTTGAGTTCGGCCTCGGCCTCCCGGCGCTCGGTGATGTCCGAGAACGTGACCATGATCTGTTCGAGCGCACCGTCCTCGCCGTGCACCGGGTAGGCATCCACCAGCACCCACACCGGCCTGGGCTTGTCGCTGCGCCGGATCCCGAGCACGAAATTCTGCAGACGATGCCCGTCGGCGGCAACCTGCGTCGCCGGGTAGCGCTCCAGCGGCATGGTCGACTGGTCTTCCTCGATGAAGCACCAGGCCGGGTCGCGTGCCTGCAGGCCTTGCATCTGTTCCAGGGTCAGGCCCAGGATGCGGCGGGCCTCCGGGTTGGCATCCAGGATCCGGGTGTCCGGTGCATGCACCACCACGCCGGCCCGCAGGTTGTCCAGCAGGGCCTGCAGCCGCTGCTCATTGGCCCGCAGGGCGAGCTGCCGTTCCGTCGCCTCGGTGACGTCCATGTGCGTGCCGACCATGCGCAGGGGTGCGCCGCCGGCATCGCGTTCGAGCACCTGGCCACGGTCGAGCACCCACACCCAGTGGCCGTCGGCGTGGCGCATGCGGTAGGTTTCGTCGAAGCGCTCGCTCTGGCCCGCCAGGTGCCGTTCGTGCGCCTCCCGCACGCGGTCCCAATCGTCGGGGTGCACGCGTTCGCGCCAGCCCGAGGATTGGCTGTAGAGCAGTTGGTGCGGCAGGCCCAGCATCGTGTCCCAGCGCTCGCTGACCACCGAATCGCCACTGCGCACGTCCAGGTCCCACAAGCCGAGATCGGCGCCGCGCAACGCCAGGTCCAGGCGTTCTGCGCTCAGCCGCTCGGCTGCCTCGCGCTGTGTCCGCATCCCCTCGATGGCGCGCTGGCGGCGCTGCATGGCCAGCAGCCCTGCGACGCTGGTGGCGACGATGACGGCGTACAAGGCTGCGTAGATGGCCGTTTGGCGCCGCCACGGCGCGACGATCGCCTTCAGGCTGCGGCTGGTGGCGATCACGATGCCGTCGTCGAGCGCGAGGCTGGCGGGCTGCACCGTGCGCTGCACCAGAATGCGTTCGTCGCCCGTGGTGCCGGCCCAGCCGCTGAAGACCGTGACGGGCTGGCCGCTCTCGCGGTGCCGCCTGAATTGCGATCCAGGCTGGTCCAGGTTGCGACCGCCCAGGTCGGGCTGGGGAGGTTCCTGCAACAGTGCGATGCCACTGGTGTGCGCCACGCCCGCCCACATGTCGGGCGCATAGCGCACGGCGCGCATCAGGCCGCGCAGGAAGTCCACGTCGAGGGTGGCCATCGCCACCCCGTCGAAGGCGCCATCGGAATCGGCCAGCACCAGGGTCATGTGCAGGGCCAGGTCGCCTTGCAAGGTCACCGCGGGCGGTGTGAGCAGCATCTTGCCCACCGGGCTGGCGGCTGCTCGCTGGAATTGCGGCTGTGCATGCAGGTCGATGCCCAGGCGATCCGGCCGGCTGGACGCCACCACGCGACCATCGCGGGTGCAGATGAGCATCGCGCGAAGGCCCGGGATGGCCCGAACGAGGGCGGACAGGCGGCGCGACTCGAGGCTCCGGGCCTGTGTCTGCGGCCCGGTCGAGCGGTCGTCTCGGACGCTCTTCAGGGCCTCGCCGATGCCCACGAGTTGCCGCGACAGGTTCTCGTCGATCGATTGGGCGCCGACGCTCAACAACAGCCGCTGATCGGCTTCGTCGTCACGCAAATCGGCGTATCGGCTCCAGGCCACCAACGCACCCATCGCGGCCAGCACGCCGCTCAGCAGCAACCACTGCCGGGCATTCCGACCCCTGCCGCGCGATGCCGGGCGCCCTGCCTTCGTGTCCTGGAGAGTGGGAACTGTCATCGTTTCGGGTAGGAGATAGCCTACCACTTGCGGACGACTGGATGTCACTGTCCGGTGCGTCCGGACAGGAATCTGCCCCCAAGATTGACGGTCAGAAGAACGCCATCATGCGCACTTCGATGCTTTCGCGCCGGCGTGCCCCGGGCGGGGTGGTGGGATCTTCGAAGGCGCTGTGGCCGGCGAAGCGGGCGCGCTCGTCGGTCTTGAAGTAGTCCACGTGGACCAGTTCGTAGGGCGCCCCGATGAGCTCGAAGCCCGCCAGATCTTGCGGCAGTCGACGGTGATGGGGTCGGCGTAGAGGGTGATGGTGCGCCTGCACCCGGGCATCGAGGTCGAACTGCAGCTGGCGCTGGCCTGCGCCGGCAAGTGGACCCGCGTACGGGTGCATGGCCGCTACCGCGTCGACAACCCCGAAGCCATGGCTGAAGCTGCCCTGGCAGGGCTGGGCGTGGCCCTGCTGCCGGACCATCTCTGCCAGGAAGGCCTGGCGGATGGCCGCCTGTTGCGCGTGCTGCCGGGCTGGACGCCGCAGACCAAGTTCGGCTCGCTGATCAGCGCCGTGTCCACGGCCGAGCGCATGCCGCTGCAGCGCAACCAGATGCTGCTGGACCCCCGGCCTCAACCCAGGTTCGGTTGCGTCGCCTGGAAGCTCGGCAACGCCTGCACGCGGGTCCACCAGTCGGCAAAGCCCACGATCTTCAGCAGCCCGGCCATGTCAGGCGTGAGGGACACGTAGAAGACGAGCGGCGCCAGGAACAGGTCGGCCAGGCTGAGCCCGCCGGCGATGAAGGGCGATGTGCCCTTGGTCTGCATGGCCAGTTCGACCACCTTCCTGGCATTGTCGATGCCGGCCTGATGCAGGGCGTCGTTCTTGCCACCCACGAAGTCCGGGAACAGATGGTAGGCCGCAATGCCCCCCACCAGCGCCCCGTAACCATAGGAGTCGACCAGGCCCACCACCATGTCCATGCGGGCGCGGTCACGCGACGTGGCCGGCACCAGCGAAGCGCCCGGCAGCACGTCATTGAGGTAGCGCGCAATGGCCGATGTCTCCAGGATGCGCAGGCCGTCGTGGTCGAGCACGGGCACCTTCCCGAAGGGGTGGCGCGCCAGGTGTTCGGGCTGGCGGGGCTCACCGGCCAGCACGTTCAGCGGCACCTGCTCGAAGTCGGTGTGGTGCTTCTCGGCCAGCACCATCTTCACGGTGCGTACGTAGGTGGAGCCGTCGAAGCCCCAAAGCGTCATCTTGGACATGGTCGCCCTTCCCGGTTGGTCAGACCGGGCACGAAGGCCGTGCCCGGGGAGCTGATGCTAGCGATGCACCCGGCTCTCCCCGCAACGCATAGGCCTTCAGGCGGCAGGGTGACCCGCTGCGGCAAGCCCGTTCAGAGCCGCCCCATCAACAGCAGCACCACCAGCACCAGGACCACGAGCCCGAGACCACCGCTGGGCCCGTAGCCCCAGCCTCGGCTGTGCGGCCAGGTAGGAAGGGCGCCGACCAGCATCAGCACGACGAGGATCAGGATGATGGTGCCAAGGCTCATGACGGTCTTCCGGTGGTTTTGGGGTGGGTAGAGGTGGGGGGCCGGTTGGCGACAGTGCCGGGTGCCGGCGCGCCTTCCGCGGTGAACTCGGATTTCTGCTCGGCGAGCACCGCCGCAGGAGTCGGTGGCTTCGCCGCCAGCGCGGGTGGCGCGGTGGCTGGGAGTGAGGGTCGTGTCATGGGCCACCTGCTGGAAATGGGAGCCCTGGTTGTAACCACGCGGGCACACGCCGTCTGTGCGGTGGCGAACCCGCCGGCGGAGCGCAAGTTCCCTGTTGCCGGTGCGGAGAATTTCCGCTGAGCGGGCGCCTGGTCCGACAATCAGTGTCGGATGTCCATATCCGCCGGAGGTGTGCCATGCGCTGTCCAACGTGCTGGGGTGACAAGGGTTCGGCCGCGGTATGCCCGCACTGCGGCGATGGCCAGCAGGGCCACCCCGGCCCGCCGCGGCTGCCCCCGGGCCACACCTTGCGCGGCGGGCGCTACCGCATCGATCGGGAACTCGGCCCACCCGCGCGCGCCTGCGTGAGCTACCGGGCACACGACACGCGGCAGGGCACGCAAGTGGTGGTGCAAGAGGCCATCGACCAGGCAGCGTGGGCGGCCTTTCGCCAGGGCGCCCGCGCCTTGGCGAACCTGGCCAGCCCCTTCGTCGTGCGCGTGCTCGACAGCTTCGACGAAGCCGGCCGTGTCTACGCGGTGCTGCCGCTGCTGGACGGGCCGGACCTGGCCCGGCACCGGGCCGAGGCAGGCGGCATCTTGCCGATCGCCGAAGTGCAGGCCCTTGCGGTGGACCTGCTGGCAGGGCTTGCGGCCCTGCATGTGCATGGCCAATTGCACGGGGCGCTGGACCCCGGGCATGTGCTCCTGGCGGGCCATCGAGGCCGCCCGGTCCTGGTGGGGCCGGACCTGTCGGGCGGCCACATGGACAAGTCCGTGCGGGATGCCTATCAAGCCCCTGAACAGGCGCAGCCAGACAAGCCCCAAGGGCCCTGGACCGATCTGTACTCGCTGTGCGCCATCCTGTACGAATGCCTGTGCGGGCACGCACCGCCGCCAGCTGCCGAGCGCCTGCAGGCGATGGCGCAGCCCGGGGGCGAGGACCCCTGGGTGCCCTTAACTCGACGCCTGCCCACCTGCCCCTGGCTGCTGGCCACATGGATCGACCGGGGCCTGGCGCTGGACCCGCGCGGGCGGCCGCAGGACGTGCCGCATTCGCTGCGCATCCTGAAGGATGAAGCACCCCTGGTGAGGCCGGACAGCGTCTTCATCGAACCGCCCCGTGCGTCGTCCTTCGATCCGATGCTGATGCCGAAGCCGCTCCCCCCGCCGGCGGCCGCGGCTGCTCCGCTGTCCGAGGTTGTTGGCGATGTGCTGCTTGCCTGCTCGGCGCCCCGCTCGGCGGGCTCGGGGTCGCGCTTCCTGGCCGTCCTGGTGGCGTATGTGGAAGCCGCCCGCGAGGCCGCCCTGGGCCAGATCGACATCCTGGGCGAAACCGACGACGGCCGCGTGGTGGACGTTTCGGCCAGCAGCTGGCGCCCGGGTGCCCCCGTGACCGTGCGCGCCTCGGCGGCCGGCCTGCAGGTCACCCCGGCCGAGGTTCGCTTTGCCTGGAACGGATGGGAGAACACGGCGGCCTTCACGGTCACGGTGGGTGCCGCGATGCCTGCGGGCCCGGTGGCCCTGTGCTTCGAAGTGCAGGTGGCCGACATCCCCGTGGCCTTCATACCCATGCGCGTGGAGATCGCCGCGGCGGCGGCCCAGGCCCCGGGCGAGTCGCTCCGGTCCACCGCCCCGCGCACGGCCTTTGCCTCGTATGCCTCGCCAGATGCCCCCATCGTTTCGCAGCGCCTGTCGACGCTGGCGCACTGGGCGCCCGGCCTGGACATCTACATGGACTGCCTGGACCTGTTGCCCGGCGAGGACTTCAAGCCTCAGCTGGCGTTGCAGATCGCCCGCCGCGAGGTGTTCCTTCTGTTCTGGTCACGCCGCGCGGCGGCCTCGCCCTGGGTTCAGTGGGAATACCGCACCGCACTGGGCTGCAAGGGCACGCTGGGCATCCTGGCGATGCCGCTGGAGCACCCTTCGGTATCGCCCCCGCCGCCCGAGCTCATGGCCCAGCACCTGGGCGACCGCTTCCTGCTGGCCGGCCTAGGCCTGGCGCAGGCACGGGCGCAGTCCCTGGAAGCGGGTGTGGCCTCCCGGCCCGCCTAACCCGGTTTGTCGGGCAGCAGCCGCAGATACTCCAGCCGCACCACGCCGTAGCACTCGCAGCTGCGCCGCTCCAGGCCGGGCCTGTCCAGCACCATGATGTGACCGCGCCGGTAGCTGATCAGCCCGGCCTTCTGCAGGGAAAGCGCGGCCTCGGTCACGCCTTCGCGTCGCACGCCCAGCATGTGTGCGATCAGCTCCTGCGTCACGACCAGCTCGTTGCCGGCAGACCGGTCCAGGCTGAGCAGCAGCCAGCGGCACAACTGCTGGTCCACCGAGTGGTGGCGGTTGCAGACCGCGGTCTGGGCCATCTGGGCAATCAGCGCCTGGGTGTAGCGCAGCAGCACCTTCATCATCGCGCCTGCCCGGGCGAACTCTTCACGCACCACGCGCCCCGGCAGCCTGAACCCGGCCCCGGCGCTCTGCACCACCGCGCGCCCTGGCGTCGACCCACCGCCCATGAACAGCGGGATGCCCACCATCCCTTCGTGGCCGACCACCGCGATCTGGGCGGAGGCGCCGCTTTCGGTCATGTACAGCAGCGAGGCGATGGCGGTGGTGGGAAACCAGCCATGGCTCAGCATGGCTCCGGATTCATACAGCACCAGGCCCAGCGGCATGGCGATCGGTTCGAGCTGCGGCGACAGGCGGTGGAGGTCTTCGTCGGGCAGGCAGGCCAGCAGGCCGTTGCTGTGCGGGTCGGCCGCGGGGTTCGCCGCCACCAGCCCGATGGCCGGACGGGCCGCTTTGTCGCCGGGCACCTGGACCGGGTGCGCGGAGGAAGAAGAAGGATTTGACATGGCAGCCTAGCGGCGCAGCGGCAGCGTCAGCACGAAACGGCTGCCGCGGTTGAGGCCGTCGCTGTGTGCCGTCAGGTCTCCGCCGTGGCCCTGGGCCAGCGTGCGGGCGGCTGTCAGGCCGATCCCCACGCCGATGCCGTTGAAGCCCAGGGCATGGGTGTCCTGCATGAAGGGATCGAAAACCTGGGACAACATCGTCGGGTGGATGCCGATGCCGTTGTCGGCCACGGTCAAGGTCAGGGTTTCGGGCTGCAGGGTCACGCTCAGGTTGATCTGGCCGCCATCGTGGGTGTGCTTGGACGCGTTGTCCAGCAAATTGCCGACGATCTGCAAAAGGCAGCCTTCGTCGCCGGAGACGGGCAAGGGGCCGTCGGGCTGCTGCCGATCGATGGTCTGCCCGCGCCGGTTCAGGGCTGGAGCCATGGCCGCCACGGCGTTCACGATCACGGCCGACAGATCCACGTCGACTTGCTGGAGATGGGCGCCCGCGACTGGAACCTTGGCCACGGACACCAGGTTGTCCAGCAGCCGCGCGATGTGGGTCATCTGCTCGTCCACCAGCCCCTGGAGGCGGGGCAGCAGGGCCTCGTCGCCGGCCTGTCGCCCGAGCATCGCGCTGGCGATGCGGATGGGCGACTGGGCGTCGCGCAATTCCTCGGCCACCGCGGCGATGAAGGTGGCCTGCCGGGCGCGTGCCCGCTCGGCCGCCGCTTGCAGTTCGCGCGCGGACAAGGCCGCCAGCAGCAGCCGCTCGTTGGCCAGGCGCAGGTTCTCCTGACGCACGTCCAACTTGCCGCCGAGACCTTCCGGGTCGGTCTGGGCCAGCGGGTCTTCGACGGGGGTGCCCGACGTGCCGGGTCCCAGGCGCTTGGCCTGGTACATGGCCGCATCGGCATGGGCCACCAGGCTCTGGAAATCCTCGCCATCGTCGGGGTAGATGGCGATGCCCACGCTGGCGGTGACCCTGACCGTGGTGCCATCGATGTCCAAGGGCTCAGCCACTGCGGCGGCGAGCTTCTCGGCCACCAGTTGGGCGTCGTGGGCCTGGGTCAGCTCGGGCAACAGGACCAGGAATTCATCCCCGCCATGGCGGCTGACGATGTCGCCCTGGCGCACGGTGGCCTGCATGCGTCGGGCGACCTGCTCGAGCACCCTGTCGCCGAAGGCGTGGCCGCGGGTGTCGTTCAGCTGCTTGAACGCGTCCAGGTCGATGAACAGCAGCGCGAAGCGTTCGCCGCTGCGCTTGGCCTGTGCACTCACGTCCAGCGCCCGCCCGGTGAACGAGGCGCGGTTCTGCAGCTTCGTCAGCGGGTCCAGTTCGGCGCCGGGCAAGCTCTCGGCCAGGATCTGCGCGGCCTTTTCGGCGTCCGCCTGGCTGGCCAGTGCGGCGACCACCAGCCGCTCGTTGACCGCCACCAACTGCTCGGCGTGGCTGCGGCCCAGCTGGGTCTCGGCCCGCACCACGTCCTGCAGCAGGCGCACGAGCACCGCCTGCATGGTCTCCACCTCCACACCCAGGCGGGCGAGCTTGTTCTCGGTCTGCGCGATGGCCGCGGCGTCCGCAGCAGGCTTGGGCTTCATGTTCGATGCAGGGCCAGTGGGTTCAGGAACCATCGCGGGGGCTGGCGCCGGGTGGTGTGGCATCGACCTGCGCACGCATGGGGCGCCCGCTCAACAAGCCTTCCTGGTCCGGCAGGCGTTCGCCCACGTGGATGCCGTCGTTGCGAATGTGGTACTGGCGCAATTCGTCCGAGTGGGCGCTGGCGCGCACCTTCACCACGGCCATCGCGCGCAGGATCCGGCTGTCGACCTCGATGTAGCGCTGCACGATGATGGCGTCGGTCAGGAAAGCGGCGCCGTAGGGGCTGAAGCGCAGGTCGGTGTAGCGGTCTTCGAGTTCGCAGGTCAGCAGGACGGTCACGCCCGAGGCTGCCAGCGCCGTCACCAGCCGCAGCAGCGATTCCCGGAAGTCCGCCTGGAAGCTGGGCGCCAGGGAAAGCTCGAAGCCGCTGAGCGAGTCCAGCACCACGCGGGTGGCACCCAGGCGCTGCACCTCCCGCAGGATGAGCAGCACGATCTCGTCGATGGAGAGATCGGGTTCGCGGCTGTCGATCAGGGCCACCAGGCCGCGGTCGATCAGGTCCATCAGCTGGCGGTTGCGAAAGCGCGTGGGGCGTTGCTCGAAGGCGGCCAGGACCGCCCTTTCGCCATGGCGGGCTCCTTCGGCCAGGAACGACGACGCGAGGACACTCTTGCCCGAACCCGAGGGCCCGGCCACCAGCAGCGAGTAGCCGCGGGGCAGCCCCCCGCCGAGCATCGCATCCAGCTCGGTCACTCCGGTGCCGGCCCTGTCGCCCAGGTCCCCCGGCCCGGCGCCCGGATGGGCGAGCGCGCGTGCCGGGGCGAACACCCGGATGCCGCTGTGGTCGATCCGGAAGGTGTGCAGCCCGGGCAAGGTGGCCTGGCCGCGCATCTTCACGATTTCCAGCTTGCGCACCATCGAGTTGCGCTGGACGCTCTGGCGCAGCCAGATCAGGCCATCGGCCACGGTGAACACGGGGTTGGAATCGGTCTCGTCGTAGTACTCGCCGATGAGAAAGGTGGTGGCCTGCCAGCTGGTCATCAGCACGCCCAGTTGCTGCACGAACTGCTGCAGACCGAGTTGCGGGTTCAGCGCCTCGCCGGCTGCCCCCGAGCCGACTCCTTGGCCGGCCATGGTCACCGAACGGAACGAATCGACGAAGACCAGCCCCGGGCTGACGGCCGTGACCTCGGCCACGATGCGCTCCAGCACCCGGTCGAAGTTGCCGCTGAGGGCATCGTCCGACAGGCTGATGAAGCGCACGCTCTGGTTGATGGCCCGGCTGTCGAAGTAGTCGAACTGCTGCTGGTAGCGCAGCATCTTCAAGGGGGGCTCGCCCAGCACCGTGAAGTAGATGGCCGGGCGCTCTGGCGTGGCCAGCGCGAACATCATCTGGTGCGCCAGCGTGGTCTTGCCGCACCCGGGCTGGCCGGCGATGAGGTTGAACGAGAACTCGGGAAGCCCGCCGCCCAGCACTTCGTCGAGGCCAGGCACGTGGGTTTGGAGCCGGTTGATGACGACTTTGGCGTTCATGGAAGGGTGTCCTGAGCCGCCGAACCGCTCGGCGTCGACGCCCAGACAGATCCCAGCAGGCGCTCGGTGAGTCGGGGGCCCACCAGACTGGCAAGCAGCTCCTGGAAGGACTGGAAGTGTGCCGCAGCGGCCTGTGCCGCGGCTTCTGAAGTGCGGCTGGCGAGGGTGGTGCGCAACGCGTCGGTGTCCATGGCGTTGAGCCCCCCACGATGCCCTTCGGACAACCAGGGGTAGCCTGCTTCGCACAGGTGCAGGCTGCGGTTGTACAGCGCTGCCACACCGCGTCGGCCGATGATGGGGAACAGCGCCCCATCGACTTCGCCCCACACCGCGGCCACCGTATCGGCTACCTGCTGTGCATCCGCATGGGCGGCCAGGCGACTGGCGAGGGGCAAAGGCCAAGCCGGGCCTCGGGGTGCAGGCAGCTTGTCGGGGCCGTCGGTGTCAGTGGAGTTGATAGGGTCCCTCGGGGCGCGGGCGGCCGCAAGAACCGTCGCCCGCGATCAGTGGAGCTGCTGCGTCGCAGCGGAGTCCTCACGCCAATGGAGCGTAGGTGCGCCCGTGTGGCTTGGTCTGTGGGGCACCGCACAGAACTCATCCCCGGGACAGGATACACCCCCGCACTCAGAGCGCCGCCGCGGGTTCAGCGGCGAAGTTCGGGCACCAGTTGAACCGATGAACGGCCGCTGCCGCGCAGCAGATCGAGCCGAGTGGGGCGGCCGATGCGCTCGCTGCCCAGCAGGCGGTGCAGGTGGTCGACGTCGCCCACCACCGCGTCGTCCACCGTGACGATGCGGTCGCCGATGCGAAGGCCTGCTCGCGAGGCCGGCCCTTCGGGCGTGATGTCATCGAGTTGCACCGCGCTGTCCAGGTGCAGCCCATGGTGGCGCGCCACGCGGCGCGCCAGGGGCACCGTACGCGCCGCCACGCCCAGCCAGGCGCGCCGCACCCGGCCGTGGCGCAGCAGTTCGCTGACCACCCAGCGCGCCGTCTGCGCGGGCACGGCAAAGCACAGCGACTGGGCCCCCTTGATGATCGCCGTGTTCACGCCGATGACCTGGGCCCGGGTGTCCAGCAGGGGGCCGCCGGAATTGCCCGGGTTGAGGCTGGCGTCGGTCTGGATCACGTTGTCGATGGAGCGTCCGCTCTGGGCGCGCAGCGATCGGCCCAGCGCGGAAATGACGCCGGTGGTCACGGTGTGGCCCAGGCCCAACGGATTGCCGATGGCAATCGCCACCTGGCCCACGCGCAGCCGCGTGGAATCGCCCAGTTCCAGGTGCGACAGTGCCCGCGGCGCACCCAGGTGCACCACGGCCAGGTCGGTGTCGGGGTCGGTACCCACCACGCGCGCGTCGCATTCGGTGTCGTCGTCGAAGCGCACCCGCACGGCACCACCCGGCGCCACCACGTGGCTGTTGGTCAGCGCATAACCATCCGGCGTGATCAGGAAGCCCGAGCCCGATCCCCCGCCCGACCCCGTGCCGCGCCGCACCGGCCGGGCGGCTTCCACCTGCAGCGAGACCACGCCGGCGCGGGTGCGCTCCAGGGTGTCCACCACGCAGCGCGAGTAGGCGTCCAGCAGTTCGAGGTCATCCGGGGGGTTCATCATGCTCGTTTCCATCGTCGGCGGGGAGGGTCAAAGTCCGATCCAGCCGGCCTTCAGACCCTGCCGGACGGCTTCGGTGCGGGTGGCCGAGCCGGTCTTTTCCAGGATCTGGGCCACGTGGAACTTGGCGGTGTGGCTGGAGATGCCCAGCGCCAGCGCGATGTCGCGGTTGCCCAGGCCCTTGGCCATGAGCTCGAAGACCTCCAGCTCACGCGGCGTCAGCGGGTCTTGCAGGGCATCGGCCGAGGGGGCGCCCAGGGCCGCCAGGCCGGCGGCCCAGGCACCCCCCGCACCCACGCTCAGGCCCGCGGCCAGGGCGTGCACGGCCGCCCGCAGGCGGGTCTCGTCGGCGTCGGCCGACAGCCAGCCGAAGGGACGCGTCTGCATGGCCTGCGCGGCGGCGGCTGCGCTGACGGAGTCCATTCCCGGCGAGACGCCCAGCCACAGCAAGGGCTGCCCGGCCGGCAGGCGGTCCAGCACCCGCTGCAAGGGCTGGTCGCGGCTGGCCAGCACCACCAGCACGTCTGCGCGGGTGTTGCCCGCGTCCCCGGCCGTGGCGCTGAAGGCCCGCACCGGCCCGTGCCCCGGGGCTTCGCTGCGCTGCAGGGCCGCAGCCACGCCGTCCGCGGCCCAGCGGGTCGGGGCGATCACCTGCACCCGGGTGCCTGGCATGGCGGCTGCCGTGTTCAGCAGCGCCCCGTGCGCTGCCGCTCGGCCACGTCCACGCTGAGCTCGAGCGGCTGCCCGCCCCGCAGGACCCGCAGGGGCAGCCGCGCGCCGATGGTCTCGGCGCCCAGCAACTCGCGCAGCGTCTCGATGTCGGGCACCACGCGGCCGCCGGCGCTCACCACGATGTCCCCCACCATCAGCCCCGCCCGGGCGGCCGGGCCCTCGTCCCCCAGGCCGGCAATGAGCAGCCCCAGCGCGGCGCCGGTGCCGGCTGCAGCCTGCATCGCGGCCGACAGCGCCACGCTCTGCGCCGCCACGCCCAGGTAGCCCTGTGCCACCCGTCCGCTGTGCAGCAGGGCCTGGCTCACGCGGTCCACCGTGCCCACCGGCAGTACGACGCCGTGGTGGCGTGACAGCGCCGGGCTGGCGATGCCCACCACCTGGCCCTGCGCGTCGGCCACCGGCGCGCCCGACAGGCCGGGATAGAGCCCGCCGTCCAGCCGCAGCAGCCGGTCCACCGAGCCGCCCCGCCACGTGCGCCAGGCCGGGCCCGCCGCGCCGATGTGGCCGAAGCTGGCGTGCACCAGGCCCGAGGCATCGCGCCCCACGGCCATGACGAAGTCGCCGGCGCGCAGCGGCGGATCCAGGCGGCGCAGGGCCGCCGGCCCGGCGGACTCCGGCACGGCCAGCACGGCCAGGTCCGTGCCCGGGTCGGTGCCACGCACCTCGCCGATCACGGTCTCGCCGTCGGGCTGCACCACGTGGATCCGGCCGGCATGGCCGATGGCCGAGGCGGTGGTCACCACCACGCCAGGCTTCCACAGCACCCCGGCGGACAGGCCGCGCCGGCGCGTGCCCAGGCCCACCACGGAGGCGGCCAGCCTTTCGACGGCATCGGCCAGGCCGGCTTGCGGTTGGGGCATCGGTTCGGAATGGAGGACGACGGGTTGATTCACGGGATTCCTTTCGGCGTTGGGCAGGCCTGCATGGTCGGCTTGCGCAGCCTGCGGCGCATCAGCCGCCCGGGTGGTCCGGGCCTGCCCGAACGGGCAGTGCAGCCGCCCCTGGCCACGGTGGCAAGTGACTGCGGCTGCCGGGGTTTCAAGGGCGGGCGCACCGGCACCGGCCAGCGGGAGAGTCCGCGCCATTGCCACCGTGGGCATCCGAACCGCTTGAACCCCACCCCAGCCCAAGAGATCTGCGTCGGCACCGACGTCGAGCCCGACGGGCCCATTCCGGGGCCGCGTTCGCTGCCGAGCTTCGCCTCAAGGGCCTACCGGGCCGACAAGTCGCTGGCCATGGCCCTGATGAAGTCGGGGTACCGCGAGGCGACCAAGCAAAACATGCCCAAGGCCTGGTTCTGCAACCTGTGGCGTGAACTTCAACGCGCATCCTCGGGCTGGCCGCTGCACAGCCCTGGCACGGGCACTCAAGCCGGCCGCACCCCCAGCCGATAACGCATCAACTTGCGCGTTTGTCCCCGCCGTGCCCCGGAGTTCGGGCCGGTGGTCGAGATCATGCGAACCCGGCCCATGCACGGAGCGTCACCACCGCGGTTCTGGACCCAGCTGCCCACCCTCTGGCGCAGCGAATTCCACGTCTATCACGCGCTGGACGCCGACAGTGCGGCCATCCGTGCCCGGCACATGCAGTCCATCGGCCGGCTGACACCGCTGATGATGGTGGGCAACGCCATCGGCGCAGCCATGCTCGCGGCCAGCTTGGGTTCCGCCGTGTCTTCCGGGCCGTTGACGGTGTGGCTGGTGGCTGTTCTCCTGTCCTGCCTGGGCCCCCTGCGCAACTGGTGGCGGCGCCGCAACCGACCGCCGCTGGCCGTGTCCCCCAAGGCCGTCACGCATGCGGTGCGCGGTGCCGTGTCCCTGGCCGTGCTGTGGGCCGGTGCGACGGCGGCCTGGTTGCCCGTGATCCATCACGAACAGCAACTGCTGATGTCGACCCTGGTGGTGGGGATGATGTGCGGCGGCGCCTTCGCCCTGGCCTCGGTGCCCGAGGCGGCCATCGGCTACCTCGTCCCGATGACCCTGGGATCGGCGCTGGGGCTGGCCCGTGCGGGCGGCATGGTCTACGCGTCGCTGCTGGTGATGGTCGTCGTCTATGGCGTGCTGCTGTGCCTGAGCGTGCTCATCAACGCCCGCATCCACACGGCCCGGCTGGTGTCGGAGCGCGAGGCCGGCCGGCAGGGCGAGCTGGTGGGCCTGCTGCTGCGCGACTTCGAGGAACACGCGGCCGACCTGCTCTGGGAATGCGGCCTGGACGGCCGCTTCACGCGTGTGTCCGATCGCCTTGCCGCGGCCCTGGGCACAGGGCGCGAGGCCTTGCTGGGCAGCACGCTTCTGGAAGTGCTTTCAAGGCGCGCACCGGCCCAGCTGCCCCAGAGCCGGCTGGCGGAACTGGCGCAGGCCATGGCCGAAGGCCGGCCCTTCCGCGACCTGGTCGTTCCGATCCAGGCCGCCGACGGGCCTCGCTGGTGGTCGATCACGGCCAAGCCCCTGACGGCGGGCACCGCGGCCAGCGGGGGCTGGCGAGGCGTCATTGCCGACGTCACCCTGGCCCGCGAATCGCATGAGCGGCTCGCCCAGTTGGCGCACTTCGACACCCTGACGGGGCTGGCCAACCGGGTGCAACTGCGCGACCGCGTGCGGCAGGCCCTGCAGGATGGCCGGACGGTGGCGCTGCTGTGCCTGGACGTGGATCACTTCAAGTCGATCAACGACACCTTCGGCCATGCGGTGGGTGACGCCGTCCTGGTGGAGGTGGCCCGGCGCTTGCGCAGTGGCCTGCGCCAGGCCGATCTGGCGTCTCGGCTGGGCGGCGACGAATTTGCTCTGGTGGCCGAGCCGGCCGACGACCCGGAGCAGGTGCAGGCCCTGGCCGGCCGGCTGGTGCGCACGCTGTGCGAGCCCTTCGAGGTCGATGGCCACGCCGTGCCGATGAGTGTCAGCGTTGGCGTGGCCTGGGCACCGGCGCATGGCCGCGATCTGGATGAACTGATGGGGAATGCCGACCTCGCCCTGTACGCCGCAAAGGACAGCGGCCGGGGCCGCTTCGAGTGCTTCGCCCAGCGGCTGCGCGACCGCCACCGCCGCCGCGTGCTGATCGCGCAGGAACTGCACGGGGCCCTGGCCCGCGGCGAGTTCTCGCTCGCCTGGCAACCGCAGGTGCACATCGCGACCGGCGATGTGGTGGGTGCCGAAGTGCTGTTGCGCTGGCAGCACCCGAGCCTGGGATCGATCTCGCCGGCCGAGTTCATTGCCGTGGCCGAGGAATCCGGGCAGATCAACGCCATCGGCAACTGGGTGCTGGAGCTGGCCTGCACGGGCGCCATGGCGTTGCCGGCGACGGTGGCGGTGTCGGTCAATGCATCGCCGGCCCAGCTCATGCGCGAGGACTTCCTGGCCAGCGTGGCGCTGGCCCTGGCACGCTCGCGGCTGCCCGCCCAAAGGCTGAAGGTGGAGATCACCGAGTCGCTCTTCATGGACGCCGTGCCCGTGGCCCTGGCCAACCTGCACGGGCTTCGCGAACTGGGCGTGGGCATTGCGCTGGACGACTTCGGCACGGGCTATTCTTCGCTGGCCTACTTGCTGCGCTTCCCCTTCGACACGCTGAAGATCGACCGCGCCTTCGTGCTGGAGATCATGGCCCGCGACGATGCCCGGGCCCTCGTGCGGGCCATCGTGGAGATGGCCCGCACCATGGGCATGGGCACGGTGGCCGAAGGCGTCGAGGAAGCGGCCCAGCTCGCGGTGCTGCACGAGGCGGGATGCGATGCCGTCCAGGGCTATCTGCTGGCGCGGCCCATGCCCTTGGCTGACCTGCAGGCGTGGCTGGCCCGGCGCCGTGACGTGCCCGCACAGGGCCTATCCCAAAGATTTGTTTCCTTGCCGCAGCCGGCTCCGGTGCGCAACTTTCTCGCTGTGGAGGGGATTGCGAGCGACCGGACATGGGTCGCATAGGGCTGGAAGACCTTATGCTTGTCGCATCATCAAATTCAATGAAGCCGCCCGTGCCCGAGCCCGTGCCCGAGCCGGCTGCCTCGCCCGGCCTCCCGTTGCCCATGATGCCCCAGTACGCGCAGACGCGGGAAGAGAGCGTTGCGCTGCTCAAGCTCGTCATCGCCGAGATGAGCCAGCACGACGCGCCTTTCAACCCGGCCACCTTCGCCGTCTTCTACGAGCACCTGGCGGGCATCAACCCGCGCCTGACCGAAGCCGTGCAGCAGGCCAAGCAGGTCGAGCCCCGCCTGAAACCCCATACCCTGGCGCACCTGTTCCGCGAGCATGTGGCGCCGGCCGATGAACTGGCCACCGACACCGTGCGCAAGGACTTCCAGCGCGTGATGTCCGATGTGGCCGCGTCGGCGTCCCGCACCGGCAAGAGTGCCCGCGCCTACGGCACCCAGCTGGCCGACCTGAGCAAGGCCCTGGAAGAACAGGATGCGGCCTCTCCCGCCGCATCGCTGTCGCCGCACCTGTCGGAGGTGGCCGGCGGCACGGCGCACATGCAGACCGTGGTGGCCGAGCTGGAAAGCTCGGTGGCCCAGAGCCAGGAGCAGATCGTGCAGCTGCGCGAGGCGCTGGAGCGCTCGCGCGTGGAAGCCGTGACCGATGCGCTGAGCCGCCTGCGCAATCGCAAGGGCTTCGACGAAGCGCTGCGCGAAGCCCTGGCCTCCCAGAACGCCCAGGGGCTCACGCCCTGCCTGGTGATCCTGGACATCGACCACTTCAAGCGGGTGAACGACACGCATGGCCACCCGGTCGGCGACACGGTCATCGAGACCTTGGGGCAGACCCTGGCCCGCGTGGCCAACGGGCCGAACATGGTGGCCGCCCGCATCGGTGGCGAAGAGTTCGCGGTGCTGATGCGGGCCTCCACGGCCACGCAGGCCAAGCAGCTGGCCGAGGTCATCTGCAGCCTGGTTCGGGCCACGAAGATCAGGAAGCGCGGCACCCAGGAGGTGATCGCCAGCATCACCGTCTCGGCCGGCGTGGCCGCGCGCAGGCCCGGTGACGACGGCGCCAGCCTGATCGCCGCGGCCGATGCGGCGCTGTACCGCGCCAAGCAGTCCGGCCGCGACCGCGTGGCCGTGGCCTGAGGGCTCAGGCCGGCGGGTACAGGCCGCGCACGCGGCCAAACAGCCGCGTGAGGCCCAGCAGGGCGTCGATGGTGGGGGTGGCTTCGCCCAGGCGCTGGCCGATTTCGCGCACCGCGCCCACCAGCGCGTCGAGTTCGATGGCCCGGCCGTTTTCCACGTCCTGCAGCATCGAGGTCTTGAAGGCGCCCAGCGTGGCCGTGATCACGTGGCGGTCCTGCGGCGTCTGCTCGATGCGGCAGCCGATGCGGGCGCCGATGGCCGCGGCTTCGGACATGGCCGAGGTGCACAAGCTGCGCACCAGGGGGTCGGCGAGCACCCGGTCGACCGTGGCGCCGGTGAGGGCCGAGACCGGGTTCATGGTCATGTTGCCCCAGAGCTTGTACCAGATGGCATGGCGCACCCGCTCGGACGGCGTGACCTCGAATCCGGCGGACTGCAGCACCTCGGACACGCGCTGCACGCGCTCGCTGCGGCCCCCCGCGGGCTCGCCGATGATCAGGCTCTGGCCCATCTTGTGCAGCACCAGGCCAGGCTCGGGTGTGGAGGTGGCCACGTGCACCACGCAGCCGATGACGCGCTCGGCCGCGATGGCCGCTGCGATCGTGCCGCCGGGGTCCACGCTCTCCAGCGGGCCCGAGCCCACGCCTTCCAGCCCCTGGCAGAACCACCAGGGCACGCCGTTCATGGCCGGCAGCACCATCGTGCGGGGCCCCAGCAGCGGGCCGATCTGCTGCGCCACGGCCGCCAGGGCCGGGCCCTTGACGGCGATGATCACGAGGTCTTGTTCACCCAGCTCGGCCGGCTGGTCGCTGGCGCGCGCCGGCGCCTGCAACAGTTGCTCGCCAGTGCGCAGCCGCCATCCTTGCGTGCGCAGGGCCGCCAGCGTGGCGCCGCGGGCGAGTGCCGTGACCTCGGCCGCCCCGGCCGCGGCCAGCCGGGTGCCGATGAAGCCGCCGATGGCGCCGGCCCCCACGATGCAGACCTTCATGCCACGTGCTCCTGGATGGGGGTGGCGCAGCGCCGGGCACGCGCCAGGTAATGCGCCAGCGGGGGCGTGGCATGGCCGGCGGCCTTGGCCTGGTCGTCCCACAGCCGCAGCCGGATGGCGTCGGCTGCGCCAGGCTGCGCCATGAAGGCTGCCGCGGCGGGCGCATCGAACACGCCGCCTTGCAGTTGGAGGCTGCGGATGGAGTCGGCCGACAGCGCGCCCTGATAGCCCGGGCGCGTCGCGCACAGATAGCGCTTGGCGTCGACGTGCAGCTGGATCGCGCCCAGCACGCGCGCCGGCAGCAGCCCGCGCAGGAAGGGCAGGGCGACCCTCTGGTGCAGGTCGTCCACGCCGCGAAGGGTGGGCGTGGGGCCCAGCTCCTGCAGCAGATGGCCCAGGTCGTGCAGCAGCGCGGCGGTGACGAGCTCGTCGTCGGCGCCCTCGGCTTCGGCCAGCGCCGCGGCCTGCAGCGCGTGCTCCAGCTGCGTCACGGGCTCGCCGCTGTATTGCTCGGCACCGCGCTGCCGGAACAGGGTTTCGATGTCGTCGATGCTCAGCACGCCGGGGGCTCCATGGATGTCCGTCGGCCTAGGCCCACGGCAGGGTGTAGGTCTTGGTGTTGCAGAAACTCTTCATGGCTTCCTGCACGCCTTCCTTGTAGCCCAGCCCGGAGTCCTTGATGCCGCCGAAGGGCGTCAGTTCGAGCCGGTAGCCGGGCACCTCGCGCACATTGACCGTGCCCACGTGCAGCCCTTCGACGAAGCGTGTGATGTGGTCCAGCCGCTGCGTGCACACCGAGGACGACAGGCCGTAGGCCGTGCCATTGGCCATGGCGATGGCCTCGTCGATCGACGCGAAGGTGAGGATGGGCGAGACCGGGCCGAAGGTCTCCTCGCGCACCAGCGTCATCTCGGGGCGCACCCGGTCGAGTACCGTGGGCGTGTACAGCGCGCCTTCGCGCCGGTGCCCGGCGAGCAGCCGGGCACCCTGGGCCAGGGCCTCGTCCACGCGGGCCTGGAACAGCCGGGCTGCGGGTTCATCGATGACCGTGCCCATGTCGTTGCCGGCGTCGGCCGGGTCGCCGCAACGCCAGGCCAGGGTCTTCTCGACCACGCGGTCGGTGAACTCGGCTGCCACCGCCTGGTGCACCAGCATGCGCTTGACGGCCGTGCAGCGCTGGCCCGAGTTCTTGTAAGAGCCCTGCACCGCCAGGCTGGCGGCCTCGTCGAGGTCGGCATCGTCCATGACGATGATCGGGTCGTTGCCGCCCAGCTCCAGCACCAGGCGCCGGTAGCCGGCCTTGGCCGCGATGGCCTTGCCGATGGCCACGCCCCCCGTGAAGGTGACGAGGTCGACGGCGGGGTGGGTGATCAGCTCGTCGGCGATTTCGCGCGGGTCCCCCGTGACGATGCTCAGCATTTCCGGCGGCAGGCCGGCGGCGTAGAGGATGTCGGCAAAGAGCAGGGCCGACAGAGGCACCTTCTCGGACGGCTTGAGCACCATGCGGTTGTTGGTGGCCACCGCCGGCACCACCTTGTGCGCGACCTGGTTCATGGGGTGGTTGAAGGGCGTGATGGCGGTGATCACCCCCAGCAGCGGGTCGCGCTGCGTGTAGACGCGGCGCTTGCGGCCATGCGGCGTGATGTCGCAGCTGAAGATCTGGCCGTCGTCCTTCAGCACCTCGTGCCCGCCGAACATCAGCACATCGGCCACGCGGCCGGCCTCGTAGGTGCTGTCCTTCAGGCACAGGCCGCTTTCGGCCGTGATCAGGGCGGCGATCTCGGCGGTGCGCTCGCGCACGGCCGCTGCGGCCTGACCGAGGATGCGCGAACGCTCGAAGCGCGACAGCTTCGCCCGGTAGCCCTGGGCCATTGCAAAGGCCTGCCGCACCTCGGCCAGCGTGGCCTTGGGCACCGTGCCCACCAGGGCCCCGGTGTAGGGGTTGCGCACCTCGATGCCGCCGGGCCGGCCCGCGCCCACGGACTGGCCGGCCAGGCGGAAGCCTTCGTGGCGCGGTTCGGTGGCCGCGGTCATTGGGCGAAGTTCAGCGCCAGGTCGAAGGCGTCGAAATTGCGCCAGCGGCGGTTGGCGTCCACGCCGGCCATCCCGGCAATCGGCCGGTTCAGGATCAGCGGCACGCGCTGCTCGCTCAGCCCCCCATGCGACCGCAGCGGCACTTCCAGTGCGCTCAGGTCGTGCCGCGCGGCGGCCGTGCCGAGGACCGTGAAGCGCTCGGACAGCACCACCAGGTCGCCGATGCGGTCGGCCGGCAGCTCGAAGCGCTCGGCAGCCGCTTCGCGGCCGTGCACCGCTTCGATGCCGCGCTGGCCGGCCAGGCGCAGTGCCAGGGCCGTGCGGTCGGTGCCCGCGGGCAGGTAGACCGTGGCAAAGGACCCCAGCGCCCCATGGTGGACCACGTAGGGGTCGGTGATGGGCAGGATGACCCGTGCGACGGCCGTGCCCAGCCAGCCGTCCAGCAGGTCCTGCAGGTAGATCACGTCGGGCCGGGCATCCATGCCGGTCTTGGCATTCATGCCGTGGTCGGCCGTGACGGCGATCACCCCGCCCAGCGCCTCCAGGGCGGCCAGGTGCCGGTCCATCATGGCGTAGAAGTCGTTGGCACCGGCGGTGCCCGGTGCGTGCTTGTGCTGGATGTAGTCGGTGGTGCTGAGGTAGAGCAGGTCGGGGCGGCGCGTGCGCAGCAGCTCGACACCGGCGGCAAAGACGAACTCGGACAAGGCGGCGCTGTACACGTCGGGCACCGGCAGGCCCACCAGCGCAGGCACGTCGGCGATGCCGTTCTCGGCCTCGGTGGCCTCGGCCGATCTCTCGGACGAGAAGCAGATGCCCTTCATCCCGTGGCCCAGCAGGCGCCGCAGCTTGTCCTTGGCGGTGACCACGGCGCATCGCATGCCGGCCTCGGACAGTGCGGCCAGGATGGTGGGCGCGCGCAGCCACTTGGGGTCGTTCATCATCACCTCGGTGCCCGAGGCGGTGTCGAACAGGTAGTTCCCGCAGATGCCATGCACCGACGGGGGCGCCCCGGTGACGATCGACAAGTTGTTCGGGTTGGTGAAGGTGGGCACCACGCCGTCGGCCACCAGCGCGGTGCCGGTGGCCAGCGTGCGTTGCATCCAGGGCATGCAGCCCGCGGCCACGGCCTGCGCGATGTATTCGGGCTCGCAGCCGTCCACGCAGACCACCACGGTGGGGCGGGTGGGCAGGCGGTAGTCGCGGCTGTTGACGTGGATCATGGGCTGGGCACGGGGCATGCTTGCGGGCACGCCATTGAAGGGGCCCTCCCGTAGATTGTCAACGGTCCGCAGGCTGCCGTCGACGGCGCACGACAGCCCAGGGAATGCCCTCGGGGGTCTGGCGGGCCCCTTCACGTCTCTGTCATGCTCCCGGGCCCATGCTCTCGGATTGCCCCGATCGATCAACCTCCTGAAGGACCCACCGATGACTGCGTTGCGAACCGCCGCCCTGCTTTTCTGCACGGCCCTACTCGCCGGGCCCGTCCTGGCGCAGGGCAAGACCCAACTGCTGGTGTACACGGCGCTCGAGACCGACCAGCTCAAGGCCTACGAGCAGGGCTTCAACAAGGTCAACCCCGACATTGAACTGAAGTGGGTGCGCGACAGCACGGGCGTCATCACCGCCAAGTTGCTGGCCGAGAAGGCCAACCCCCAGGCCGATGCCGTGATGGGGGTGGCCGCATCCAGCCTGGCCTTGCTCGACAAGCAGGGCATGCTCGAGCCCTACCGTCCGCTGAACCTGGACGCCATCATGAGTGCGTACCGCGACAAGAAGAACCCGCCGGCCTGGTTCGGCATGGACGTGTGGGGCGCCACGGTGTGCTTCAACACCGTGGAAGCGGCCAAGCGCAACATCCCCAAGCCCGAGACCTGGAAGGACCTGACCAAGCCCGCCTACAAGGGCCAGGTTGTCATGCCCAACCCGGCCTCCTCGGGCACCGGCTTCTTCGACGTCACCGCCTGGCTGGCCCTGTGGGGCGACGAGGGCGGCAAGGGTGGCGGCTGGAAGTACATGGATGCCCTGCACCAGAACATCGCGCAGTACACGCACTCGGGCAGCAAGCCGTGCAACATGGCCGCCAGCGGCGAGTACGTGGTGGGCATCTCGTTCGAATACCGGGACAATACCAACAAGGCCAAGGGCGCGCCCATCGACCTGGTGTTCCCCAAGGAAGGGCTGGGCTGGGACCTGGAAGCCTTTGCCATCCACAAGGGCACCAGGAAGCTGGAAGCCGCCAAGAAGCTGGCCGACTGGGCTTCCAGCAAGGACGCGATGCTGTTGTACGGCAAGAACTTCGCCATCACCGCGCAGCCCGGCGTGGCCGCGCCGCTGGCCAACGTGCCGGCTGACTACGAACAGCGACTGGTCAAGCTCGACTTCGTGAAGTCCGCCGAGAGCCGCGAGCGCGTGCTCGCCGAGTGGAACGCCCGCTACAGCGCCAAGTCAGAACCGAAGAAGTAAGCGGCACCGCCTGCAGCCTGCGCCCCATGGCCCAGCCCTATCTGCGCCTGGACGGCGTGGCCAAGCAGTTCGGCAGCTTCACGGCCCTGCGCGACATCGGCCTGACCATCGACCAGGGCGAGTTCGTGTGCTTCCTCGGCCCCTCGGGCTGCGGCAAGACGACGCTGCTGCGCATCATTGCCGGCCTGGAGGTGCAGACGGCTGGCCGCATCCTGCAGGCTGGCCGCGACATCTCCTTGCTTCCGCCGGCCCAGCGCGACTACGGCATCGTCTTTCAGTCGTACGCGCTGTTCCCCAACCTCACCGTGGCCGACAACGTGGCCTACGGCCTGGTCAACCGCAAGGTGCCCAGGCCGCAGGCCCAGCAGCGCGTGGCCGACCTGCTGGCGCTGGTGGGCCTGCCCGGCAGCCAGGGCAAGTACCCGGCGCAGCTCTCGGGCGGGCAGCAGCAGCGCATCGCCCTGGCGCGGGCGCTGGCCACCGAGCCGGGGTTGCTGCTGCTGGATGAACCCCTGTCGGCGCTGGATGCGATCGTGCGGCTGCACCTGCGGCAAGAGATCCGAAGCCTGCAGCGCAAGCTCGGCGTGACCACCATCATGGTCACGCACGACCAGGAAGAGGCGCTGGCCGTGGCCGACCGCATCGTGGTGATGAACCACGGCGTGATCGAGCAGGTGGGCGTGCCCATGCACGTGTATCGTGAGCCGGCCAACCCCTTCGTGGCCGATTTCGTGGGCCGGGTGAATGTGCTGCCGGTGGTGGCCGAAGTCGGGGGCGTGCGGCTGGGCGCCACGCGCTTCGATTGCGACCATGCGCTGGCCGCTGGCACCGCGGCCCGGCTGTACCTGCGGCCCGAAGACGTGCGGGTGATGCCGGCCGGCCCGGACGCGGCGCAGGCCTTCGAGTCGGTGATCGACAAGGTGGAGTTCCTGGGCGCCTACTGTCTGGTGCAGGTCAGGGCCGAGGCACTGGCCGGGCACCCGCTGGCGGTGGTGATGGCACTGAACCTGCTGGCCGAACACCGGCTGGGCCCGGGGGAACGGCTGCCCGTGGCCCTGATGCCCGAGCGCATGCGGGTCTTTGCATGAGCACGCAGGCGCAGGCCCTGCGCCTGCGTGCCGACCCCGCGCAATGGTGGGCCGCTGCAGCCCTGGTGGGCGTCCTGGCGCTGCTGCTGGCCTTCCTGGTCGCGCCCTTGCTGGCGATCCTGCAGCAGGCGCTGCAGGACGCGCAGGGCCGATTCGCGGGTGCGGCCAACTTCGTCGCCTATGCCGCCACACCCGCCCTGCGCGATTCGGTGCTGCACAGCCTGGGCGTGTCGCTGCTGGTCACGCTGGTCACGGTGCCGGGCGCCTTCGTGTTCGCCTATGCCCTGCAACGCAGTGACATGCGCGCCAAGGCCCTGCTGCGGGCCATCACGCTGCTGCCGCTGCTGGCGCCTTCGCTTCTGGCGGCCATTTCGCTCATCTACTGGTTCGGCAACCAGGGGGTGCTCAAGGGCCTGCTGGGGTGGTTGGGCGCTGAATCGGTCTATGGCGCCCCGGGCATCGTGATGGCCGAATGCTTCGCCGTGTTCCCGCACGTGCTGATGATCCTGATCACCGCCCTGGGTGCGGCCGACGCCCGCCTGTACGAAGCGGCCGACGCCATGGGCACCCGCGCCTGGCGGCGCTTCGTCACCATCACGCTGCCCGGGGCCCGCTACGGCCTGATCTCGGCGGCGCTTGTGGCCTTCACGCTGGTGCTGACCGACTTCGGCATTCCCAAGGTGATCGGCGGCAACTTCAACGTGCTGGCCACCGATGTCTTCAAGCTCGTCATCGGCCAGCAGGACTTTCAGCGCGGGGCGGTGGTGGCCATCGTGCTGCTGGCCCCGGCGCTGTTCACCTTCGGCGTGGACCGCCTGGTCAGCGCGCGGCAGGCGGCCATGCTGGGGGCCCGGGCCGTGCCGCTGCGGCCGCGGCCTTCGGCCTGGCGCAACGGCATGCTCACTGCCTACTGCGCCGTGGTGGCGGCGCTGGTGCTGGCGGTGCTGGGCATGGCGCTGTTCGCCTCGTTCGCCACGCTGTGGCCCTACAACCTGCACCCAAGCTGGCGGCACTACCTGATGGGCCTGGTGGATGCCGAGGTGGGCGAGGGCTTCGTCAACAGCCTGGAGATGGCCGCCGGCACGGCCGTCTTCGGCACGTTTCTGGTCTTTTCGGGCGCCTACCTGGCCGAGAAGAGCCCGGCCCCTGCGGCCTTGCGTTCGGCGGTGCGCCTGCTGGCCATGCTGCCGATGGCGGTGCCGGGCCTGGTGCTCGGCCTGGGCTATATCTTCTTCTTCAATGCGCCGGGCAACCCGCTGGGCCTGCTGTACCACTCGATGGCGCTGCTGACCCTGTGCACCATCGTGCATTTCTACACCACGGGCCACCTCACGGCCGTCACGGCGCTGAAGGCGCTGGATGCCGAATTCGAGGCCGTGGGCGCTTCGCTCAAGGTGCCCTGGTGGCGCACCTTCCGGCGCGTGACGATGCCCTTGTGCGCGCCTGCGCTGTTGGATATCGCGCGATACTTCTTCATCAACGCGATGACGACGATCTCTGCCGTGGTGTTTCTCTATGCCCCCGAAACCAAGGTCGCTTCGATCGCCATCCTCAACCTGGACGAGGCGGGCGAGACCGGTGCCGCGGCCGCCATGGCCGTGCTGATCACGGCGGTGTCCAGTGTTGCGATGTTCCTTTTCGTGGCCTTGGGCCGTTGGCTGAGCCGCCGAACCCAGGCCTGGCGGGCCTGAGACCATGGGTTTCCACGCTACCGCCGGCAACCGCCGCTACACCTTCGGCAGCCTGGCCGAGCTGATGGCCAAGGCCACGCCGGCCCGTTCGGGCGACGAACTGGCCGGCATCGCGGCGGCCAGCGCGCAGGAGCGCGTCGCTGCCCGCGAGGCCCTGGCCGACCTGCCGCTGGCCACCTTCGTGCAGCAGGCCCTGGTGCCTTACGAAGCCGATGAAGTCACCCGGTTGATCGTGGACAGCCACGATGCCACCGCGTTCGCGCCGGTCGCGCATCTCACGGTGGGGGGCTTCCGCGATTGGCTGCTTTCGGCTTCGGCCGGCACCGCCGTCTTGCAGGCGCTGGCGCCTGGCCTCACGCCCGAGATGGTGGCTGCCGTCAGCAAGCTCATGCGCAACCAGGACCTCATGAACGTGGCCGCGCGCTGCCGGGTGGTCACGCGCTTTCGCAACACCCTGGGCCTGCCCGGGCACCTGGCCGTGCGCCTGCAGCCCAACCACCCCGCCGACAGCCCTGCCGGCATCGCTGCGAGCATCGTCGATGGCCTGATGTACGCCGCGGGCGATGCGGTCATCGGCATCAACCCCGCGGCCGACAGCGTGCCTGCGCTGGTGCAGATGCTGCACCTCCTGGACGACCTCATCCAGCGCCACGCCATCCCCACCCAGAGCTGCGTGCTCACCCACGTCACCAACACGCTGCAGGCCATCGAGCAGGGTGCGCCGGTCGACCTAGTCTTCCAGTCGGTGGCCGGCACCGAGGGCACCAACCGCAGCTTCGGCATCAGCCTGGCGCTGCTGGATGAAGCCCGTGCCGCCGCCCTGGCCCTGGGCCGCGGCACCGTGGGGCGCAATGTCATGTACTTCGAGACCGGCCAGGGCAGCGCGCTGTCGGCCGGGGCACACCACAACGTCGACCAGCAGACGCTGGAAGCACGGGCCTACGCGGTGGCCCGCCGCTACGAGCCGCTGCTGGTGAACACCGTGGTGGGCTTCATCGGGCCCGAGTACCTGTACGACGGCAAGCAGATCGTTCGTGCCGGCCTGGAGGACCACTTCTGCGGCAAGCTGCTGGGCCTGCCCATGGGCTGCGACATCTGCTACACCAACCATGCCGAAGCCGATTCCGACGACACCGACACCCTGCTGGTGCTGCTGGCCAGTTGCGGCCTGAACTTCATGATGGGCGTGCCGGGCGCGGACGACGTGATGCTGAACTACCAGAGCACCTCGTTCCACGACGCGCTGTTCGTGCGCCGGCTGCTGGGCCTGAAGCGGGCGCCCGAGTTCGAAGCCTGGCTGCAGGCCATGGGCATCACCGATGCCGACGGCTCGCTGCGCGCGGCGGCCGACCAGCCGGCCCTGGCGGCCAGCATCGGCGCGCTGCTGCCGGGGCCCCGGTTCTGATGCGCCCTCCATCCGACGGGCTGGCGCCCCTGCCCCCCCCAGGCAGCCCGGTTGCCGCCGATCCCTGGTCGGCCCTGCGCCGCCACACGCCCGCGCGCATCGCCCTGGGCCGCTCGGGTGACAGCCTGCCCACGGCCGAGCTGTTGCGCTTTGCCGCCGCCCACGCCGCCGCGCGCGATGCGGTGCACGTGGCCC
>CAIJPE010000341.1 GCA_903822435.1 uncultured beta proteobacterium | reverse complement strand
GTGGCCGAGTGGTTGAAGGCGCACGCCTGGAAAGTGTGTATACGGGCAACCGTATCGAGGGTTCGAATCCCTCCGACTCCGCCAAGTGCCCCTGAAACAAGGCCCCTCACAGGGCCTTTTTCATGTCAATTTCGGCCTTCGGGCCGTCCCCCACGTCCCCCGAGGCCCCGCACAAGCTCGCCGTTGATGGGCGCAGCGAGGGACCGGGCCCGTTTGCACTGAGCCCATGCGGCAGGACGGTGGCCTGCTGCTCGTTACGCTGCTATCGAGCGGCCCGCATCTGGCGTTTCAGCAGGCACTGGTCTTTCATGACTGCGCGGCGACGTGTCCGCGCCGTTGGCGCAGACTCGACAAGACCAGGCCAATCAAGCCAACTGACATCAGCCCCATCGATGCCGGTTCGGGAACGGGTGCCGCGAACAGCTGCCCCCGGATCTCACCTTCCGGGAAGGCCTCTGTGTGCACGTCGATGTACATGCCGCCGGACTCATAGGCGTTCAACAGGGTGGGGAAGTCCTGGAACCCGTAACCGAGACCAATTCCGGCGGCCACGATGTCCAGG
This sequence comes from uncultured beta proteobacterium, assembly GCA_903822435.1. Classification (GTDB taxonomy): domain Bacteria; phylum Pseudomonadota; class Gammaproteobacteria; order Burkholderiales; family Burkholderiaceae_C; genus Rubrivivax. The sequence continues at coordinate 14,385 of CAIJPE010000341.1, read as the reverse complement.
AAGTTGTGCACCGAACTCGACGCCGGCGCACAAGCCGGGTAGATGGATTGCCAATCGGTGCAGCTGCCGTCGGTGATCGTCCGCGCCGGGCTGTTGCCATCGATGACCTCGTGAACGAAGGTCTCCGTGGATGGCTGGCCCGGCAGACCATCGTGCATGTGCGAGCGATCCACGGGCCCGCTCAGCCCAGTCCAGCTGACGTCGGTCGTGATGGTGTACAGCGTCGTGTCGATGGTCACGCTGGCAAAGCCCGTGCCGCTTGAATCGCTGCCACCGGCAACCTGCGAGGCATCCAGGTTTGCGTTAAACGTGAGCAGCTCGGCATGAGCATGGGTGCAGGTCAGCGCGAAAGCGGCCAAGCAAGCCGCTGCATAGGGTTGAAGGTATTTCATTGACATGTCCTGTCGTTACGCTCGCCGTGGCACCCCAGCGGCGCCAGCTTCTTGAGCAGCCGATCGTACGAGCGGGTGGGGCAGCGTGTTATCCCGCGGCTCGGTGGATTTGACACCCAGCCCCCGAGATCTGGGGTACCTGCCCCGCTGGAAGTCAAGCATCTGGCAACCGCCGCCAATGCGGTGAGCCCTTGTCCGGCTTGCACCGGTTCCTTGACTCGGGCGCCGCGGCTGCCTGCCACGGGCTGCAGGCCACTCAGTCCGTGGCGAAGGCGGAGACAATCTGCGCCGCGCGATGCAGCCTCGCAGCTGTCTCGGGCGAAAGTGCACCCGTCAGGCCAACGCCGGCACCCGCGACGGCGCCGGTCAGCGCGCCCAGGATGGTCGAGCTGCCGATGGCCGCCCAGGCTCTCCAGGTCAGGTCCTTCTTGCATCCGCCCGACAGCGCGTCCGGATAGGCCTCGGCGATGGTTACCCCTCCCCCGCCAGTCCATGAACAGCACGCCCATGAGCATGCCCGTAGTCCCAGACAGCGCGATTGCGCATCGCCGAACGCCTGCACGGGAGCCAGCGCCCATCGCGCGATCGAATGCTCCGGTCCAGCCCTCGAGCCGGGCTGCACGAGGCTGTGACGTGTTTCAAGGGACCCGCGGCAGGTCGTGGTCGATGCCGCGATGGCACCGGCAGCGGATGTATCGAAGCCGAGGCCTTCGGCCGTCGTGCCGTTCACGAAGTGCCGATATCGGGCACCTTGGCCCAGGCGATCGGCAACGCGCAGTCCAGCCCCAGTGGCCTCCAACGGCGTTGTCCCGATGTTGTCGACCCTGTGTGTCTGACGATGCCATCTGACGGCTGGGCAACCAAGTGGCCAGGCGGCCGGGCGACTGCAGGCACAGGCGCCGGCACAGGCGCAGGCACAATGGTCCGCAGTGCATTGGGAAGTCCACGCCATGGGTGGCACCACGTTCCGATCGCCCGAGGCCAAGTAGATTCTCAGCACCCGTTTGGAGGCGGAGTCGCGGTGGGCGACCCCATCGTCCGTGGCACGATTTCCGTCTATTCGCCTGAAACGAGGATCCGGGTGGAAGAGTTTGAGCAGGCGATAGCCGACCAGGAAAGGAAGAAGCGAAAGCTAACCTTCTAAATTGGCACTGCTCTGCAAGCTGGTAGATCGGCGAGCCGCACAAACACACGTTGTTCAGCGGCACACGACGAGGTTTCTAAGCCTGACATGGATCGCGCCGAACAGTCAGATGGCGGTCGAAGCGGATCGACGACCTGTTCCCCCTCGTACCCGAGCGCAAGACACCTTGCGCGTTCGCGCGATTGCGCCTTTGCGACGGTGGCGTTCGTCCGCCCGAACACGACCGGCCAGGGCAATGAGGTTTGAACCGCCCTGCGCACCGTCGGCGATGTGAACAGGCCCTCTGGATCCGTGTCTTGGACGGGCACCCACTGCGTTGGTATGCTGCATCCGGATGTCCTCAGATCAGCAACATCTCGAAGCCGCGATAGCGGCCCTTGAGGCCCAGCGCGCGATCTTGGGCGATGTCGTTGTGGAGGCGTTGCTGGCACCAGCCCGGGCCAAGCTCAGCGCCATGAACTCCCCCGCCGCGGAGTCCGAAGAAGCAGCGCAGGCTCTCAGGCAGGTCACCATCCTGTTCGTCGATGTCGTGGGCTCCACGAGGCTTGCTCAGCATCTCGACCCCGAGGCCATCAGCGCGGTCATGGACGACGCCCTGACCCGGGGCACCGTGATCGTGGAAGCCCATCTTGGCAGGGTCCTGCAGTACGCCGGTGACAACATCCTGGCCGCCTTCGGTGCCGCTGCTGCCCGCGAAGACGATGCCGAACGGGCCGTGCGATGCGGCATGGCCCTGCTTGCCCTGGGCAAGGCTCTCGGGTTGGAAGTTCAGTCCTCACACGGCCAGGCCGGCTTTGATGTCCGTGTCGGGATACACACCGGTCACGTGCTGCTGGGTGGCGGTGTCGACGCGGAAGGCTCCATCCGTGGGATCGCGGTGAACATCGCGGCTCGCATGGAGCAGACGGCACCGGCAGGGGGCTTGCGCATTTCGCACGACACCTATGCCCAAGTGCGCGGCCTGTTCGACGTCGACGAGCAGGAGCCGCTGTCGGTCAAGGGCGTCGACACCCCGATCCGCAGCTACTTCGTGCGGGGAGCCAAGCCGCACAAGTTCCGAGGCAGCACGCGCGGCATCGAGGGCGTCGCGACGAGGATGATCGGCCGCGAGGCCGACTTCGAAGCCCTGCAGGCGGCCTTCATGCGTCTGTTCTCGGCGCGAGGATGCTGGCCGTGACAGTCGTCGCCGACCCCGGCATCGGCAAGAGCCGGCTGCTCCACGAATTCGAGGACTGGACCGGAGCCCGCCCCGAGGCCTTCAGTGTCTTTCGCGGCCGCGCAACGCAGGAGACCAGCTCTCAAGCCTTTGGACTGCTGCGCAACATCGTCGCACGACATTTGCACATCAGCGTCGACGACAGCGTCGAAGCCGCGCGCAAGAAGATGGAGGACGGCATTGCGCCGCTCTTCTTGCAGGACGACGGCCCGACCATGGCCGAGGGGCATGCCCATCTGCTGGGCTACCTCATCGGCATCGAATGGGGCGAGAGCCGCCACATCAAGGGTATCCGGGACGATCCCAAGCAGATCCGGAGCCGAGGCTTCCATGCGGCGGCTCAGATGTTCCAACGCGTCATGGCCAGGGTAGGCGCACCGGGCATTCTCTTGCTGGAGGACCTGCATTGGGCCGACGGCGAGAGTCTGGACTTCCTGAGATTCCTGGCCACGGTCAACCGCGATGTGCCCATGCTTGTCCTGGCCTTCACACGGCCGACTCTGTTTGAACGAAGAGCCGACTGGCTCAGCACCGACGGGTTCAATTCACGCATCGACCTGAAACCGCTGGACGACACCCACAGCGTCGCGCTGGCCAACGAACTGCTGAAGAAGTTGGTCCAGGTCCCGTCTGCGCTTCGGCAGCTCCTCACCGCCAGTGCCGAAGGCAACCCGTTCTACATGGAAGAGTTGACGAAGATGCTGATCGACCAGGGCGCGCTCCGCACGGGCGATGTCTGGTCGGTCGATGCCCAGAGGCTTCAGGTCACGAGTGTGCCGCTCACATTGACGAGTGTGCTGCAGGCGCGGCTGGACAGTCTGCCAGGACGAGAAAGGCGCGCGCTGCAGCAGGCCAGCATCATCGGCGCCGTGTTCTGGGACCAGGCGCTGGTTGCGGTTGACGCGCAGGCGGCCGAGCGGCTGGCTGCCCTGGTGCAGCGCGAGCTGACGTTGCCGCGGACCGGTACGGAACTGCATGGCATGCGCGAGTACGCGTTCCACCACCAATTGCTGCACCAGGTGACCTACGACACCGTCCTCAAGCAGCAACGACGCGAAGGCCATGCTCGGGTGGGGCGGTGGCTGGCCGCGCTCGCTGAGCACGGCAGCCTGCGCGCCGGAGACTGCCTGGGAAGGGCGGCTCAGCACTTCGAGCGTGCAGGCGACGGGCCGACCGCCTGCGAGTACTACGCCCGCGCGGCCACGCACGCGGCAGGGCGTTACGCGCATGATGCGGTGCTGAGGTACGTGGGCCGGGCGATCGAGCTCATGGGCGTCGATGCGTCGCCCGACGCGCGCCTGATGCGGTGGCGGCTGCTGGATGTACGCGAGCGCACGCTGGACCTCCAAGGCCGGCGGCTCGAGCAAAGGACGGACGTGGAAGCGCTGGAGGCGCTGGCGGATGCCCTTGACGATGACAGCCGTCGTGCCGAAGCGGCCTGGCGTCGTTGCGACATGGCGCTGCGCACCGCGAACTTCCCGGCGATGGAGAGCGCCGCTCGACGCGCACAGGCGTTGGCCGAGCGTGTTGGCGCGGTTGCGCTGCAACTGCGCGCACAGCAGCGCCTGGCCGTTGCGCTGTTCATGCTCGGCGATGCGGCAGCGGGACGCGCGATGGCCGAGAGCACCCTGGCTGCGGCCCGCGCGCTCGGGTTGCGCAGTGTGGAAGCCCTTGCGCTCAATGCGCTGGCTGCCATCGCCAACGAACAGGAAGACTGGATGGACGGTCTCGACAAGTTTCAACAGAAGCTGCAGGTCGAAAGGGATCTGGGCAACGCGCGGTCCACGAGCACCACGCTTGTCAACATGGGGGCGTTGTGGCTCGAACTCGGCCAAAACGCCCAAGCTCGCGGCCATCTGGAGGAAGGCCTGCAACTGGTGCGCGCCGTCGGTGACCGTGCGACGGAGTGCTATCCGCTGCTGAGTTTGGCGGTGCTCGCCCTGCGTGAAGGTGACGCAGCATCGGCCCTGGCGCATGCGCAGTCTGCGCTCGACATCGCCGTTGCCATGCACGACCCGCTGATCGAAGCCAACGCCCTGTGCCGCCTCGGCGATGCCGAGGTGTTGCTCGGAAGGCTCGACGCCGCTGAGGCAGCGTTTCTTCGTGCGCACACCACGGCGTCAACGCTCAAACACGCCCGACAGTACGACGCTGCAGCGGGCTTGGCGCGGGTGGCGCTGGCGCGAGGCGATCCGCCAAGGTACCTGGCACCGGTTCAAGGGTTGATCGATCACCTGGCCGCGGACGGTACGCTTCAAGGCACCGACTCGCGACGCATCCGCCTGACCTGCTACCGCTGGCTGGCCCATGTTGGCGATCCACGGGCAGTCGAGGCATTGGCTGACGCGCATGCCGAGTTGCAAGCGGTGGCGGCCGCCATCACCGACGCTGCGGTGCGCGATGGCTTCATGGAGAACATTGAGGAGCACCGCCAGATCGTCGCAGCATTCGACGCGTGCTGATCGGCCGTCCCTTCAGGCCAGCGGCCGACGCCGCTGCGCGCTCGCCCTGCAACGGACCCTGGTTGTCGATGCGTGATGTCGGCTCGGCGTAGGAACCGCGACTTCGCCTGGGAGTGGAGCGGTCGTCGGAGTTGCGGGCACTCCAGTAGCCCTCGGGATCCGGCTGCACGCCGACTGGCTGCCGCGCGGTCGGGTGTCGTTCGCCTGCCTGAACTTCGGGTTGATGCGGGACGCCGTGTGTGCGCCTTGCTGCGGCGAACGGCGCCTCTCGTTGCGGACATGGCCATGGTTCAGCGCGAGAGTGCACGCTTGCCCCGGCACATGGTCCAAGTCAGCAAGTTGGTGGAGGTTGATGTTCGGGTTGTGCGCGGGCACGGCTGGCCGCCCGCCGTGCGGCCGCGCATACACGACCATCAGATGGTCACCGAGTGCGCGAGTGCGGGGAATCGATGCAGCATGCCGCCGATCTTGTCGGCAGCCTCGCGCAACGGCTGCAACCGGGTGGTCACGATGCCTGCCTCGTCGATCTGGTCGGTGCGCGTGGCGCAGTTGAGCGCTGCGACCACACGTCCCTGGCCATCGCGCACGGGCACTGCGATCGCGATGGCGCCGTACTCGATGGTGTCGACCGCCACGACGTAGCCGTCCTTCAGAGCCCGCGCGAAACGCTTGCGCAGTGCCGCAGCGCCAACCGGCGTTCGGCGGGTGTAGGCAGGGTGCGGCGCGGCAGCAAGCAACCGCTCGCGCAATTCCGGCGCACCGTGCGCCAGCAGCACCATGCCGGTCGACGTCGCGTAGGCGGGCAGGCGCGAACCCACCGATCGGCCGTGGCGTACGCGCTGGTCCGAGGGTACATGCGCGACGTAGACGACCTCGAGCCCGTCCAGCACCGTCAGCGATGCCGCATCATGAAAGCGCTCGACGAGGTCGAGCAGGTGGTGCTGCGCCACCTCCTTCAGGTTCATGGACTCGAGGTAGCTGGCCCCAAGCGTGAGCACCTTGGGACAGAGCACGAAGCGTCGATCGCGCCGCCGGACATAGCCCAGGTGCTCCAGCGTGATCAGTGATCGCCGCGCCGTGGCGACGTTGAGCCCCGTCCGCTGCGCGACCTCGCTCAGGGTCATCTCGGGTGATTCGGACCCGAATGCGTGGATGACCTGCAGCCCGCGGGCGAGGGCAGTGACGAAGTCACGGTCGGGAACATCCTGGGTTGACGCGCGCATGACTGGGGGTCGAAAATGTTCGGTTAGCGCAAAAAGTTTCGCACAGCGAAATAGCGTTGACAAGTGCAGCGACGGAATTTCGGATGACCTCTTCTTTGCCCGCCACGCTCTTCGAAAAGGTGTGGGCCACCCACGTGATCAAGGAACTCGCCGAAGGCGTGAGCCTGCTGCACGTGGATCGGCATCTCATTCACGACCTCGAAGCCGGCCCGCGCCTGAACGATCTTCAGCGCGCCGGTTATCGGGTGGCGCGCAATGACCTGACCTTCGCGACGCCCGACCATGCGGTGTCCAGCGCTGTCGGGCGCGGCACCGACACCTATGCCACGGGGGGAAGGCTGCTGCGCGCGATGCGTCGCGGCACGGCACGCACGGGCATCCGCCTGTTCGACCTCGGCTCAGCCGGCCAGGGCATCGTCCACGTCGTGGGCCCTGAACAGGGGTTGACGCTGCCCGGCAGCCTGATCGTCTGCGGCGACAGCCACACCTGCACGCACGGGGGGTGGGGGGCGCTGGCCTTTGGCATCGGCTCGAGCGAGGTCGGCCACGTCCTGGCCACCCAGACGCTGCGGCAGCGCCGCCCGAAGACGCTGCGCCTGCAATTCGAGGGACAACTGGGCGCTGGCGTCAGCGCCAAGGACATGATCCTGTACGCGATCGGCCAGCTTGGAACTGCCGCGGGTAGGGGTTACGCGGTGGAATACGCGGGCTCGGCCGTGCGGGGCCTGTCCCCGGATGCCCGTTTGACGTTGTGCAACCTGTCGATCGAACTGGGCGCGAAGATCGGCATGGTCGCCCCCGACGACCAGATCTACGCCTGCCTCGAGGGACGGCCCTTCGCACCGACCGGGTCGCTGTTCGATCGGGCAGTCGCCCACTGGCGCACCCTACCGACCGACGAGGGCGCGGCCTTCGACCGCGAAGAGAAGATCGACGCCGCGCAGGTCGCTCCGCAAGTGACCTGGGGCACCAGTCCGCAGGATGTCCTGCCAATCGACGCGCGGGTGCCAGACCCCGCCACGGCCTCCGACGCGCAACACCGCCAGGCGATGCAGCGCGCGCTGGACTACATGGGGCTGGAGCCGAACCAGGCGCTGGCAGGCACGCCAGTGGACTGGGTGTTCATCGGGTCCTGTGCCAACAGTCGCCTGTCCGACCTGCGCGAGGCAGCCCAGGTGACGCGCGGCCGCCGGGTAGCCCTGGGCGTGCGCGCCTGGGTGGTGCCCGGATCCGAGCAGACCAAGCGGCTGGCCGAGGCCGAGGGCCTGCATCACCAGTTCATCACCGCCGGCTTCGAATGGCGCTCGCCGGGCTGTTCGATGTGCCTCGCTGCGAATGGCGAAACCATACCTCCGGGGCAGCGCTGCGTGTCTACATCCAACCGCAACTTCGTCGGCCGCCAGGGCCCTGGTGCGCGCACGCACTTGGCCAGCCCTGCCATGGCCGCCGCAGCCGCGGTGACCGGCCAGTTGTTCGACGTTCGCCGGCTCCTTGGCGGCCTGGGCGGGACCGCCGCATGAAACCGTTCCTGCGCGAGCATGCCGTGGCCGCGCCGTTGATGCGCGCCAACGTCGACACGGACCAGATCATACGCATCGACCGGCTCATCGAATTCCCCCGAGGGGAACTGGGGCCGCATTGCCTTGCAGCGCTGCGCTTTGACACCGACGGCTCGGAGCGGCAAGACTTTGCACCCAACACACCGCGCTACCGGGGCGCCTCGATTCTCGTGGCTGCCGAGAACTTCGGCTGCGGCAGTTCACGTGAGCACGCGGTGTGGGCCCTGGCCGACTGGGGCATCCGCGCGGTCATCGCGCCGAGCTTCGGTGACATCTTCTATGGCAACTGCTTCCAGAATGGGCTGCTGCCCGTTCGCCTGCCCGCGTCGGAAGTGACGCTTATTGCCCAGGAACTCGAGCGTTGCCCGGAGCCCCGCATGGCAGTCGACCTCGAAGCCTGCACCGTCACCACGCCGGCCGGCCGCCTTCTGCGGTTCGAGATCGAACCGGACCGCCGCGCGGCCTTGCTGGAAGGCCTGGACGACATCGGCATGACGCTGCGCGACCGCGCGGCCATCGAGCGCTTTCAGCGCGACGACGAAGTCGCGCGACCCTGGATCTATCGACAAACGGAACAAGTCATCGTGAAGAAAGTCCTCATCCTCGCCGGCGACGGCATCGGCCCCGAAATCATGGCGCAGACGCGACGCGTCGTCGAATGGTTCTGCGCACACCGCGGCGTGCGCATGGATCTGCAGGAGGAGCTGTTCGGCATCTCGGCCTGGAAGACCCACGGCCACCTGATGCGCGAGGCCACCTGGAAGGCCGTGGTCGACAGCGATGCGATCCTCTTCGGCGCAACGGGCTCGCCCGAATACGCCAGCATCCCGCCCGAGCACAACAAGTTCGACCAATTGCTGCGCATGCGCAAGGAGCTCGACCTGTTCATCAATCTGCGTCCGGTGCGTGCGCTTGCGGCGCTGGCGGGCGCATCGACGCTGCGCCCGGAAGTGCTGGCCGGGACCGACATGGTGCTGGTTCGGGAACTCTCCGGTGGACTGTACTTCGGCACGCCGCGCGGTATCGAAACCCTGCCCGACGGGCAGCGCCGCGTCGTCAACACCATGGTCTATACCGAGGCCGAGATCGCACGCATCGCGCGTGCAGCTTTCGAACTGGCACGTACCCGCCGCGGGCGCTTGTGCTCGGTGGACAAGTCGAACGTGCTGGAAAACGGCATCCTGTGGCGCGAGACAGTCGAGGCCGTGCACCGTGCGGAGTTCGAGGATGTCGAACTTTCGCACCTGTACGTGGACAACGCGGCAATGCAACTGGTGCGCGACCCGCGGCAGTTCGACGTCATGGTGACCGAGAACCTGTTCGGTGACATCCTGTCCGACTGCGCGGCCATGGTTGCAGGCTCGATCGGCATGCTGCCTTCGGCCTCCTTGAACGCACCCACCGCGGCAAGGCGCCAGGCGCTTTACGAGCCGATCCACGGCAGCGCGCCGGACATTGCCGGCCAGGGCATTGCCAACCCACTGGGCTCGATCCTCAGCTTCGCCATGTGCCTGCGTCACAGCTTCAACTTGCCGCAGGAGGCCGAGTTCCTCGAAGGCGCGGTCGAACGGGTGGTCGGTGCGGGCATTCGCACCCGGGACATCGCCGATCTGGGTCAGGCCTTCGTCCGCACCGCTCCCATGGGCGATGCGGTGCTGCGCGAACTCGAGCATTCCAATCGCTGAATCCAGAGGAGACCTCCATGGCCCGACCCAGACTGCAGACCAGTCGCCCCGTGTGCCGCCAGCGCCGCGCCATCGCGGCCACGCTGGCGCTGTCCGTCCTCGGCGCGGCATCGTCGGTGGCGATGGCGGACGACGCCTTCCCAAGCAAGCCGGTCCGCATGGTCGTGCCATTCCCACCCGGAGGCGGCTTTGACGCCGTGGCGAGACCCTATGCCGAGAAGCTGTCGGCGCTGCTCAAGCAAACGGTCATCGTCGACAATCGGCCCGGCGCCGGGGGCAACATCGGCACGTCCGAGGTCGCGCGGGCGCCGCGCGACGGCTACACGATTCTGTTCGCCAACGAGATACTTTCGACGAACCCGAATATGTACGCGTCGGTGCCCTTCGACCCGATCAAGGACTTCGAACCGATCTCGATGATCGCGACCACGCCCCTGGTATTGGCCGTGTATCCAGGGTTGGCAGCCAAGAACCTGAAGGAACTGATTGCGCTGTCGGCCAAGGAGCCGATCACCTTCGGCACGCCGGGCATAGGCACTTCGCCGCACCTGTTCGGCGAGTTGCTGAACCTGAAGACGGCGTTGAAGATGCGCCACATCCCCTACCGCGGCAGCGGCCCGGCGATCACCGACGCGATGGGCGGCCAGACCAACGCCGTGCTCACCAGTGCCTCGTCGCTGACGCAGCAGATCGCAGCCGGCAAATTGCGCGGCATCGCGATCCTGAGCGACCGGCGCAGTCCGCTGCTGCCCGACCTGCCTACGCTTGCCGAGGCCGGCATCCCGGGTCTGACGCATGACATCTGGTACGTGACGCTGGCGCCAGCGGGTACGCCGCAGTCCGTCATCGCTTCCCTGCGTGAAGCTTCGATGACCGCGATGCGCGATCCCGAACTCGGCGCCCGTCTGCGCAAGCTCGGCTTCGAGCCGGTGATCGGCGACGACAAGGTTGCCTCCGCACTCATCCGCAAGGACTTGCAACGCTGGAAGGACGTGGTCACGGAGTCCAACATCCCGAAGGAGTGAGTGCCGCCGACCAGAAGGCCGCTTGGCGATGCGCGCTTCGGGCGCATCGGAGAGCATGGACATGGGCGGCGAATCGGATCTCCACACGACCCTGGTTTTGCTCAGGGCTGGCTGCCGGACGAGCCGGCCGCTCAGGTCTCGCACAGCCAGTGGTCCGCTCCACCTGGATCACTTGACGTTCGGGGCAGGTTGATCATTCTCGGACCGCCTGGCCCCAGCTCCGGCCTCTGAACGACTGCTGTCTAGGTGTGCGAACTGAGCCGCCCGGCTCTCTGCTGCCCATGGCCGAAACGGCGTGGGCGTCGGTGATGCAACGTATAGCGGCCGGTTACCTCAGGGCCGCCTCGGAGAACCTGAGCCACAAAGTGGGGTGCCGGTCAGCAGTCGCTCGTGGAGGTCGGCAGTCGACCCACAACCGCCGGTCACCCAGCATTGAAGCGGACCTTCAGCCCTCGGCCTTGGCCGGCGCCGCGCCCGCCACATCGCGCTTGGCCCACGCCGCCACGATCTCGCGGTGCCAGGGGATGTTCTGCAGGAACCGCTGCCGCAGCCCGGCGTCGCCCAGGGCCTCAGCCTGCGCCATCAGTGCGCCGTGCGCGCGCACCAGCCACTCGTCGGCCCGCGGGTCGCCCGCGCTGGCCAGTACCTGGTGGCAGGTCAGCTCGATGAGGCGCCGCGATTCCGTGCCATCCAACGTGCCGCCTGTCGCGATGTGGTCCAGCAGCGGCTGCAGGGCGTCCATCGCGGCCTGCGCTGCGCCATCGTCGCCTGCCGCCAGCGCCACCCGAGCCAGGCCGGCGCTGGCGTCGTGCTCAAGGGGGCTGTCGATCTCCGACGCCCCCACCCGCGCCTGCGCGTAGGCCTGTCGGGCCTCGGCCCGCCGGCCGAGCGCCAGCTCGGCGTCGCCCAGCCGAAGCCGGGCTTCCACCTCGTTGTCACGCGCATGCGCCGCCACCGCGATGTCCAGCGCCTGCCGCGCCAGCGCCAGCGCTCGCGTCTCCTCGCCCTGCCAAAGCGCCAGCGCCGATAGAGCGCCGAGCGTCGAGCCTTCGTTGGTCTTGTCGCCATTGGCCCGCAGCAGATGCAATGCCGCTTCAAGGTCGCGCCGCCCCTGTGGCAGGTCGCCCAGGTTCAGCCAGCCGATGCCCACGTTCGACAGGCCGATGGCCTCGCTGACCTGGTCTCCGGTATCCCTGTCAATCTGCAGGCACTGCCGGTCCAGCTCGAGCGAACCGACCATGTCGCCTTGCATTTGGGCGATGACCGCGAGCGCGTTGAGCAGCCGCGCCTCGATAGCTGGAAGTTTGAGGCGTCGCGCCTCCTCCAGCCCCTGCTGCGCCAGCGCGCGACCTCCTTCGATGTCGCCCTGGCATACCTGCGCATCCGCCAGCAGCCGCAGCGAATACAGCCGCAGCCCGTCGTCGCCGGCCCGGGTCGCGCAGGCCATGCCGCGGCGTGCTGCGCTTTCCTGCGCCGCCCAGTCGGCCATGCGCATAGCACAGAAGGCCCGCCGCGAGGCCACCTCGGCGCGCCGGCGGTCGTCGCCCAGCGCATCGGCCACGGCGGCAAGCGCGTCCAGGTCGGCCAACTGCTCGTCGCGGCGGGCTTGCAATCCCAGCGTCTTCTCGCGCACCAACAGCAGCCGCCAGCGTAGTTCGGCCTCGGCCCGGGTCGTGGGGTCAGCGGGCGAGGTCTCGCCCAGGAGCGCCAGCGTCCGCCCCACATGCGCCAGCACACGCTCGTGCGCCAGGCGCTGCCCGGCCTGCTCGGCCGCGCGCGCGTAAAACTCGGCGGCACTGGCCTCGTCGCCCGCCTGCTCGAAGTGCTCGGCCGCCAGGCCCAGCAGGTCGCCCGCGCGCAGGCTGCTTTGTTCGGTCAGTCCGGCCAGCCACTGTGCCACCCGGGCGTGCCCCTCGCGCTTGTGGCGCTTGAGCACGGTGTCGTAGGTCACCTGGTGCAGCACCTGGTGGCGGAAGGCGTATTCCCGCAGACCCGCGTGCAGGCCCTCCAGCTGCGCATCGGCCCGCGGCATCGCGAGTTCGCGCTGGACGAGCGCCGGCAACTGCTCGGCGGCCTGCGCCTCGACGGCGGCCAGCGCCTGGTCCCAGAACACCGCGCCGACCACGCTGGCTTGCTGCAGCGCGCGCCTCTCGGGCGCAGGCAGCCCGTCCAGCCGGGCCTGCAGCACGCCGGTCAGAGTGGGCGGGACCTTGGTCACGAGGAGGCGTTCGGCGTTGACCTTCCAGGGTTCGCCGGTTTCGATGGCGCCCTGGTCGATCAGCATCTTCACCAGCTCTTCCATGTAGAAGGGGTTGCCCTCGGCGCTGCTGGTGAGCAGTTCTCTCAAGGCGGCCGGGACTTCGAACAGCTTCTTCAGCAGTTCGTTGGCAAGAAGCCTGCTCATGTCTTTGCCAAGCGGCTGCAGATCGATCCGGGTGTGGATGTCCTCGGTGCTGTTCCAGTCAGTCCTGCGCTCGAACAGCGTCGGCCGCGTGAAGCTCATCACCAGCAGCGGCACGTCGCGGTTGACTTCCGACAGGTAGTTCAGGAAGTCGAGGCTCTCGCCGTCGGCCCAGTGCAGGTCTTCGAGCTGCACGATGACGGGGCTGCCGTCGGTCGCGCTGACCCTGCGCAAGAGTTGCGCTGCGGCGTGGAAGGCGCGGTTCCTGATCTGTTTGGGGTCGTCCAGGATGCCTCGGAGGTGCCGGCTGTCGCGCCATTCGATGCCGATCAGGTGGCCCAGCAGGTGGGCGTGGGCTTCGGCGAGGTCCGGCCCGTCGTCGTGCACGAACAGCGGCACGATGCCGTCTTCCATCTTCTTCCTTGCAGCCTCGATGCTGTCATCGTCATGGATCTCGAAGCGCCAGGCCAGGATGTCGCGCAGCAAGCCGTAGGCCTGGGTGCCAGTGGCCGGCGTGGCGCGGCCGCGGAAGAGCCAGAAGCTCTCGGGCCGGGCTTCGCTCCAGGCCTCGAACTCGAAGAGCAGCCGGCTCTTGCCGATGCCGGCGTCGGCCACCACGGTGACGGCTGCGAGCTTGCGTTGGGCGAACAGGTGGTGGTGCGCGGCCTGCAGGGCTTCGAGTTCGGCGTCTCGGCCGATCATCCTCGTGGCCACGCCTTCGATGCCGCGCGTGCCGATGCGGAAGTTGCGCGGCTTGGCGCGAGTGACCAGGTAGCTCTGCACCGGCGCGTCCACACCCTTGATCGACAGGGGCTCCTGCGCATCGACCTCGAACAGGCCGCGCACCTGGGCGTAGGTGTCGTGGCTGATCCGCAGGGCCCCGGCCGGGGCGGTCTGTTCCATGCGCGCGGCGATGTTGACGGCGATGCCGCGGATGCTGCCGTCGGCATCGACCCCGCCGCCAAGCAGCACGCCGCCGGTGTGGATGCCCACGCGGACGTTGAAGCCGGGGTGGCCGTGGGCCGCTTGCACCTCTGCTCCCAGGACCTTGCCGAGTTCGAGCAAGGCGAGGCCGGCGTGCACGGCGCGTTCGGGGTCGTCTTCGCGGGACCCATCGGCACCGAAGGCGGCCAGGATGTTGTCGCCGGCGTATTGCAAGACCCGGCCGCGGTTGGCTTCGACGATGGCGGTGCCGCGGGTCAGGGCGTCGTCCATCACGGCGCTGATGGCTTCGGGGTCGAGGTGCTGGCTCAGGGTGGTGGAGCCCACCACATCGAG
>CAIJPE010000340.1 GCA_903822435.1 uncultured beta proteobacterium | reverse complement strand
AGGGGGCACCTGGGGCTGCAACGCACCTGGGCTTCTATTCCTACGGCGAGATCGCACCCGGGGCCGACGGCAGCGCCTGTTCGCTTCACAACCAGACGATGACCGTGACGGTCTACGCCGAAGACTGAGTGCGTGAATCCTGCAGACAAGCCCACATGGCACCCGCTGCTGCTTCGGCAACTGCGGCGTGCGGGCCTGACCGCCGAAGACGCAGCCGCCGCGCACCCGAGGCTGCCGAACCTGCTGCTCGGGGTCAGCCGGGCCTACGCGGAGGCCGAGCAGGACCGCTATCTGATGGAGCGTTCGCAGGAAGTGGCCTCGCGCGAGATGAGCGAGCTCCACGCCCACCTGAACGCCAGCAAGGCCCGTCTGGCGAGCCTCGTGTCGCTGTCGTCGGACTGGGTCTGGGAGCAGGATGAGTCGCTGCGCTTCAGCTACGTGTCCGCGCTCCAGACCTCGCACGGCATCGACCTCGCGCAATCCCTGACCGGCCGGCAGCCCGACGCCGACCTCCCATCCCTGGAGGAGGATGGCCCGACCTACCGAGCCCGGGTCGCGGCGCGCCAACCCTTTCGCAACCTCCGCTTCCGGCTCGACGCGGCGGGGGCGCGGACCTTGTACTTCCGCATCAGCGGCGAGCCGGTCTTCGAAGGCTCACGCTTCTGCGGCTATCGGGGCGTCGGCACCGACGTCACGGACGCCACCCTGGCCGAACAGAAGGTGCTGCATCTGGCGCGCTACGACAGCCTCACGGGCCTGCCCAATCGCGGCATGTTCCTGGCGCAGCTCGAGTCCGCCGTGGGACGCGCCCACCGGGAAGGCTCGGGCCTGGCGGTCCTGTTCATCGACCTGGACCGCTTCAAGGCCATCAACGACACGCTGGGCCACCAAGCCGGCGACGAGCTTCTGAAGGTGATGGCGCGCCGGTTGGCCGGCCTTCTGCGCAGCGTGGACATCGCCGGCCGGCTGGGCGGTGACGAATTCGTCGTGATCCTCGACCGCTGCACCGACCCCGCCGTGCTGTCGAAGGTCGCGAGCCGCCTGCTGGGTACCCTGTCCGAGCCATTGCGGCTGTCCAACCGGACCGTCCAGGTCGGTGCCAGCGTGGGCATCGGCATCTATCCCGGTGACGCCGCCGACGCAACCGCGCTGCTCAGCTGCGCCGATGCCGCGATGTACCTGGCCAAATCGCGCGGCAAGAACAATTTCCAGTTCTTCACGGCCCAGTTGGCGCAGCGTGCGGCCCAGCACTTTGCGCTGGAGGGCGAACTTCGGCTGGCGGTCGAGCGCGAGGAACTGCGGCTGCACTACCAGCCGCGATTCCGCATCGCGGATGGGCGCCTGTGCGGCATGGAGGCCCTTCTGCGCTGGCAGCATCCGCAACGGGGCCTGGTGGGCCCGAGCGAATTCATGCAACTGGCCGAGGAAAGCGGCCTGATCGTCCCCATCGGCCGGTGGGTCATGCAAGAGGCCTGCCGCCAGATTCGCTCCTGGCGCGAGGCCGGCCTGGATCCGCCGCCCTGCGCGATCAACCTCTCGGTGCGCCAGTTCGGCAACGACCTGCTCGTGGATGAATTGCGCGAAGCCATGGCGGCTGCAGTCCTGGAGGGGAGCGCCGTGGAAATCGAAATCACCGAAAGCCTGTTCATTGCCGACCCGGAGCGGGCCCAGCGCATGCTCGAGGCGATCCGGGCACTGAAGGTTGGCATCGCCATCGATGACTTTGGCACCGGCTACTCCTCGCTTGCGTACCTCAAGCGCTTTCCGGCACAAACCTTGAAGATCGACCGGTCGTTCGTCGGCGGGTTGCCCGACAGCCTCGATGATGCAGCCATCACCAAGGCCGTCATCGCGATGGCCCACAGCATGAAGATGCAGGTCGTGGCCGAGGGCATCGAGACCCAGGCGCAACTCGACTTCCTTCGGCAGCACGGTTGCGACGAAGCGCAGGGTTTCCTGCTGGCGCGTCCGTTGCCCCCCGATCAGCTCGCATCGAGCCTGGAACGCGATGTCCCGCAGCCGGCGGACGGCTGAAGCGCGACAATAGGGGTTTGGGTCGGCATCCTCAGGGGCTGCCGACGACCCACACACCCCGCTCGCCCCCCGTTTCAGCCTCGCAGCATCCCAAGGACCATGGCTCAATACGTCTTCACCATGAACCGCCTCGGCAAGACCGTGCCGCCGAAGCGTCAGATCCTCAAGGGCATCTCCCTGTCCTTCTTCCCCGGCGCCAAGATCGGCGTGCTGGGCGTCAACGGCTCGGGCAAGAGCACCTTGCTCAAGATCATGGCCGGGGTGGACAAGGAATACGAAGGAGAGGCCGTGCCCATGCCGGGCCTGAACATCGGCTACCTGCCCCAGGAACCGCAGCTCGACCCGCAACAGACCGTGCGCGAAGCCGTCGAGCAGGGCATCGGCGGCGTGCTGGCGGCCAAGAAGCGGCTGGACGAGGTCTACGCCGAATACGCGGACGAAAACGCCGACTTCGACAAGCTGGCGGCCGAACAGGCCGAGCTGGAAGCGATCATCGCCGCGGCCGGCTCCGAGAACACCGACCTGCAACTCGAGCTGGCGGCCGACGCCCTGCGCCTGCCGCCCTGGGACGCGACCATCGGGCTGCTGTCGGGCGGTGAAAAGCGCCGTGTGGCGCTGTGCCGGCTGTTGTTGAGCAAGCCCGACATGCTGCTGCTCGACGAGCCCACCAACCACCTGGACGCCGAAAGTGTCGAGTGGCTCGAGCACTTCCTGCAGCGCTACAGCGGCACCGTGGTGGCCATCACCCACGATCGCTACTTCCTCGACAACGCCGCCGAGTGGATCCTCGAGCTCGACCGGGGTGCCGGCATTCCCTGGAAGGGCAACTATTCCGACTGGCTGGACCAGAAGGAAAAGCGCCTGGAGCTGGAGCAGAAGACCGAAGACGCCCGCAGCAAGGCGATGAAGGAAGAATTGAAGTGGGTGCGCAGCAATGCCAAAGCGCGCCAGACCAAGAGCAAGGCCCGCCTGGCGCGGTTCGAAGAGCTGAGCGACGTCGAATACCAGAAGCGCAACGAGACCAACGAGATCTTCATTCCGGTGGCCGAGCGGCTGGGCAACGAGGTCATTGAATTCGAGAACGTCAGCAAGAGCTTCGGCGACCGCCTGCTGATCGACAAGCTCAGCTTCAAGGTGCCCGCGGGCGCCATCGTCGGCATCATCGGCCCCAACGGTGCCGGCAAGTCCACGCTGTTCCGGATGCTGCAGGGCAAGGAGCAACCTGACTCGGGCCAGGTCAAGATCGGCAAGACGGCGCAGCTCGCCTTCGTCGACCAGAGCCGCGAAAGCCTGGAAGGCGACAAGACCGTGTGGGAAGACGTGTCGGGCGGTCTGGACAACATCGTGGTCGGCAAGTTCGTCATGCCCAGCCGCGCCTACCTCGGGCGCTTCAACTTCAAGGGCAACGACCAGCAGAAGCTGGTGGGCAACCTGTCGGGCGGTGAACGCGGCCGCCTGCACCTGGCCAAGACCCTCGCCAAGGGCGGAAACGTGCTCATGCTGGACGAGCCGTCCAACGACCTGGACGTGGAGACCCTGCGTGCCCTGGAAGAAGCGCTGCTGGAATTTGCCGGCAGCGCGATGGTCATCAGCCACGATCGCTGGTTCCTGGACCGCATCTGCACCCACATCCTGGCCGCCGAGGGTGACTCGCAATGGGTCTTCTATAACGGCAATTACCAGGAATACGAGGCTGACAAGAAGCGGCGCCTGGGCGAGGAAGGCGCCCGACCCAAGCGGATGCGGTTCAAGCCGATTCATTGAGCGCCCACGCTCACTGCTGCGGCCGCTGGAGCCAGGCAGCGAGCGCGGGGTTCGAACGGGGCGCATTTCGGGGTGCAAAGCACGGCTTGGGGCGGGCAGTGGCTTCGGGTTTGGCCCACAATGAGCCGACCGTTACCGGGTGCCCGGCGCCCTTGGCAGGCTCATGCTTAACCGCAACGCGTTCCAGCGCTCCACCCTGATCGCCGCACTGGCGGGCTTGCTGGGCGCTTGTGCGCAGATTCAGGCCGGCGTCGGTGCGGCCAGGACGGCCGATGCCGCGCCAACGGCTGCGGCATCGGCCGCTTCTGCAGCCATGGCCGGCAGCGCGCCGCCGCGCCGCGCCCTGGCGCCGGCTGCCGCCGCCTCCGGGCCCTTCGCGGCTGCGGTTCGGGCTGCGGCCGCGTCCGGCGGGGCCTCGGCGCCGGGCGGAGCGGGCGCGGCGGCCAACAGCCAGCCGGCCTTCGCCACCGTCATCAAGGATGCCCGGCGCATCGAGGGGCCCTTGACGCTGTGGCAAAAGGACGAGAAGGTCTGGATCGAGCTCTTGCCCGCCCAGTTCGGCCAACCGTTCCTGCTGTCGCCCAAGATCAAGAGCGGCATCGGCGATGCCTTCGTGCTGGGCGGCCTCATGCCGTTCCCGGTCAACGGGGCTGGCGGCGAACAGGTGGTGGAATTCGTGCGGGTGCACAACCAGGTGCGCCTGGTGGCCCGCAACACCGACGTGATGGCCAAGGCCGGTACGCCCGAAGCCCGCGCCGTGGCCGACGCCTACTCCAACAGCCTGCTGGGCTCGGTACCCGTGGCCAGCCAGCCCCACCCCGACCGCAAGAGCGTGCTGGTCGAGGCCAACGGCCTGTTTCTCAACGACATGCTGGGCATCGGCATGATGCTGCAGCGCGGCCTGCGCCAGGGCTACAGCCTGGACCGCAGCAACTCGCTGATCACCGCCGTGCGGGGCTCGCCGCAGGCCACGGTGATCGAGGCGCAGGACCACTTCTACGCCGGCAACCTCTCGGCCGGCACCTTCGGCGCGCCGCCGGGCTTTCCGGCGCCGTTGCTGCCGCGCTTCCTGCCCGATACGCGCAGCATGCTGGTGAGCCTGAACTTTTCGCTCGCGCCACTGCCCGACGTGCCGATGGCCACCCGCCGGGCCGACCCGCGCATCGGCCTGTTCACCAGCACGGTGCTGGACTTCAGCGACGACCTGCAGCTCTCGCCGCGGCACCGCTACATCAACCGCTGGCGCCTGGAGAAGAAGGAACCGGCCGCCGAGATGTCCGAGCCGGTCAAGCCCATCACGTTCTGGATCGACCGCAACGTGCCGTTGCCCTATCGCGAGACCGTGCGCGCGGCCATCCTGGAGTGGAACAAGGCCTTCGAGAAGATCGGCTTCATCAACGCGATCAAGGTCGAACAGCAGGCCGATGACGCACCCTTCGACACGCTGGACTTCGGCCACGCCTCGGTGCGCTGGATGCTCAATGCCGACCCCAGCTTCGGCGCCATCGGCCCCACCCACACCGACCCCCGCACGGGCGAGATCCTGGACGCCGACATTGCCGTGGAAGGCATGTCCGCACGCAATGTGCGCGCCCTGCGGGTGCAGGTGCTGCCCGGGGCTTCTGCCTCATCGCTGAAGGCCGGTGGTGCCGCCGAGCCCTTCGAACTGGTGCCCGCACCGAAGCCCGAAGGCAGCACCATGCCGCCCGAGATGATGCGCTGCATGTATGGCGACCTGGCCGCCGAGCAGCTGAGCTATGCACTGGACGTGATGGACGCCCGCGGTGAAATCGACCCCGACAGCCCGATGGCCCAGCAGTTCGTGCTGGACTACATCAAGGAAACCGTGATGCACGAGGTCGGCCACACGCTGGGTCTGCGCCACAACTTCCGGGCGTCGCGTGCCTACACCGAGGCGCAGCTGTCCGACCCTGAATTCACGCGCGCCAACGGCACCACCGGCTCGGTGATGGAATACAACGCCGTGAACCTGCCCCGGCCGGGCCAGACCGGCGGCGTGCCCTTCCAGACGGCGCTGGGGCCCTACGATTACTGGGCCATCGAGTACGCCTACAAGCCCATGCCCGCGGGCACCACGCCGGCCCAGGAACGGGCCGAACTGCTGCGCATCGCCTCGCGCAGCAACGAGCCGCTGCTGGCCTTCGGCACCGACGAGGACATCTTCTTCGGCCTGGACCCCGAGACTATCCAGCTCGACCTCGGTTCCGACCCCGTGGCTTTCGCGGCCAAGCGGCTGGAAATCGCCCGCGACCTGTTCCGCCGCCAGGAAACGCGTGAGCTTTCCCCGCAGCGCGACTATGCGGTGCTGCGTCGCTCGCTGGGCTTCGCGCTGGCAGACGTCACCCGGGCCATGGGCGTGCTGGCGCGCCAGATCGGCGGCGTGCGCACCCTGCGGGACTATCCGGGCAGCGGTCGCGACCCCCTCCAACCCGTGGCGGCCGACGTCCAGCGGCAGTCGCTGGACCTCATGGCCCGCGCGGTGCTGTCTTCCGATGCCCTGAGCATCAGCCCGGCCCTGCAGCGGCGCCTGGCCCCCGACTACCTGGACCGGGCCGAATTCGCTGGTGGGCCCACCGACTTCGCCTTGCCGCAGCGCCTGTTCGAGCTGCAGCGCGCCGTGCTGGCCTACCTGCTGAGCGACGGCGTCGCCTCCCGCGTGCTCGACAGCGTGAGCAAGTTCGACCGTCCGGCGCAGGGCTTCCAGCTCTCCGAGCTCTACCAGCGCCTGGCGGACGACGTCTGGTTCGAACTCGGCCCCAAGGGAACCCCGCCTGCCAGCATCGCACCGGCCCGGCGCGAACTGCAGCGCGACTACCTCAACCGGGTGGCCAGCGGGCTGCTGCGGCCCTCTCCTGGCGCCCGTGCCGACGCCCGAGGCTTCCTGCGGGTGCAGGCACGGGCCCTCCTGGCCCGCCTCGAAGCTGCGCAGAAGCGCACCGCGCGGCCTGGGCAGGCCGATGCCGAGACGCAGGCGCACCTGGCCGACAGCGCCGACACCCTGCGCCAGGCGCTGGCGGCGTCGATCCAGCGTCAGGCGCTGTAGCCGTCGCCACGGCAGGCGGGGCTGTTTCCAGGTCCGCCCGGTGCTTATCATCGCCGGGCCCCAACCCGACGGAGACTTGCGATGCATGCGTGGCTGTGTGAAACCCTGGATGGGGTCGATGCGCTTCAATGGAAGGAACTGCCCACGCCCGAGCCCGGCCCGGGCGAGGTGCGGGTGGCCATCGAGGCCGCCAGCCTCAACTTTCCGGACTTGCTGATCGTCGAAGGCAAGTACCAGATCAAGCCCGCCCTGCCCTTCGTGCCCGGGGCCGAGTTTTCGGGTCGGGTCGATGCGGTGGGTGCCGGCGTGACGCACCTGAAGGTGGGCGACCCGGTGGCTGCCATCGGCAGCACCGGGGGCTTCGGCACGCACGCCGTGGCCGAGGCCAGCCGCGTGCTGAAACTGCCGCCGGGCTTCGCCATCGCCGACGGCGCTGCCTTCGCCTTCACCTACGGCACTTCGCACCACGCCCTGATGGATCGCGGGCAGCTCAAGGCCGGCGAGACCGTGCTGGTGCTGGGCGCCGCCGGTGGCGTGGGCACCTCGGCGCTGCAGATCGCCAAGGCGGCTGGCGCCAAGGTCATCGCCGCGGCGTCCACCGACGAGAAGTGCGCCCTGTGCAAGGACTTGGGCGCCGACGGCACCATCAACTACGGCCGCGAGAACGTGCGGGAGGCCTTGAAGGCGCTCACCGGCGGCAAGGGCCCCGACGTGGTGTACGACCCGGTGGGCGGCGAGATCGCCGAAGCCGTGTTCCGCTCCATCGCCTGGCGCGGACGCTACCTCGTGGTGGGCTTTGCAGGCGGCGGGATTCCTGCCCTGCCCTGGAACCTGGCCTTGCTCAAGGGTGCCGCCATCGTCGGCGTGTTCTGGGGCGATTTCGTGCGGCGCGAACCCGCGGCCAGCGCGGCCGGCATGGCCCAATTGGCCCAGTGGTACGCGCAGGGCCTGGTCAAGCCGGTCATCGATCAGCGCCTGCCGATGAGCGATTTGCGCGCAGCGTATGCCCGCATGGGCTCGCGCAAGGTGCTGGGCAAGGTGTTGCTCATCAACCCCTCAAACGGATGACGTTGCCGAGGCCGCAGCGCGTTTTCCGCGCTAGGATGCTTCGCTACCGCATAGGGGCCGCCGAATGACCGTCAAGGTCCTGATCCTGGAAGACAACCCCGTGGCCCGCAGCTTCCTGTGCCGCGTGGTGCGCGAAAGCTTCAGCGACGCCCTCCTCATCACGGAGGCCGGTGATCTGGAGACCGCGCGCCGGCACATTGCGCAGGCTGGCGGGGCCAGGGGACAACAGGGCGTCGAGACGTTCAAGCTGATCCTGGTCGACCTGGAATTGCCCGACGGCAACGGCATGGAGTTGCTGGCCAGCTTGGGGCAGTACCCGGCCACCAAGATCGTCACCACGCTGTACTCCGACGACGACCATCTCTTCCCGGCCCTGCAATGCGGGGCCGACGGCTACCTGCTCAAGGAAGACCGCTTCGAGGTGCTGGTCGAAGAGCTGCAGAAGATCGTGCGCGGCCAGCCGCCATTGAGCCCGGCCATAGCCCGGCGGCTGCTCACGCACTTCCGCCACGGGGGCTCCGATGGCCCGGCGCCCGACAGCGGCTTCGCCCCGGTCACCACCTTCAACACCAGCCGCCCCGTGCCGATGGAACGGCATGCCGACCACGAGAGGCTGACGCCGCGTGAAAGCGAGGTGCTCACCTACCTCAGCAAGGGTTTCACCATCAAGGAAATCGCCAGCCTGATGGGCATCCGCTGGTTCACGGTCAACGATCACATCAAGTCGATCTACAAGAAGCTCAACGTGTCCAGCCGCGCCGAAGCCGCAGTGCTGGCCAGCAAGCAGGGGTTGGTGTGAGGCGCGCCGCCTCGGGCTGCTGAAGCGCCGGGGTGGGGGCGATGGCCGAGGCCGCCACCGGTCCAAGCCCGGGCGGGCCGCCCGGCGCCGTGCCTGCCGGGCCCGTTCCACAAGATCCACCGGCGGTGGATGCGGGCCTCCTGGCGCAGCGGCTGCGCCAGGGCCGTCACAGGTTGGCCTGGGGATTCTCCAGCTGGCGCATGCGCGCCTTGCTGCTGATGGCCGTGGCGGGCGGGCTGGCGCTCATCGCCATGGGGCGTTGGCTCGCCGGCACGCCCACCCTGGACGCCCGCTGGGCGCAGGGCGAAGGCCAACGGCTGCTGCTCACCGACAGCGCGGACCCGGCTCTGGACAGCCTGCGCGGCCAGGCGCTGGTGGCCGTGTCGATCCGGGACGGGGCGTCCTTCGCCGTGGACGCACGGCTGCTGCAGCGGTGGCCCCGCTGGCAGATGGACGATTCAGCGCGCGGCGCCTCCATCGCCCAGCACCTCGCGCTGGCCCGGTGCCTGGCCACCGGCCACATTCGCCTGCACTTCGAAAGCGGTCAGGTGGTGGAGGTGCCGGCGATCGAGCGGGGACCCGAGCGGCTGGGGCTGCTCTTCGGACCCCTGGCCACCCTGGCCCTGCTGCTGGCGCTCATCGCGGCCGTGGTCGTGATGGCCCGGCCCCAGGCCCGCACGGCGCTGTTTGCCGCGATCTCGCTCAGCCAGTCGGCCAGCCTGCTGCTCATCGCGGTCGAAGGCTCAGACGGGCTGGGCCTGCCGGAGCCGGGCTGGCTCGGCAACTTGCCCTTGCGGGCCACGCTGGATCTTTGCACCGGCGCGGCCATCGTCCACGGCTTTGCCCTGCACCCGCGGCGCCTGTTGCAGGCGCCGCGCATCGCCCTGCTGGCCTGGAGCGTGGCACCAGCCTGGCTGTTGCTGGTCCTGGCCGGCGGCGCGGTGGCGGTCCACGGGGGTTGGCTGGCCCAGGCCGGCTGCCTGGCTCTGGGCTTGGCGGCCACCGCGGTCATTCACCACACGTACCGCCTGTCTCGCGACGCCTACGCACGGGTGATGCAGCGCTTCGCGGTGGGCAGCGTGGCAGCCCTGGTGGTGGCCACGCTGGCCACGGCCCTGGCCGGCCGGATGGCGCCGGGCGGCACCGACATGACGGGCTGGGCGTCCACCGCCTGGCACCTCTTCTTCGCCTCGGTGCTGCTGCTCGTTCCGTGGCTCTCGCGCGGACGGCGGCTGATGCGCGAGTTCAGCATGACGGCCGGCACCGGCATCCTGGCCAGCGCCCTGGTGGTGATGCTCATGTCCGCGCTGTCCATCGGCATCTTCAGCGCACTGGCACTGGCCTCGGTGATCGCCTTGGGCCTGTATTGCGCAGCCCGCCTGTGGTTCCTGAAGCACCTGATCGGCCACCGCACCCTGCCGACCGAGCGCACCTTCGAGCAGCTGTACCGCGCAGCCCGCGAAGTGCAGGCACGCCCCCAGAAGTACCCGCAGCTGCTGGCCGAGCTGCTGCGCGAGCTTTTCGAACCGCTGGAAGTGCTGAGCGTGGAGCGCGTACCGGTGCGTTCCCGCGTGATCGGCGGCGGGTCGGCGCTGCTGGTGCCCCTGCGCAGTTCCGAGGACGATGGGCAGCCCGCCGGGGCCATGGCCCTTCGCTATGCGCAGCAAGGCGAGCGGCTGTTCACGCTCGACGACGCCCGACTGGCCGATCGGGTCATCGACCAGTTGAGGCGCGCCGTGGCCTATGACCAGGCGGTGGAACGCGGGCGGACCGAAGAGCGGCTTCGCATCGCCCAGGACCTGCACGACGACATCGGCGCCCGGTTGCTGACGCTCATGTACCAGGCACCGACCCCCGAGCTGGAGGAGTACATCCGCCACACCCTGAAGGACCTGAAGACGCTCACCCGGGGGCTCGCGGCCACCGAGCATCGCTTCTCCCATGCGGCGGCCGAGTGGAAGGCCGACCTGACGCAACGGCTGACGGTCGCGCACGTCGGCCTGGGCTGGTCGGTGGAGTTCGATGCCGACCCCGTGCTGACGGTGGTGCAGTGGTCGGCGCTGACCCGGGTGCTGCGCGAACTGGTCACCAACGCCCTGTACCACGGCCATGCAGCGCGCATCGAGATCGCCTTCGTGCTGCTGGGGCCTGTCCTGGAGCTTCGGGTGGCCGACGACGGCCAGGGCCGCCACCCCGAAAGCTGGGCCCACGGCCTGGGGCTGGGCGGCGTGCGAAAGCGGGTCAAGCTCATGGGCGGCGAGGTCGTCTGGCGCGAATGCGACCCCTGCGGCATCGTATGCTCGATGAGGATACCGGAGTTCGCCAGTGGCCCATGATCGACCCGAATGCCACCGGCCGATATTTCGGGGACAATAGGCACTTCGCGACGAACGGGCCCCCAAAGCCCCTTTGAACTCTGCTATGACCACTCGCCGCACGCCCTCCTCCGCCGAGACCCCCGCCGCCAGCGGGCCCAAACTCCGACAAACCCAGGCCGAGTACACGGCTGCCCGGCCCAATGCCGAGCCCGGTGTTCGCCCGATGATGTCCAGTTCGAAGATGTACGTGTGCATCCGCTGCCACGCCAACTTCAAGACCGGTGACGGAAAGCCCGACCCCCGCCTTCGGGGCCTGGGCCGCTGCAACACCTGCCTGGGCGTCGGCGCCACCACCACCGCCACCTGACCACGGGGGCCGTCTGCAGCGCGTCGGAGCCGGCGCCTGCACGGCTCGGCGCTCGGGAACTTTCAAAAGCAACCCTTCCACCCCTCACTCACTTTTTGGAGATTGACTGACATGTCGCAAAACAACCGTCGTGTGTTCCTGATGCAAGTGGCTGCCGCCGGCACCGGGCTGATCGCAGCCCGCGCCCACGCCGCCGCCGACGTCGACGAGAAAGACCCCGCTGCCGCCGGCCTGGGCTACGTGGCCAATGCCGCCGCCGCCAAGACGCCCAACGCCAAGTACGTCAAGGGCTCGATGTGCGGCAACTGCGCCCTGTTCCAGGGCAAGGCCGGCGACGCCGCTGGCGGCTGCCCGCTGTTTGCCGGCAAGCAGGTCAAGTCCACCGGCTGGTGCACCGCCTACAACAAGAAGGCGGCCTGACACGGCCCCGGTGGCGGGGCCGAGCGCCCCGCTGCCAACCCTGAAAGCGGCCCCCAGCGGGCCGCTTTTTCATGTCAGGTCAGCAAGGTCCGCACGAACTCGCCGACGGCCATGGCCGAGGTCAGTCCGGGTGACTCGATGCCATAAAGGTTCACCAGGCCGGGCACCCCATGGCTGGCCGGCCCGTCGATGCGGAAATCGGGCGCAGGCTCGCCAGGCCCGTGGATCTTGGGGCGGATGCCGCTGTAGCCCGGCTGCAAGGCGCCGTCGGGCAATCCGGGCCAGTAGCGCCGGATGGCCGCTTCGAAGCCCGCGGCGCGGGCCGGATCGACGTCGTAGTCCGAGGGCTCAGGCTCGTCGCCCGGCAGCCACTCCAGGTCGGGCCCGAAACGCGCCTGGCCACCCAGGTCCAGGGTCAGGTGCACTCCCAGCCAGGCATCCACCGGAGCGGGGTAGATCAGGCGCTGGAACGGCGCCCGCCCGGCCAGGGTGAAGTAGCTGCCCTTGGCCATGCGGGCCTTCGGCACGTGCTGCGGGGGCAACCCCGCCATCCGGGACGCCACGCCACACGCTGACAGCCCCGCCGCGTTGACCACCCGGCGGGCCTGGATTTCAGTCGTGCGACCGTCGGCATCCACGCTCAGCACGATGCCATCGGCGGGGCGCGCATCGCCCCCCAGCACCCGCGAGCCCAGCGCCACGCAGCCGCCCGCGCGCTCCAGGTCGCCCTGCAGCGCCACCATCAGGCCATGGCTGTCGACGATGCCGGTGCTGGGCGACCACAAGGCCGCCGTGCAGCACAGGGCGGGCTCTGCCTGGCGGGCCTGCCCCGCGCTCCACCACTCGGCGGGCACGCCGTTGGCGCGGGCCCGCTCCCGCAGCCCCTGCAGGGCAGCGTGCTGGGCCTCATCGGTGGCCACCACGAGCTTGCCGCACGCCGCATGCGGCACGCCCTGGAGGGCGCAGAGTTCATACAGCAAGGCCTTGCCGCGCACGCAAAGCCGGGCCTTCAGCGAACCGGGCGCGTAATACAGGCCGGCGTGGATCACCTCGCTGTTGCGCGAGCTGACGCCCTGGCCGATGCCGTTCGCAGCCTCCACCACCACGGTCTCCAGCCCAGCCCGGGCCAACTCGCGGCCCACCGCCAGGCCGACCACGCCGGCGCCGATCACCAGCGCATCGATGCGTTCCATCGCGGCGCCTCAGGCCCCAGCCGCTTCGTATGCGGCGCGCTTGAACTCCAGCGAAAAGGGGTGCCAGAAACCCATGAAGCGCTGCGTCATCAAGATGCCGGCCAGGTTGGCCCGCGGCGAGATCCACCAATGCGTGCCGGCCATGCCGCCCCACTGGAATTCTCCCACGCAACCCGCGGGCTCGCCGGGGCCCGCGGCCAGCGTGACCGAGCCGCCCAGGCCGAAACCCTTGCCCTCGTGCCTGGGCATGCCGGGAAAGCCGATGCGAAGGCCCGGGGCCAGCTGGTTGCTCATCATCATTTCGAGCGTGTGCGGGCGCAGCAGCGTCGGCCCGCCAGGCAGCAGGCTGCGCAGCAGCGCCAGCATGTCGGGCAGAGTGGTGACCAGTCCGCCCCCCCCGGACAGCCGCGGCACGGGCCGCAGGTAGGCCTGAGGCCAGGGCAGGTGGTCCACCCGCTTCAGGCCCGGCTTCAAGGGGTCCATGATGTCCGCACCGGCGTAATAGGCCGTCAGCCGGGAGCGCTCGGATTCGGGCACCACGAAGCCCGTGTCGTGCATGCCCAGGGGCTCGAAGATGCGCTGCCGGATGAAGACATCGAAGGGCTGGCCGCTGGCCACTTCGACCAGGCGCGACAGCACGTCGGTGGCCACCGAGTATTCCCACCCGGTGCCCGGGTGGAACAGCAACGGCAGGTCCGCCAGTCGGTCCATCATCTCGGCCAGCGTGGCCGTGGGGTCGAGCATCCTGCGCTCGATGTAGGCCTTGAAGACCATCGTCCCCGGATCGAGCAAGCCATAACTCAGGCCTGAGCTGTGGCTGAGCAGCTGGCGGATGGTGATGGGGCTGCGCGCCGGCTCGGTGTCGTCCAGACGCGTGGCGCCGGGCCGCAGCACCTGCCGATGAGCCAGCTGAGGGATGAATCCGTCGATGGGCTCGTCCAGCTCGAAGCGGCCTGCTTCCAGCAGCAGCAGGGTGGCGCAGGTCGTGACGAGCTTGGTGTTGGAAAAGGCGCGAAAGATGTGGTCCGGGCGCAGCGGGATGCGCTGCTCCTTGTCGGCCCAGCCGACGCAGTGCTGGTCGAGCAGGTCGCGGCCGCGCAGCACGGCCGACGAGACGCCGGCCAGGAGTTCCTGGTCGACCTGGCGCGCCAGTGCGGCATGAACGGCGGAGAAATCGGGGTTGGGTGGGGGCGACATCGACGGGCCTTCGTTGCAGGTTGCAGCTTGACGTTGCACTCTACCGTGGAGATGCCGCCACAATGCATCTGTCACACCCACCACCCGGGAGGCGCCATGAGACATGCTGCAGCTCTGCTAGGCCCCGCGCTTGTGTCCGCGGCCTTGAGCCTCGCGGTGGGCCCGCTGCGGGCCGCGCCGGGCGACCAGCCGGTGGCGCCACTGCCGCCCCCCAAGCCCGGTGCGGCCGCACAGGCTGCCGAGGGTACGCGCACGGCCTCGCTGCCCGGCAAGGGCCTGTTCGTGGGCGACCAGCTCAGCGAAGCCGCCAAGTCCAGGCTCACCGACCTCGTCATCGATGCCCTGGGGCTGCAGATCGAGGTGGCGCTGCTGGTGCCCGTGGGGCCATGGCAGATCGATGGCGCCGCACACACCGACCGCGACCTGAACGCCGCGCGGCTGCAGGCGCTGCGCAAGTTCCTGGCCGACCGCGGCATCGATCCCAAGCGGATCTTCGTGGAGTCGCGCATCGACGCCAAGGTGCTCGAGCCCCGGCTGGACGTGCAGCTGGTGGGGCGGCCGGCCAACGACTAGGCCCTCCCCTCGCCGCAGCGACAATGCGGCGACCTATGAATACCGGCTACCTCTACGCCCTCTGCGCCTTCGGCATCTGGGGCATCTTCCCGCTGTACTTCCAGTTCATTGCCCGGGTCTCGGCCGTCGAGGTGGTGCTGCAGCGGTCCGTGTGGTCCCTGGTCTTCGTGCTGGGCCTGCTGGCCTGGCAGCGCCAGTGGGCCTGGCTGGGTGACACGCTGCGCCAGCCGCGACGCATGGGCATCTTCATGGCCAGTGCGCTGCTGCTGTCGTGCAACTGGCTGACCTACGTCTACGCCGTGCAGAACAGCCAGATCGCCGAGGCCAGCCTGGGCTACTTCATCAACCCGCTGGTCAACGTGCTGCTGGGCGTGGTGGTGCTGCGCGAACGTCTCAAGCCCGTGCAGTGGGTGGCCGTCGGGCTGGCCGCGGCCGGCGTGTTGTGGCTGACCTGGCATGCCGGGCGATTGCCCTGGATCGCGCTGGTCCTGGCCGGCAGCTTCGGCGTCTACGGGCTGATCCGAAAGACGGCACCCCTGGGCGCACTGGAGGGCCTGGCGATGGAGAACCTGCTGCTGGCGCCCATCGTGGTGCCCGCCCTGATCTGGTGGACGATGGTGCATGGCGGCGCCATGGCCCAGGGCGACGTGCGGCTGACCGGCTGGCTGCTGTTGAGCGGCCCGCTCACCGCCTTGCCGCTGCTGTGCTTTGCGGCTGCCGCCCGCCGCCTGCCGCTGGCCATGCTGGGGATGGTGCAGTACGCCTCGCCCACCCTGCAGCTGCTGCTGGCCATCTT
>CAIJPE010000339.1 GCA_903822435.1 uncultured beta proteobacterium | reverse complement strand
GCTCGGGTGACATTGCGGCGCGGGATACCAACGCCACGCAGCTCCGCGGCCCGGTTGGCCGGTCCGGATGGCGCGTGATCGAACCCGAGGCCTCCGCACCGGGGTTGCGACACGCACGGCCTGGCGCAGCGTGGTGGATGGCCATGGGCACAATGGCAGTCCGGGTGCTTGCGCCTTCGTGATGGGCAGGGTGCACGCCGTCGGCGTCCGAGTGCGACGTCGCGCCGAAGGACCCTATCCAAGGACCACCGCTTGCGAATCCTGCTCGTCGAAGACGATGAACTCCTGCCGACCGGCCTGCGCGAGGCCTTTGCCCAGGCGGGCTATGAAATGGACCATCTCTGCGCCGCCGAACCGGCGGAAGACGCGCTGGCCCACGGGCTGCACGATCTGGCCATCGTCGACCTCGGGCTGCCGGGCATGGACGGCATGGAGCTCGTGCGCAGGCTCCGGGCCGCCGGCAACAAGCTGCCTGTGCTGATCCTGACCGCCCGTGACGCGCTGGACGACCGCGTGCGCGGCCTCAACCAGGGTGCGGACGACTATCTGATCAAGCCGTTCCTGTTGCCCGAATTGATGGCGCGAGTGCAGGCCTTGATCAGACGCAGTCAGTCGGCGGCTTGTTCGCGCATCACCGCGGGTCCGCTCACGCTGGACATGGCGACCCACGAGGCCAGCCTGCGTGGCGCGCCCTTGACCTTGACCGGCCGCGAATGGGACCTGCTGCTGCAGTTGATCCTGGCGGCACCCGCAGTCGTGGCCAAACGGCGGCTGGCCGACGGACTGAGCCGGTGGGACAAGGAGATCACCGACAACGCCGTGGAGATCTACGTATCCCGTCTGCGCCCGAAGGTGGAAGCCGAGGGCCTGGCGATCCGCACCGTCCGCGGCATCGGGTACCGCATCGATTTCTGATCGCGCATGATCAACGGCTCGCTGACGCTGAGAACCAGGCTGCTGAGGCGTCTGCTGTGGCCGCTGCTGCTGCTGCTGGTCCTGGGCGGCGGCTTCGACTACTGGCGCGGCATGATGCGCGCACGCCAGGAGCAGGACCTCGCGCTGCAGCGTGTGGCCATCGCCTTGGCTTCGCGCCTGGATGTCGATGCCGACGACGTGCTCGATGCCGACCTGGGCGCCCATCTGGACCGGACCATGTTGGCGATGCAGCACGCAAGCTCCGAAGACCGGCTGTCCTTCCTGGTTCGGGGCTCGGGTGACCTGTTGCTGGGGGGCGACCTCGGTCTGAAGAAGGTGGCCGACCCGCTGAGCATTGCCGACGCCAGCTTCTTCGACCGGCGCCTGGACGGCGTGCCCGTGCGCGTCATCACGTATCCCCATGTCTCGCCTGTCGGCAAGGTCTGGCTGGTGGTCGCCGAGACCACCCACCGACGCGAACGGCAGGCACGGCAGGTGCTCGTCGAGACACTGGGATCCAACCTGATGTTGATGGCGATGACGCTTTGGCTGGTGCGCAGTGGCGTCGTGGGCGCGATGCAGCCGCTCACGCGGCTGGGTAGCTCGGTCGCGGCGCGGTCCCCCGACGACGTGAGCCCCCTGCCCGTCAAGCGCCTGCCCGGCGAATTGGTACCGCTGGTCCACGCGATCAACCGGCTGATGGCCCATCTGAAATCAGCGGCGACGCAGCAGCAGAATTTCTTGTCCGCCGCCGCGCATCAACTGCGCACCCCGCTGGCGGGAGTGCAGACGCAAATTGAACTGGCCGCCCGCGGCGCTGAAGACACGCAGCGCCAACGGCTGGAAAAGGTGCAGGGCGCGCTGCGCCGCATGACCCACACGACACACCAGATGCTGGCGCTGGCGCGCTCAGGTCCACAGGCCACGCAGGCCGCACAATTCGAACGCATCGATCTGCGCCAGCTTCTCGAGGACGCGGCCTCGGAGTGGCTGGATGCCGCGCTGGCGGCGCAGGTGGATCTCGGCTTCGATGCGCAACCCGCGTGGGTCCAGGGTTCGCCGTGGATGCTGCGCGAACTGCTGAACAACCTGATTGCCAACGCCCTGAGGCACACCGCCGCCGGCAGTCGCATCACGGTGAGCTCGGGGCTGGATGATGCCGGCACCACCGCCCTCCTGCTCGTCGACGACGATGGCCCGGGCATCCCCGAGGCGCTGCGCGGCAGGGTACTCGAGCGCTTCTACCAGGCCCCCGATGCCGCTCGTGGCGGCAGTGGCCTGGGCTTGTCGATTGTTCAGGAGGTCACGTCCCGGCATCGAGGCACGCTGAGTCTCCAGGACGGCCCGGGCGGCCGCGGCTTGCGCGTGCGCGTGCAACTCCCTGTGGCGCCGAGAGACATCGCAGGCGCGATCGGCGAAGGTAACGGTCGGTAAGCGACGGGCACTGTCAGGCGATTGAAGGCTGGCCGGCCCTAGCGTCGCGATGCTCGCCTTGGCTGGGCGGCAAAAGTACGACAACCGAGGACCCCCCATGCAGATCCCGCCGAAAATCCTGTCCATCGCAACGGCCGCCTTGATCGTTGCTGGCGCGGGCGCCTCCGCGCTCGCGGCCACTTCCGTTCAGATCGGTTTCAACGCCTCGATGCTGACGACGTTCAACACCTTCACTTCGATCGTGACCGCGTGGCCGGAGCCGGGCAGCGGGCTGTTGATGGCGGCGGGCCTGGCCTGCATCGCCGCGTTGCGGGTGAGGCAAGCATGAAGGCAATCCCGATGCTCAAGCTTGCGCCCCTCGCGGCCGCAGCCATGCTGACGGCCGGTGCACACGCGGCAACCGACGTCTACAGCCAGCCTCAGAACGGCACTTACGCGAACACCTCGGCGGTCTACAACGTCGGGCCGGCGGATCCCGGATTCACCTGGTCCCTCGATCAGGACGAGGAAGTCTGGGCCTATTTCAGCCCGACACCGGGCATCAGCTTCAACCGGATTGCCTGGTACGGTTCCAACACCGATGGCAATTTCGCAGTCGATCTGTTTGCCGCATCCTGCTTCTCCTGTGGCGTCAACCAGGTTCAGACTGGCGGCACCTTCGCCAGCAACCTGCTGCCGAACACGGGCCCCTTCAGTCAGGCGCAGGTTCACAAGACGCTGCTGGCAGGGGCCATCTATGCCTACTACATCGACCTCGTGTCGCCGGTGACGCTGGGCGCATCCAGCGCCTATGCCATCTCGGTTGTCAACAACTACAGCGCGATGCCGTTCCTGTGGGCGGGTTCCGCCACGGGCAGTGGCACCTACGTCCAGTACGTGGTCGGACAGGCCATCGTCCTCCCCGCTCCCGGCAATCTGGCTTTCACGCTGATCAATACGTCGGCGGTCCCTGAAGCCTCGGCGTTCTGGATGATGTTGCTGGGGGCGGGTGCCGTGTGGGGCAGCGCGCGCTCACTGCGCGCGCGATGCTCACGCCCCTGACCAGCGCCACGGCCGCGTCATCACGCTCGCGCCCTTGCGTGTCCGGGCTGGCATGCCGTGACGCAGGTCGCCGGCTGCCGGGTCGTACCGAGGTGGACAAGACCGGGCGGGCGCAGACGCCCTACCTGCCCCTTTCGCCACCTTGATGCTCTGACCTTTCCGGAGCCTGCCTCTCAGGAGCCTGCCTCTCAGGAGCCTGCCTTTCCGGAGCCGGTCTCTCGGGCCCCTGCCTCTTTGCCGTTTGTTCACGCGGGGCGTCTTGCTGCTGGCGCAGCTGCGGCTGCGGCCTTTGCGGTTGCGGTTGCTGTTGCTTTTGTTCCTGCTGCCGCTGCGGCTGTTGTGGCACCTTCTGCGGGGGCGCCGCCTCTTGTCGAATCTGCTTCGGCTGCGGCGCCTTCTGCAGAGTCACGGCTTCGTGTGGCGGCTGAACCTGCCGCCGGCTCCCTGCTTGTTGCGGCCGCGGGTTGCTGTCCGGGGCCGCAGCGGGCGTCACCTTGGGCGCGACCGCTGGCGGACTTTGCGCCTGCTGTACCTGTTCGTGCTGCTGCACCACCGCCTCGTGCGGCTGGTACCGATAGTGCTGGCCTCGAATCGCCTGCTGCTGCTCCACGCGCGGATATTTGTTCCCCGAAAACTGCCGCTGGTAGGTGGGCAACGGGGCGGGGGCCGGTACTGAGTTGCGGTCCCAGTTGTCCCACCCCGGCCTGCTCTGCGCCCAGGTATCGCCCCAGTGCTCGCCCCAGCGCGGCGCGGCATTGGATGCCCAGCCGCGAAAGTAGGCGGGTGGGCGACGGTAGTAGCGGACCGGAATGCGCAGGACGAAGTACGGCACCGTCTCCGGCGACATGAGCCACCAAGGACCGTTGTACCAGCTGCTCGCGTACCAGCTGTCACGCTGGTAGACCCAGTACATGCCGTCGTAGAAGAAGAAGTTCGAATTTGCCCGCGGGTCGTAGTAGACGGGGTATCCCGGCACCGCCACGAGTGTCGGATAAGCGGGCATGCTGATTCCGATGCTCGCCCCGGGAAGTCCGATGCTGACGCTCACCTGGGCCATGGCCGAAGTGACCCAGCAACACACGATCCACAACACCATCAGTCCGCTGCGCATGTCCTGCCCTTCCGTTCGGCCACCCAGACCGAAGTCGCCCGCAACTGTCGGTCCGCTTCGCCGTGCTGTCCGTGCGCCTTCGAACGCTGCAGGCCTGCTGCGCCGGACCCCACTGGATCGCTGGGGGACGTGATGGATCGGCCGGCCCGTCACCGGCTCTGCGGTGCCGCCGCGTTGATTCCACGCTGCCGTCCGACACCGTACAGACGCGCCCCTTCGAAAGGGCCGATAAGGAGCAGCAGCCAAACCTTCAGCGCTGCGGGGCGTTTCGACTGGATCCCGATGAACTCGCACCACATCCGCCGCGGATTTGCGCTGGGCGCGGCCCTCCTCGCTGCGGCCTTGCTGGGCTGGAGTTGCAGCAGCCTGCCCACTTTCGTCCCCGACCTGGCCCATCGACCCGAGCCGCCGGTTCCATTGGAGGGCGCGCGCGGTCCCCTGACTGCGGCGCAGAGCCGCGCGATCCTGCAGCGCCTGCAGCGCGGTGGTGAACCGACCGACATCTTCAGCCGTCACCTCGCGCTGGAAGAGGCCATCGTCGGCAGCCCGTTGACCGCAGGCAACGCCGTGCGTCTGCTGCAAGACGGCCCGGCCACCTACCGCGCCATGCTCGGCGCCATATCGGCAGCGCACGACCACATCAACATGGAGACCTACATCCTCGACGATGATGCCGTCGGCCGCCAGTTCGCCACCGCCCTGCTGGCCAAGCAAGCCCAGGGCGTGCAGGTCAACCTGCTGCGCGACAGCGCCGGGACCTTCGGCACGCCGGCTGCGTTCTTCCAGCGCCTCAGCCAGGCCGGCGTGCAGGTGCTGGAATTCAATCCGGTCAACCCGCTGACCGCACACGAGGGCTGGGAATGGAACCAGCGCGACCATCGCAAGCTGCTCATCGTCGACGGCTGCATCGCCTTTCTCGGCGGCATCAACATCAGCAGCGTGTACTCAGGGGGCTCTTCCAGCAAGGCCAGGCGAGTCGAACCCGACGGAGCACTGGCCTGGCGCGACACGGACCTGCAGGTTCAGGGCCCTGTGGTGGCCGAACTGCAGAAGCTCTTTGTGGCCGCGTGGCAGGGCCAGCACGGGCCGCCACTGAAGCCGCGCGACTATTTCCCACCTTTGCAGGCGGTGGGAACCCAGGTGGTCCGCGCCATCGGCAGCTCGCCCGAAGAGAAGTACAGCCTGATCTACGCCACGCTGTTGTCGGCCATCGGCAGTGCCGAGACCAGCGTGCGCATCACCAACGCCTACTTCGCGCCCGACCCGCAACTCCTGGAAGCGCTGGCCGCCGCCGCCGCGCGTGGGGTCGATGTGACGCTGATCCTGCCGGCGCAGACCGATTCGTGGCTGGTCCTCCAGGCGGGGCGAAGCCACTACACGCAGCTGCTGAAGAGCGGTGTGCGGATCTTCGAACGCCGCGGCGTCGTGCTGCATTCGAAGACGGCGTTGGTGGATGGCGTCTGGGCCACCGTGGGCTCCACCAACCTGGACTGGCGCAGCTTCCTGCACAACTATGAGGTCAACGCCGTCATGCTGGGCGCCGACTTCGGGCAACAGGTGCAGGCCATGTTCGATCGCGACCTGGCGGAGTCGGATGCGATCGAGCTCGCCGCGTGGGAGCGTCGCGGCCCGGTTCTACACCTGCAGGAGTGGTTCGGCCGGCTTTGGGAGTATTGGCTCTGAGGCCCAGGGGATTGCGGGCGACAGGCTTCTTGGCCAGGGCGACGGCCCGTCCGTGCATTGCGCCGCCGGACCCGAGCAAGGCCTTCCGGTCGGGGCTCTCT
>CAIJPE010000338.1 GCA_903822435.1 uncultured beta proteobacterium | reverse complement strand
GGTGCTCGAGCCGCCTGCTCGTGCTGGCCGCGCAGGGCAATCTGCGCTCGTTGTTGTCGGGGCTGATCTTCGCGGTAACGGCCCAGGCGGCGTTGACCGGGGCCCTGTCGCCACTGCGCCTGGCCATCTCTGAATGGTGGACCATCGATGGCGGCGGCGCGCGTGACCTGATTGCGCGCACGGGCATCGGCCATGGCGGTGCCCTGCTCTTCGCGCTGCTGTGGTTGCTGGCGGCCATCGTCTGGGCACGGCGCCAGCGCGTGCCGCCTTGGGGCTGGGCGGGCGCCATCGGCGTGGGTTTGACGATCGCCGGGGCGTGGTGGTTCACCTACGCGATGTCGACTGTTGCTTTCGACCCGCACCCGATCCAGTCGCTCAGCTTCACCGGCCCGTCGTCCGAGGTGCTCAACCGGGTGCTCTTTGTCACCGACAAGCCGGTCAGCTTCGACTTGGGGCTGGTGCCCGGCGTGTTCCTGGGTTCCTTTCTGGCGGCCGCGTTGTTCGGCGAGTTGAAGCTCGAAGGATTCCAGGGCGGCCCGGGCATGCGCCGCTACATCGCCGGTGCGATGTTGATGGGCTTCGGCGGCATGCTCGCTGGCGGCTGCGCAGTGGGTGCAGGGCTGTCAGGCGCAGCGGTCTTCACAGCCACTTCCTGGGTCACGCTGTGCGCCATGTGGGCGGCTGCGGCCATCACGGATCGGCTGATGGACCAACGGCACATCGAAACGCCGGACCAGGCCATGCCGGGCGCCTCGAGCAACCACGCGAGTTCGGGCAACTTCGCCTGAGCGGCATTGAACCGAAGCGGAAGGCCATGGACACCAAGGAACACTGGGAACAGGTCTACAGCAAGACTGATCCCGACGCACTGAGCTGGTTTCAACTGCACGCCGATCAATCGTTGCGACTGATCAGGGACACCGGCCTTCCGGGCACCGCCAGCATCATCGACATCGGCGGCGGTGCGTCGATGCTGGTGGACGACCTGCTGGCCCATGGCTACAGCCACCTCAGCGTGCTGGACCTGTCTGCCGCGGCGATGGCATCGGCGCAGCAGCGCCTGGGTCCGCTCGCGCAGGCGGTGGACTGGATCGAAGGCGACATCACCGCCGTCCAGTTGCCCTTCCAGGCCTACGACTTGTGGCACGACCGCGCGGTCTTTCACTTCCTGACCACGCCTGCGCAGCGCAAGGCCTACGTCGACGCCGTCCTGCATGCGGTGAAGCCCGGCGGGCACGTCATCGTGGCCACGTTTGCCGAAGACGGACCGACGCAATGCAGCGGTCTGCCCGTGGTTCGCTACTCGCCCGACGGCCTGCATGCCGAGTTCGGCACGCCCTTCACACTGCTGCGCCACGAAGAGGAAGAACACCGCACGCCCCGCGGCGGCATCCAGAAGTTCATCTACTGCTATTGCCGCCAGGACGCGCCGTGACCGGGATGGCGCTCGACCCCGCATGACCGCGCGAATCATGCAGTCAACCTGCTGGCGTGCGCAATTCGTGGCCATCGTGCTGGCTGCCTGCTGCGGGCTGTTCATGAGTCCAGGTGCCCGCGCCGCAGAGCCGATGCGCGCGCAGCGTGTCTCTGACACCGCATGGTTCGTGCAGGGCGAAGCAGCCCTGGGATCGTCGGCCAACCGCAACTTCATCTCCAACGCCGGTTTCGTGGTTACGCCGCAGGGCGTCGTTGTCATCGACGCCCTGGGCTCACCCACGCTGGCCGAGGAGTTGATCGCTGCCATCCGCCAGGTCACCGCGCAGCCCATCCGCTACGTCATCGTCACGCACTACCACGCCGACCATGTCTACGGTCTGCAGGCCTTCAAGGCGCTGGGCGCCACCGTCATCGCCCACCGCCTGGGCCAGAGCTACTTGAGTTCGGACACTGCACAGCTGCGTCTGGCTGCCAGTCGAGAGGACCTTTTTCCGTGGATCGACGAGAAAACGCATCTGGTCCCCGCCGACCGCTGGCTGGATGCCGACACGGTGATCGAACTGGGTGGCGAGTCCTTCCGCATCCACCATGTAGGGCCTGCCCACACGCCCGAGGACCTGGTCGTGCTGGCCGAACATGCGGGGATCATGTTCGCGGGCGATCTGGTGTTTCGCGGGCGCATCCCCTTCGTCGGCCAGGCCGACAGTCGGCAATGGATCGCGTCGCTGAGCCAGCTCATCGAACTCAAGCCACGCATCGTCGTGCCCGGCCACGGACCGATCTCCGTCGAACCGCTGGCCGATCTGCAGCTGACGCGTGACTACCTGGTGCATCTGCGCAAGACCATGGCCGAAGCGGCCAACAACCTCGAACCATTCGAGGAGGCGTATGCGAAGGCCGACTGGTCACGCTTCGAGCATCTGCCCTTGTTCCGCGCCGCCAACCGCATGAATGCGTACAACACCTACCTGCTGCTGGAGCAGCAGGGTTCGCCGGTCGACAAGCCATGAGGCGACGCCAACTGCTGCTGGCCGGTGCTGTGGCGCCATTGGCCCGTCTCGCTGATGCGCAGACCGCCGAGGCGGCACCCGTGATCGAGTGGCCCGAGATTCATTTGCTCGACGGCAGCACGCTCAGTGCAGCCTCCTGGCACGGCCAGTCCGCGGTGATCGTGTTCTGGGCCACCTACTGCCCTTACTGCAAGCGCCACAACGCCCGCGTCGACAAGTTGCACAGGGCCACCCAAGGGCAGGCCTTGCGCGTTCTGGGCGGGGCGCTCGACGGCGATTCCGATGCTGTTCGCCGCTACATGGCTGGCAACGGCTACCAGTTCCCGGTCACGTTGGACGATGGCACGCTGCGCAAGCGGTTCACCGCCCGTCGCGTGATCCCGATGACCTGCGTGCTGGACCGCCAGGGGCGTTTGCTGCAGGCCATACCTGGCGAGATGGCCGAAGACGACGTGCTGGGCCTGGCGCGCGTGCTTCAGCGGCCGACCAGCTGATCCAGCCCGAAGCTTGTCTCGCCTTCGAGCCTTCGGCAGGCACAAGTCCCTTCCGGGACTCGTGTTCGGCCTCAGCCCATGCGGTCCAGCCGCCAGGACTGGTAGCGAAACGCTGCCAGTGCGCCGGCGACGATGCCGGCCAATGCCAATGCGCTGCCCAGCGACAGTGTGGAGATGCCCGACAGGCCTTGCCCGATGGTGCAACCCAGGGCCGTCACGCCACCGACGCCCATCAAGATGGCACCGATCAGGTGGTTGCCCATGTCTTCGACATTGGAGA
This sequence comes from uncultured beta proteobacterium, assembly GCA_903822435.1. Classification (GTDB taxonomy): domain Bacteria; phylum Pseudomonadota; class Gammaproteobacteria; order Burkholderiales; family Burkholderiaceae_C; genus Rubrivivax. The sequence continues at coordinate 8,616 of CAIJPE010000338.1, read as the reverse complement.
AGCTCTCCCAACGAAAGGAACGCGTGACCAAGGCCACGGCTGCTGAACCCACCACCACGCCGACGAGGCTCACGATGCCGATGGTCAACAACTTGGACGCATCGCTGAAGTAGAGCAGCCAGTCCAGGGCGTAGCCGACGGAGGAAGCCATGCTCAGCGCCTCCATGCGACGCGAGTTGGTGGCCAGGAAGGTGTCCTCCAGCGTCACAGGGTGTTCGAGCACGTGGCCATAGCGGCCGGAGAGCCACCACATGGCCACCACCACGGCGCCAACGCCGGCACCGCCCAACCACACGCCTGCCGTGCGCCCCTCGGGCTTGCTGATGACCCAGGCCACCAGGGCCAGTCCGGTGACCAGGCCCAGGACCGCAGCCACGAACGGCACCGGGGCACCGAAGCTGGCAGCCATCAGCGTGGGCAGGTCCTGCCCCTTGGGCAGTTGGAGAGAGACGGCATCCACCGTCGCCACCCGAAGCACGGCCGTCAGGCCCCTGAGGGTCGCAAAGCTTGCTACGGCGAGCACCACAAGCACCACCAGAGCCTTGAGGCTGCCACCGCCCAGACGAACCAGATTCTTGCTGCCGCAGCCCGACGCCAGCACCATGCCGAAGCCGAAGGCACCGCCGCCCACGAGCATGGACAGCCACAGCAACTGGGGTCCGGTGTAGATGCTCTGCCGCGCCTCGATCCAGCCGACGCCGACCATGCCGTTAAAACCGACGATGGCCACGGCGGTCGCCAAGACCCACATGCGGATGCGGGTCCAGTCGCCCATGCTTACCACGTCGGCGATGGCCCCCATGGTGCAGAAGTGCGTGCGCTGCGCCAGCGCCCCGAAAATAGCCGCCAGCGCAAAGGCGCCCCACAACAGCGTCTCCGTCAGGGCGGGAAGGTCGGACTCGTTCATGTCTCGATTTTCAGGGCAGGGTTTCGGATGGCCATTGCGGATTGCGCCAGGGTTAATCTACCGAGCATGACGCCCTTCAAAACGCCCCCTGGTCCGCGACAGGCAGCGGTCGACGCGCGGCAGGCAGGATCGAAAGCCTGGGCTGCGACGATGCTGGTGGCGACTCTGGTGCTGCTCTCCACCCAAGCGGCGGCGCAGACTGCCGCGGTCCTTTACCAGGAGGCCGATCTGCCTCTAGGTGAGAAACTGCTGCGCGAACACCGCTGCGCCGAATGCCACAGCCGCAAGGTCGGCGGTGACGGTACAGCCATCTACCGTCCGAAGGGGCGCATCAACACGCCAGGGGCGTTGCGCGGCATGGTGGAAACATGCAACCTGGAATTGAACCTGGCGCTGTTTCCGGAAGAGGTGACGTCCATCTCTGCGGTACTGAACCGCGACCACTACCGCTTCAAGTAGACACCGCCTGCGCGACGGTATCGGCGCGTGCTGATACAGTGATACCTTGATCACCACCGAGAGGCACAACGTGGCTGCGAAGGGCGAAGAAGATCTGGTCTTTGAATCTGCCGCCGAGTTGTTCGGGTTGCTGTCAACGCCTGTGCGGCTGAAGATCATCAGCGCCGTGTGCAACGGTGAGCGCAATGTCTCTGAGTTGCTTGCGCAGATCGACACCACCCAGCCCAACATGTCGCAGCACCTGGCAACGCTCTACCGCGCCGGGGTGCTCGGTAAGCGCCGTGAAGGCACACAGATCTACTATCGCCTGCAAAGCGAGCGGGTGGCCACGCTGTGTCGCGCCGTCTGCACCCAGGTAGCAGTAGAAATGGACGCCGACGACAGCATTCCGGCATCCGAGCGGCTGACGCGCGCCGTCCATCGCTGAACTGAGCACAAGGTCCTGCCGAGGGCATCATGATGAGTAGCCGCCGACCCGACTGTTCACGGCGTCTGGCGCTTGCCGGGTTGGCCGGTTCGCTGCTGATTCCTGCCTGGGCACAGCCAGTGCCGCAAGTCGAGGACAAGGCCGTGCCACCACCCCAGGTGGGCAGCCCGCTGCCACTGCCCGAACTGACGCTGCTGGACGGTACCCATTTTCGTTCGGCAGATGCCGATGGCCATGTCCTGGTACTGTACTGGTGGGCCAGTTGGTGCCCGTTCTGCGCACAGCAGTCGCCCTTCATGGACAAATTCTGGCTGTCGCACAAAGCGCGCGGATTGCTCATGCTGGGGCTGTCCATCGACCGCAAGGCTGAGGACGCCAGCACCTACTTGAGCAGAAAGGGCTACACCTTCCCAGCCAGTCTGGTCACACCGACTGTGGCGCGGTTGCTTCCCAAGCCCAAGGGCCTGCCGGTCACCATCGTTCGGGGGCGCGATGGCCGGGTGCTGGCGGCAGAGACGGGGCAATTGTTCCCGGAAGATATCGAGCAGTTCGCGCGGTTTCTTTGAGCGAATCAGATAGCGGTAGCCGCGAGGAAATGCCTTGATCTGGGGCAAACAAGCGCCCTGCTGGCAAGCGCCCAATGAAGCCATCAAACACAGGAGATGGTGCCATGCGACTGCTCAGCGAACTCATGACAACCGACGTCGGCCTGATGAGCGCGGCCGGGATTCTCTTCATGCTGGGAATGGGGGCCTTCTACTTCCACTACTTCATGAAGCACATGCATGACGACGAGGCGCGTGCCCTTCAGCGCAAGCCTTGAACGGGCCATTTTCTGACCATCGCCAGGCAGACAAAAGCTCAGGGCTTGCCAACCCACGTCAAAAGATGCCGGGCACGAAGCGCTTCGAGCGTCCGCAGTAGTCGGCGTAGCGTGGGTGCTTCGCCGCCATCCACCGCTCTTCAAGGCCAGCCTTGACCGTGAGCACGGCGACAAGCGCCGCCATTGCGAGCCATGCCCACGCCGCGGCATCGACCCAGGCGCAAGCGGCGGCCACCAGCAGAACAGCGCTGTACATCGGATGCCGGATCCACCGGTAAGGATCCGACTGCACCAGCTGCCCGCCCTCTCGCGGCGTCGGGCGAATGTTGAAGTTGCCCGGTCGATTGCAGGTCAGCGCCCATGTACCCAGGGCCAGGCCGGACACCATCAGCAGCCAGGCCCCAGCCCCCGCCATGCCCGTCAAGAATGGTCGTGCCGCAGGCACCGCCACCGCGGCGATGAGCGCGAACTGCAAGGCAACGAGCAGGGGCCCGGTGATCTGGGGATTCACCTTCAGATCCGACGCAGCAGACGCACATGCATGGGCCGCTGGAAGTGCGCGCCACCGGCACCCAGGTGCGGCTGTAAAGCCGCTCGAACCTCTGCCAGTTTGGCATCGTCGATCTGATGATCGGCGAATGTGGGGCGCATGATGCGCTTCTCGAAGTCGTCGAAGTCCTTGAAGACCACAGGCATCTCGAAACGCCGTTCTGCCACCTGTTCCCAGTGACCAGATTTCAGCACGGTATCCAAGGCGGCTTGTGCGGCAGCACGGACCACGCCTTCGTCATTGAACAGCCGGATGACCGCGTTGAACGGCCCCGCATAGACGGGCTCGGACACATACAGGTAGCCGCGCGGGCGCAGCACCCGGCCCACTTCGGCCAGCGCCTGTTCGAGCAGCGGCATCGGAACATGGTGCAAGGACTTGAGCATGAGCGCCACGTCGAAGCTCGCATCCGCAAAGGGAATGGCCTGTGCGCCGCCGGCGACGAAGCTCAGGCCAGGTCGAGGCGATGCCAGGTTCTTGGCGTGCTGGCGTTCATCGACCTCCAGGCCGGTGACCCTGCTGTCGCGAAACCGGCTCAGCAGCGAGCGAGCCAGCTGGGCAGCACCACAGCCGAGCTCGATGATGTCCCGCTTGCCCAGCGGGATCAGGTCGGACAGGACGTCGAGTTCGTCGTCGATCACGGGCAAGGTGTCTGGTATAGCGCTCATGGGTCTCAATGTAGTTGAACAGGTGGCAAGGTCAGCAGGCCGCGCGCAAGAAGTCGGTCAGCGTCTGCGCATGGGGCACCAGTGCGCTGCGCAGGTCATGGTCACCATCGACCAGCAGGAAGCGGGTGCGGCTGCATGCGGCCAGAAGCCGATGCGCGTCGTTGATCGGCACCACCGTGTCTCGGCGACCGTGCACAAGCAGCGTCGGGCAACTGACCCGGGGCAACGTGTTGAGCGGCGCGATTTCATCGAATGACACGCCGATCACACGCTGGACATGGCGCATCACGTACCAGCCCAGAACCGGGTACGGCACGCGCTTCTCCGCCATGAAGCTGCGCATCACCTCACGGGGATGGGCGAAGGCCGACAGACTAACGACAGCCCGCACGTCGTGGTGGCGCGAGGCATGCAGCAACGAAGCGGCGGCGCCCACGGAATGGCCCAAAAGCGCCAGGCGGTCTGCAGCGATCTCGGGCTGCAGTCGCAGCCAGGCCAGGCCGGCGGCAATGTCTTCGGCAAACCGCGGCCTGGACGTGAAAGCCTTGTTGTCGCTGCGGCCGTGGCAGCGCGCGTCGATCAGCAGAACCGCGAAGCCGGCAGCGTGCAGTGGCAGCACCACCGGCCACATCGTGCCGGCGTTCGCACCCCAGCCGTGCATCGCCAGCACGGCAGGTGCGCGGCGCTGCTGCGGTGGCGGCTGCCTCCAGGATCACCGGCACGGCCCGCTCGGCACCGTGCGGCCTGTCATCGAAACGAGATTGCTCACCGGATATTGGCTACGGAGCGCTTGGAGGGCATGCCCATCAATTCGTCTTCCAGCCCCACTTCGCGAAGATGGTCGCGCCCGCTGGAGACTGCAAGAAGTCAACGAACTTCTGCGTCTGCGGCTTGTCCTTGCCCCGCGTTGTGATCGCGATACCGGCGTCACGGTACACAGCGTATTCCGGTGCGATGTCAACCACCTCGGCGAGTGTCGGACTTGCGACCTGCCAGATGTTCCAGATCAGCCACACGTCTATCGACGGGTCTGCGATCCAGGTAGCCTTGGCCTCGGCACTGTTGCGCGCATAGGCGGCGATGTTGGCGCGCAGGGCCTTGACGGTGCGGATGTCGCCCTTGCGCCCGGCTGCGTCCTCCCAGGCGCCGTTTTGCCCCGCGCCGTTGACGACCAGGATCGACGTTCCGGGCCGCAGCAGATCTTCGAAGGCCCGTATCCGGCGCGGGTTGCCTGGACGCACCAGCATGGCCAGCGGCCTCAGGTACAGCGGCGTCACTTCGCGATGTGCCAACTGCGGTTCGAGTGCGACCACGAAGTCGGTCATCATCGTCTCGGACCCGCTGTAGACCAGGTCGGCATCGACCTTGGCCTGCGGCAACCACTGCGGCGTCGGGCCTGCGACCACTTCGATCTTGGCGCCGCCCGCACGCTCGAAAGCAGATGCCGCCTCCTTCATCGCGGGCGCCGGCCCGCCAGGGCCGTACATGTGCAGCGTCTGGGCCGACACACCGCTGGCCACCAGCAGTGCTATGGCGCCGGCAGTGAACAGGCGGCCGAGTTGGCTTCGAAGGGTGGTTTGATTCATGCGATTTCCGGGCTGGAGGGGTCGGACTGCGATCGGCTGTGCCTGTGGGCCAGCCGTATGACGTGGATGTGTTCCGAAGACGAACACGCGGGGCAGGCGGTCTATTCCCTTGCACCGTATCACGCCACACATGCAGCGCGATGGGCAGTGCCGGCATTGACCATGTGGTCAGCCATCTCCTCGAAGGCGCGGACCACACCTGCGCGCAGCGCGTCATCGGACACCTGCTCGGCCAGCGCCTGGCGCATGCACAGCAGCCATTCATCGCGCTCCTCCGAACCAATCACATAGGGGGCGTGACGCATGCGCAGCCGAGGGTGACCGCGCTCGCGGATGTAGAGCGGCGGGCCACCGAACCAGCCACTCAGGAACTTGAACAGGCTGTCGGCACTGCCGACCAGACTTTCGGGGTGCAGACGGCGCACCGCATAGGCCTCTGGCAGTTCGTCCATCAGCGCATAGAAGCGGGTGACCAGTGCGTGTATCGCAGGCGCCCCACCGAGGCGCGTATAGACGCTGTCGGCAGCGATGGGAGGCACTTCAAGGGTCTGAGTCATGGAAAGTTTCTGGCGATGGGCCTGTGGAGCTTGGCGGAGACCGGGAGCCTCAATGCTGAAGTCGCACGGGTTCGTCGTGCTGCAACGCTCGTGGCGGAGAGGCGGAGGCGCGGGCGCGTGCCAGAAAGGTCTCGCGGCTGGCCTGTGCAAACCAGGGATGGTTCATGCGCTGCTCCTGGACCGTGCTGACCACCCTCGCCCTGCGTGAGTGCGCGCTGAACAGCAGGGTTTCATCGGGCAAGGAGAAGATGTGTCGCTGCACGCTGTCCCACATGCCTTCAGGCTGCAAGGGCCAGGGCTGGTAGGGGCAGGTATCGGCAGCCATCAGGCCACCGCAGAACACGCGGTCGTGCCATGCGAAGCTCAGGCAACTGGCGGTATGGCCCGGGGTGGCGAGCACCTGCACTTGCTCGCCGCCAAAAAGGATCACGCCACGCGGCACCTGGCGCTCGATGACGGGCGCGCCAAGCGTCGCCAATGCGGACGACTCCCGCAGCAGCATGGCATCGTGTTCATGGGTGCGCAGCACCCAGCGCAGACGCAGGCGGTTTTCGACCATCAAGGCACGCAGCACAGACACGTCAGCGCCACGCGGGTCGATCAGAACGGCTTCGCCGGCGACTTTGTCACCCAGCAAATAGCTCATGCAACCGCTGCCTGTGTCGTGCAGAAGTCGGAACATCTCAGTACCGCCCGGCCGTTCCGAAGGTACGGAGAGCCCCCTTGGGGGGTAGCGAACGCAGTGAGCTTGGGGGTTTCATTTCAGACCTGCCTTTGTCTGGCGCTCAGGCAGCCCATCGGGCTGCAACGGCGAGGCCGAGCGCCAACGCACAGGCCCAACCCGAGAACAGCCAGCGCCAGACCATCGCCCGCGGCACGAAGCCCACGCCGCGGATGAATCCTGCGCTCATGGCCCAGAACAGAAGCATCGCCAATCGGTGATCGGCGCGACCGGCAGAGTTGGCCATCAGCAGCGGATACACGGTGCCGCCGACCATGATGACCAAACCCACCGCGAGGCTGGGCAGGTGCATCTGCGGGGCCTGGGCTGAACTGCGCACGGTGGTGGTCACGGCTGATCCGGATCGCCAAGGGCATGGCTGCCCGCAGCCGCGCGCGCGGCCTCGTTCTCACCCCACATCGCGTTCAGGATGGCCAGCAATACGGCGAAGCCGACGCCAAGAATCCAGGCGAAATACCACATGGGATGGGCCTTTCAGGCTTTGGCGTCGTCGCCGATGAGGATGCGCGAGTCGCTCGCGTAGCGGTAGGGCGGCACTTCCAGATTCGTCGGCGCCGGCTTGTTCTTGAACACGCGTCCTGCGCCATCGAAGGTCGAGCCGGCCGCGCAAATCTGAACACAGCCTAAAGTGGAGCGGCTGCTCCGATGGGCGAGGATAGAGCCCGAGTCGAAGGAGCAGAGAAGATGAGCAGAAGACCGCGCCGCAACCACTCAGCGGCGTTCAAGGCCAAGGTGGCGATCGAGGCCTTGACCGATGGCAAGACGATCGCCGAGCTTGCGCAGAAGCACGATGTGCATCCCAATCAGGTGACCGAATGGCGCCGGCAGCTGATGGAGCGCGCCGCCGGCGTGTTCGGCGGCGCGGTGGCGCCCGAGGCACCGCCGGTGGACCTCAAGGCGCTGCACGCCAAGATCGGGCAGCTGACGCTGGAGAACGATTTTTTAGAAGGCGCGCTCACCAAGGCGGGATTGCTGAGCGCAAAGCGATGATCGACCGTGAAGCCCAACTGCCGATCAAGCGGCAGGCGCAGTTGCTGGGCATCAGCCGAGGCACGGTGTACTACCACCCCGAGCCGATCCCCGAGGCTGAGCTGGTGCTGATGCGGCGCATCGACGAGTTGCACCTGGAGCACCCGTTTGCCGGCAGCCGCATGCTGCGCGACTTGTTGCGCCTGCAGGGCGTCGAGGTCGGCCGGCGCCACGTGAGCACGCTGATGCGGCGCATGGGCATCCAGGCGCTGTACCGCAAGCCCAACACGAGCAGGAAGCACCCTGCGCACCCCGTGTTCCCGTACGCGCTGCGGGGCATGGCCATCGAGCGTGCGAACCAGGTCTGGGCGCTGGACATCACGTACATCCCCATGGCGCGGGGCTGGGTGTACCTGGTGGCGGTGCTGGACTGGCACAGCCGCCGGGTGCTGGCGCACCGGGTGTCGATCACGATGGAGTCGGACTTCTGCGTTGAGGCCTTGCGCGAGGCCGCGGCGCGCTGGGGAGCGCCGGAGATCGTCAACACCGATCAGGGCAGCCAGTTCAGCAGCGCGGAGTTCGTGGCCGAGGTCCAGCGCATCGGCGCACGCCAGAGCATGGACGGCAAGGGCTGCTGGCGAGACAACGTCTTCGTCGAGCGGCTGTGGCGCAGCGTGAAGTACGAGGACGTGTACCTGAAGGCCTACGACGGCGTGAGCGCTGCGCGGCAGAGTCTGGCCGCGTACTTCGAGTTCTACAACGCGCGCCGGCCGCATCAGAGCCACGACGGGCGAACACCGGACATGGTCTACTTCAGCTCGCTGCCGCCGATGCAGGCTGCAGCGTGATGGGTTGAACCATGAGTACACTTGATTAGCGAGGAAGCTCAGCAGGCTCACGCTGTGAGCCACTAAGCGCCGAAGATGGG
>CAIJPE010000337.1 GCA_903822435.1 uncultured beta proteobacterium | reverse complement strand
TTCGTCGGCAACCGTCGCGACATGGCCGAGGCGCTGGCCTTCGCCGCCGATGGCAAGGTCAAGGCCGACATCGAATTGCAGCCGCTGTCGGCCATCAACAAGGTCTTCGACCGGCTGGCCAAAGGCGAGGTGCCATCGCGGGTGGTGCTCGACTTTTCTCCGCGCTGAGACCGACAGATCCCATCACAAAGCCGGGACATTCCATGAAAACGAAAGCAAACAAGTCTCTTGCCACCGAACCCCCCGTCTGGTTCATCACCGGCTGCTCGACGGGCTTCGGCCTGGAGTTGGCCAAGCAAGCCATCGAGCATGGCTACCGCACGGTGATGACAGCACGCGACCCATCCAAGCTGGAGGGCTATGGCGCGACCGACAACGTCCTGGTGCTGCAACTCGACGTCACACAGCCTGACCAAGTCACCGCGGCCGTGAAGGCCGCGCAGGCCCGATTCGGCGTCATCGACGTGCTCGTGAACAACGCCGGCATCGGCTACTTCGCCGCCATCGAAGAGGGCGAACTGGCCCAAGTGCGCAAGATGTTCGAGGTCAATGTCTTCGGCCTGACCGCGATGATCCAGGCCGTGCTGCCCGGCATGCGCAAGCAGCGCAGCGGCTGCATCGTCAACCTCTCGTCCCTGGCAGGCTTGCGCGGCATGCCGGCGCTGGGCCAGTACAACGCCACCAAGTTCGCGGTCGAGGGCTTGTCTGAAGCCTTGCGGCGCGAGGTTGCCGAACTGGGCATCCGGGTGATGGTGGTCGAACCCAGCGGCTTTCGCACCGACTGGGCCGGGCGCTCGGCGAACGAAAGCGCGCACCAGATCGATGACTACATGGCCACAGCCGGCAACGTGCGGATCCAGGTGCGTGAATCGTCGGGCCACCAGCCGGGAGATCCCGTGCGCGCCGTCAAGGCCATCGTCAAGGCCGTGGCGTCGGGCAACCCACCGCGCCACCTGCTGCTCGGCAACGATGCCTTTGAGGGCGCCATGGCCAAGCTCGACGAGTTGCGCAAGGACTTTACGGCAGGTGAAGCGGTGGCGCGTGCGGCTGACTTTCCGAAGTCGAAGGCAGCGGCCTCGGTCTGAGCATGCTGGCTGGGCTGGAAGCAGTTGCAGGACCAGCTGGAGCACCCGGGACATCCATGGGGCACCCATGCTCGCTGGATCGTCGGCGCGCCAACCCTTCCAGACTGGCCCGACCAGAGACCTGCCTGCTTCAAGGCCTGATTGCAGCGCGGGGCGCATGCACGCTCACTCCAGCCGCAGCGCCACGTAGAGCTTGGTGCCGCCGCGCTGCACCAGCACGGCGGCGGCCTTGTCCGACTTGGCGACCAAAGTGGTGGCCTGTTCGGGGCTGCTGACGGCGCGGCCGTCGATGGCCAACAGCAGGTCACCGACCTGAAGACCGGCGCGCGCCGCAGCGCCGTTCACGCCATCGACCACCAGGCCGGCGGTGATGCCCGACACACGCATCTCGTCAGGCTGCAGTGCGCGCAGCGACAGGCCCAGGCGTCCGGTGGGCACCTTGGGGCCGGGCGCAGCCGCGTCGGCCGCGGCACCGGGCAGGCGTGCGTTGGCGTCGTCCAGTTGCGCACGGCGCGTCACCCGCGCCCCTAGGTGCCAGACCGCCAGTTCGATGGCATCGCCCGGCAGCGCCAACCCGACGATGGCCGGCAGGTCACCCGAAAGATTCACCGTTCGGCCGTTGGCGGCCAGGACCACGTCGCCGCTGACCAGGCCGGCGCGTTCGGCGGCGCTGCCCTTGCTCACATCGGTGACCAGCGCGCCGGCCGGCCGGTCCAGCTTGAAGGCCTCGGCCAGCGGCTGGTTCACTTCCTGGATGGACACGCCCAAGCGCGCGTGGTGCGCCTTGCCGGTGGCCAGGATCTCCTGCGCGATGCGAACGCCGACCTCGATGGGAATGGCGAACGACAGGCCCTGGTAGCCGCCGGTCTGCGAGTAGATCTGTGAGTTGATGCCGATCACCTCGCCCTGCATGTTGATCAGCGGCCCGCCGGAATTGCCCGGGTTGATGGCCGCGTCGGTCTGGATGAACGACACCCAGCCGTTACCAGGCAAGGAACGCCGGGCCGCACTGACCACGCCCACCGTGACGGTGCTCTCGAAGCCGAAGGGTGAACCGATGGCCAGAACCCATTCCCCTACCCGGGCGGTCTGCACCCCGGCCTGAAGGTCTGCCAGCGAGCTCGGCCGCGCAATGGCGGCTGCAGGCAGGCCTCGGGCGTCGATCTTCAGCACCGCGATGTCGGTCAGCGGGTCACTGCCCAGCACCTTGGCAGCGAATTCGCGGCGGTCGCTCAGGCGCACCAGCACGTCGTCGGCGTTGGCCACCACATGCGCGTTGGTCAGGATCAGGCCTTCGGCGGTGATGATGAAACCCGAGCCCTCCCCTCGCACCGGCAACTTCAGTTGCGGCGGCAGGCCGCCGAAACGTTGCTGGAAGTTGCGCAGGAAATCGCGCATGGCATCGGCGCCGTCGGGCCCCGGAGCGCCCTCGGCGTCGTCGCCGGGCGTAGGCGGCGCGTCGCTGCGTGTCGAGACATTGCGCGTGCCGGTGACGCTGATGTTCACGACGATGGGCGCGAAGCGCGCCGCAATGGCCGCGATGTCTGGCAAGGCCACCGGCGCCGCCTTCGAACCCTGCGACGCTGCCTCAACCTGGGCTTGCGGGGCGGCCGGAGCTGCCAACGAGGTCAGCGTCACGGCGACGACAGCCCACCGCCTCGCAGCTTGCTTCACGCCTTTGGAGTCTGATGGCATCGGGAGTCCGCGTGTTGCAAAGATTGAGACCAGGGGCGGACGGTGAAGCTCGCCGCGCAAAGCGTCTGTTCGCTGCGGAACACAGCAACTTCGGCCCGACTTACAGCGACTTCGTCGAGTCGGACCAGTCCGTCGTCTTGTAGCCCTGGCCAGCGCGCTTGTCAGCGGCGTCGGCGGTCTTGGGCGGCGGCACCAGCACATGGTCA
>CAIJPE010000336.1 GCA_903822435.1 uncultured beta proteobacterium | reverse complement strand
CTCGACCTCACGGGTCTGGAGGACTTCATCACCGTGCTGTCGGCCACCACCGACAACATTGCCCTGCTGGACGTGCTGCGCGCACAACACGGCGATGACCCGGCGCAATGGTTGCCCCGGCTGACGCAAGCGGTGAGAGATCGACGCGACGCGGTGGGTCTCGGCGCCGGCGCGGCGGCTCCAGTCCGCTGAGCACGCAAAAGCCTGCTCACCCACGCCTGCACCTAACAGGAGTTGCCCATGTTCAACTGGATCGGCACACAGTTCAACCAGGTCCTGTCCAACTACGTGATTTCGGTGGTCTCGCGCCTGATGGCGGACATCGCACCGCTGGCCCTGAGCGTGATGACGTTGTGGGTGCTCCTGTACGGCTGGGCGGTCTTGCGCAACGAGGTGTCCGAGACCGTGCCAACCTTCCTTTGGAAAGTTGTCAAGATCGGCTTCGTGCTGGTCTTCGCTCTGGAGTCCGGGGTGTACCTGTCCACCGTGGCCGATACCGCTGACGCGCTGGCCATGGGTGTGGCCTCGACGTTCCTGCCCGCGGCCGCCGACCCCAGCACGGTCGCCTCGCCGTACACACTGCTGGACACCTTCAACGACCGGGCCAGCCAGCTCACGTTCGAGCTGCTTCGGGAGGTGAGTCTCACCCGACTGGACCTCCTGTTGACGGTCATCGTGACGTCCCTGGGCAACGTCATCTTCCTGTGCGTGGCGTTGTACGTCGTCTCCATGGCCAAGCTGTTCATGGCTTTCGTGATCGCGGTGGGCCCCATCTTCGTTCTGTGCCTGGCGTGGCGGCCGACGGCACGGTTCTTCGACAGCTGGCTGTCCATGGTGCTCAACACGGTGGTGCTGACCTGGTTTGCGTTCTTTGCCCTGGGCCTGAGCCTGTGGATGGGCAACACGATCCTGGCGACCGTTCAGAGCCATGGTGGGTTCCTGGGCGACACCTTCAACGCCTTTGGGGAGTCGCTGCGCTACTGCGTGGTGATGATCCTGATGGCGGTGATCTGTTTTCAGGCGCCGAGTCTGGCCAGCGCACTGACCGGCGGTGCAGCCGTGCAGCAAGGCGTGCAGATGATCCAGAACGTGCTCATGGCGTCGGGCCTGCGCAACTCGCGCGGCAGCGGCGCAGCCCTTGGGAGCACTGCCGGCGGTGTGGTGCGTGCCGGAGCGGGGCTTCCCTACCTCGCCGGCCAGGCCACGGCCGCCGCAGGCGGTCAGGTCCGTGCAGGCTACTCCGCCATCAAGACCGCCGCCTACAAGCTAGCGGCCCGGCGCGGCCGTTCCTGAACCGATCGCATTTCCACACCCCTGCCCAACCCACACCGACCCGAGGATGACCGTCATGACTTACCGCTTGAGGCACGCAAACTCTTCGCTCAGGACCGCGCCGGCCCGATGGGCCGCACGCATCACCCAAGCAGTGGTCGGCGTCGCAGCCGTCGCTTGTGCCCTGAGCATGCCGGCGCTCGCACAGGGCATCCCCGTCATCGACGTGGCCAACCTCGCGCAGACGGTGCAGCAGGTCCTCAACGACATCACGGCCATCAACAACCAGGTCCAGCAGATCCAGCAGTTGCAAGCCCAGCTGAGCAGCCTGAATGGGTTCCGCAACCTGGGCAACGTGTTCAACAACCCACTGCTGAAAAACTACGTACCCGCGGAAGCGTACACCCTAGTCAACGCCGTCAACAGCGGCGGCTACGCGGGGCTCAACGGTACTGGCAGAGCGTTGCGCGACGCCACCATGGTCTACAACTGCCTGGATCTCGAAGGCGATGCCCGCATTCGCTGCCAGGCCACGCTGGCTCAGCCCTATCAGCACAAGGGCTTGCTCCAGGACGCCATGCGATCGGCCGCAGGAAGGCTGACACAGATCCAGTCGCTGATGGGCCAGATCGACGCTACACCCGACCAGAAATCGGTGCAGGAGATCCAGGCCCGCATCGGTGCGGAGAACGCGTTGCTGGCCCATGAGATGTCGCAGCTGCAGATGCTGCAGGGCCTGGCCGACAGCGAGGAGCGCATCGCCCGCTCGCGGGATCGAGAACGCCAGTACGAGATGCTGGGCCGAGTCGCCAAGGTCTCGGACTACCTGCCCTGACGGGCGCGGATCTCCGCAGACCGCGACCTCAGCGACATCGCCCTTACCCCCCAACTCCCCGTCATCGTCCCATGAAGTTCGTCTCAATGTCGGGCAGCGCCGCTGCATGGCCTGAATGTCCCGAGGAACCCCACGGCAAGCCCGCGGCGGCCTCACTTCCCACCCGCGAGCCCGACAGCGCCTGGTCAGAGCCTCAACCCAACACCCTCCAGCGCGGTGCCTTCCTTCGCGATGCCTTCCCTCGCAACGCCTTCCATCGCAATACCGACTGGGAAATCGACCGCGCGCTCTTGCTGGAGCGCTCCGAGCGGCGGGCCTGGTGGGTCGCCATCTCGGCCCTGACCCTGGCGGCCTTGGGTGTGGCGGCGGTGTGCGTGCAGGGGCCGCTGCGGCGCGTGGTCGAGATCCCCATCGTGGTGGACCGCGTCACCGGTGAGGCCACCATCCAGCAGCGCCTGAGCGAGGAGACGGTTCCTGCGCTCGAGGCCCTGGACAAGCACAACCTGGCCACCTTCGTGCGGGCCCGGGAAGGCTACAACTGGATGTTCCTGCAGCGTGACTTCGATCAGGTGGCCCGCATGGCTGTGCCGGCAGTGTTTGCCGACTACAACCGACAATTCGAAGGCGACGCCGCCCTGCACAAGAAGCTCGGCGGCTCGCAAGACTGGCGCATCCAGATCGTGAGCGTGCGCCTGGAGGCCAACGGACCCGGCGGCCGGGATGCGCGCGACCCCCATCGCGGCCAGGCCACCGTGACCTACGACAAGGTGGTGCGCGTCGCGGAACGCAACCTCCCGGAAGTCACCACCCGGCACGTGGCCAGCGTCGTCTTCGACTATCAGCCCAAGGTCCTGTCCAAGGAGGTCGATCGCCTGGAGAACCCCTTCGGGTTCGTGGTGACGGCCTACCGCTCGGACCCGGAGATCAACACCCCCACGCCCGGAGCCAAGCCATGACGGGCCTGTCGCGGTTCACTGCGTGGGCCACGGGGCCCGTCCATCTGCTTTTGTGCACGGTAGTCGGCTGGGCGACCACTCCCCAGGCTTGCATGGCCGACCCCAGCGCGGAGGACCCGCGCCTGCGCGAGGTCGTCTACGACTCGCACGCGGTGCTGAATGTGCCAGTCAAGCGCGGCGTCGTGACCTTGATCGTGCTGGACCCCGATGAAGCTCTCGTCGAAGTGGCCGCGGGCCTGGGCGGCGATTGCACCAAGCCAGAGGCCGCCTGGTGCGTGGCCGCGCAAGCGGGCAGCCGCTACCTCTACGTCAAGCCCAAGTCGACGGCCCTGGTCGCCAACACGCTGGCCGTTGTCACAGACCGGCGCACGCACGCCCTGCGTTTCACCGTACTGGCCGACGCCGATCCCCGACCGCCGGTCTACAGGCTGACCATCAAAGCCCCCGCTCGCAATCCAGCGACCCCAAACCCGACCGCTCGGGAGCTGCAGCTCCTGGCCGAAATCCACGCCCTGCCGCCGGTCCCGCGGCCACCCGCACCGCAGGCGTTAGTCGCCGAGCGCTTGAAGGCCGGGCCTCAGGTCGTCAACACCCAATACGCGCTCGCCGAAGGCACAGCCTCAGAGGACATCGTGCCGACCCTGGTCTTTGACGACGGTCGTTTCACATACCTGCGCCTGCCGGGCCAGCGGCCCTTGCCCGCGGTCTTCGAGGTGCTGGCCGACGGCAGCGAGGCCTGGGTCAACACCCGCATGGACGGCGATCTACTCGTGGTCGACCGAGTGGCCCGTCGTTTCATGCTGCGCGCCGGCGCGGCCGCGTTGGGCCTGTGGAACGAGGGCTTTGACATCGAGGGCACCGCGCCCCGCGAGGGCACCACGGTGTCCGGGGTGCAGCGGGTGCTCAGGAGCGACCCGCAGCAAGCCACTGACACTCGCAATGGAGACGCCCGATGAGCTCTGGCCACCACGTCATTTCAAGCGCGGAACATCCGGCGGACACACCCAGCCGCCCGCAGCTCGCGCCCCTGCCGGGCGAGGCCGGCATTCCCGACGTGTCGACGCCCACAGGCCGCGCCGTCTCCGCAAAGAGTCTCCTGGCCATCGCGCTGCCCGTGGTGACGCTGGCGGTCATCGCAGCGCTGTCGATCCACCGAGTCGCAGCCGGTGCGCGCTACACCGAGCAGACCCAGGCCGGCAGGGATCACGAGCGGCCCGCCGCGGCGCTCGCCGCACCCCGCAAGCTGGATCTAGGCAGATCCAGCACACCGCTTGCGTCGCCGGCCACGGCATCGGCCCCTACTGCGGCTCCAAGTGTCGCGAGTCAGGGGTACCGCGTTCCGGCGATTGAAGGCCGGGATGAGGACGAACCCATTCCTTTGCGGACAGGGGGCGCGGCCACGCCCCGCGCCGCAGGCAGCCAAGCCGTGCCGGCTGAGGACGCGCCGATCCTGCTGGTGTCCAGCCGGCAGACGCCAGTCTCCGCGGACCGGGCAGCACCGACGGAGCCGTCCGATGCGGGTGATCCGCTGGCCGCCACGACGCGCAATCTGCAGGCTTATCAACGCCAGCTGCAAGGCCTGCTGGATAACCTCAGCCGCAGCGCTGCTTTGGCCGGTGGACAGACCGCGGGCGGCGGACCCGCGTCGGCATTCGCACCGACGGGTCTCGTGGGCAACACACCTCCGTCCGGGTCCCCGCCTGGAAGCGGTCTCTTCGGGGGCCAGCTGCAGGCCTCGGCCACCCCGCGCGTGGCGGCCACACGGCTGGGCAACCGAAGCCTGACGCTGCCCAAGGGAACGGCCTTCAGCTGCGCGCTGAAGACCCGCGTGGTGAGTGCGACCTCCGGATTCGTGGGCTGCCTGGTGCAGCGCAATGTCTACGGCGACGACGGTCGCGTGCTGCTCATCGAGCGCGGTTCGCACCTGGACGGCGAGTACCGGAGCACGGCGGTGCGACCGGGCACCGTGCGCATCCCGATCCTGTGGACCCGCCTGCGTACGCCGCTGGGG
Organism: uncultured beta proteobacterium; assembly: GCA_903822435.1. GTDB lineage: Bacteria > Pseudomonadota > Gammaproteobacteria > Burkholderiales > Burkholderiaceae_C > Rubrivivax. The sequence goes on along the minus strand of CAIJPE010000336.1, from coordinate 12,190 downwards.
GTGACCGTGGATCTGGACTCACCCGGCACCGGGCAGCTGGGCGAGTCCGGCGTGGATGGCGTCGTCGACAACCGCTGGGGTGAGCGCATCGGCGCGGCGCTGCTGCTCTCGCTGATCGACGACGCGGTCAAGGTGGTCGCGCAGGAACAGACCCAGCGCAGCGACAGCGGATCCTCGACGACTGTCGTGCTGCCCTCCACCACCGCCAACGCCAGCAAGCTGGCTGAAAAGGTCCTGGACAGCAGCATTCAGATCCCGCCTGTGATCGTGCGCGAAGCCGGTGGCATCGTCGGGATCTACGTGGCGCGCGACGTCGACTTTTCGGGCGTCTATGCCCTGCAGCCCAGTGCGCGGGAGAGCACGGCGGCTCTCAAGCGTGCAACGCCATGAGCGCGGCCCTGCTCGATCGCCACACAACCCGGGATCGCTGGTGCGGTGACGCCACCTCCGTGGTCGAGTTCCTGCGGCCGCTCCGTGAAGCCCTGGACGCGCCTGGGGTGCTTGAGGTCTGCGTTAACCGCCCGGGCGAGTTGATGGTGGAGACGGTCCACGGCTGGCACGCAGTCGTTGCGCCGGAGATGACCCTGCACCGCTGTCTGTCGCTGGCCACCGCTGTGGCGACCTTCTGCCACCAGCAGATCAGTCCTGAGCGGCCGCTCCTGTCGGCCACCTTGCCCAGCGGCGAGCGCATCCAGTTCGTCATCCCACCGGCCGTTTCCGCCGGGACTGTCTCGATCACCGTGCGCAAGCCTTCGCAAGCGATCCTGCGGCTGGAGGACTTCGAGCGCAGCGGACAATTCTCGAGACTGGACGCGAGATCGGGCGCGAGCCTGGGGGATCACCCGGGGACAGGACCGGCCCCGACACAAGGCCTGCCCGATGCCACCGTCGTCCGCACTGCGGGCCACCGCTTGCTGCCCTTTGAGCAAGAGCTGCTGACCCTCAAGGCCGCCGGCCGCCACGCTGACTTCCTGCGCCTGGCGGTGCGCCACCGCCAGACGATCGTCGCGAGCGGCCGCACCGGCTCCGGCAAGACCACCTTCATGAAGGGCTTGGTCGAAGAAGTGCCCCGCGATGAACGGCTGATCACGATCCAGGACACGGCCGAGTTGACCATCCCGAATCACCCGAACGTGGTTCACCTTTTCTACAGCCAGGACGGCCAAGGCGCGGCCCAGGTCACCCCTGGATCTCTGCTGCAAGCCTGCCTGCGCATGAAACCCGACCGCATTTTCCTGACAGAGGTCCGCGGCCCGGAGTGCTTTGCGTTCGTTCGCCTGGCCGCCTCCGGGCACCCCGGCAGCATCACCAGCGTGCATGCCGGCAGCGCAGCGCTGGCCTATGAACAGATGGCCTTGATGATCCGCGAGAGCGGGGCCGGGGGTGGCTTGAGCATGGACGAGATCAAGGCACTCCTGCGGGTCGTCATCGACATCGTCGTGCAGTTCGACCGCGACGAGCGTGGCCGCTTCATCTCCGAGATCCTCTACGAGCCCCGGCGACTGCGCATGGGCCGTTGGGACGAGCCGGCGACGGCCTTATGACCGATACGACCGGTCTTCCTTGGTCGGAGTGGCCGATGGCCCGCAAGGTCGCGGCCGGGGCCTTTGCGGGCATCGGCTTCACGGCACTGGCTTGCGCGGCGGCCTACGCCAGCGGCGCATTGTTTTTGCTGCTCAACAAGACGGACCCGCGGCAAGCCGAGCTGACAAGCATCGCCAGCTACTGGAGTCAGTTTGGCGAGGACCCGCAACAGCACAAGAAGCTGGTCGCCTCCACCGTCCTGTCCACCCTCGGATTGCTGGTTGGACTGCCGGGCGCGCTGGTGGCCGCCGCCCGGCCCCGGCGTGCCCTGCACGGAGCCGCCCGGTTCGCCACGCTGGCCGAAGTCCGCCGTGCCGGCCTACTGGATGAGTCCGAGAGGGCCGGCATCCTCGTGGGCCGATTCCGCGGCCGCTACCTCCAGTTGCATGGCCAGCTCTCCGTGATGCTGTCCGCCCCCACACGCAGCGGTAAGGGTGTGGGCGTGGTTATCCCCAACTTGCTGAACTGGCCCGACTCGGTGGTCGTGCTGGATGTCAAGGGAGAGAACTACGCGATCACGGCCGGCTACCGGGCCGAACACGGCCAATCGGTCTACGCGTTTTCGCCCTTCGATGAAGCGGCACGCAGCCACCGCTGGAACCCCCTGGGAGCCGTCCGGACAAGCCCGCTGCACCGCGTGGGCGACCTGCTGGCCATCGGGCAGGTGTTCTTCCCCAATGACGGTAGCGGGACCTCTTCGGAGGCCTTCTTCAACGACCAGGCGCGCAATCTGTTCCTCGGCCTCGGACTGCTCTTGCTTGAGGCCCCGGAACTGCCGCGAACCATCGGCGAAATGCTGCGCCAGTCATCGGGCAAGGGGCGAGCGCTCAAGGACCACCTGAGCAGTCTCATCCAGGATCGGCAGGTCCAGGTCCGTCCTGACAAGCCGGCACTGTCCGACGAGTGTGTCGATGCGCTGCAGCGGCTGCTCTCCAACTCCGAGAACACGCTGGCCAGCGTCGTGGCCACCTTCAACGCGCCGCTGACGATCTTCGCGGATGCGGTGGTCGATGCGGCCACCAGTGCCGACGACTTCGATCTGCAGGACGTGCGGCGCCACCGGATGTCCGTGTACGTCCGCATTCCACCGAACCGATTGCAGGCCGCCAGGCCGTTGCTGAACCTGTTCTTCTCGCAGCTGGTCAACCTGAACACCCGGCATCTGCCCGAACAAGACGCCACCCTCAAACGCCAGTGCCTGCTGGTGATGGACGAGTTCACGACCATGGGCCGCGTGGGCGTTATCAGCCACGCCGCGGCATACCTTGCGGGCTACAACCTGCGACTTCTCACCGTCGTGCAGGCCATGTCGCAGCTCGATGCGGTCTACGGCGACAGGGAAGCACGCACCTTTGCGACCAACCACGGTCTGCAAATCCTTTATGCCCCGCGCGAACAACGCGATGCAGACGAGTACAGCGCGATGCTGGGCAACTTCACGGAGCGCTCGACTTCGCAGGGCCGCAGCCAGTCGCTCGGCCCCAATGGCAGAGCATCGGTCAGCCGCAACGAGAGCCCGCAGCGCCGTGCGCTGCTCCTGCCGCAGGAGTTCAAGGAGCTCGGCACCGAACGCCTGATCGTCATCTGCGAGAACTGCAAACCCATCTTGGGCCAGAAGATCCGCTACCACCGGGACAAGGCATTAACCACCCGGCTGCGGCCTGCGCCCACGTTGCCCCAACTGGACATCGAGCTGCACCTGGCCAAGGTCCAGCAGCGCTGGCGTTACCTGCCACAGGACTTGCCCGCCGACGAGGGCCTGAACGTCGAGGCGCTTGCCCACGAGATGCCTGAGCTGCCCAACACCTGGGAGGGCACACCGAGCCAGGCGGCCGAGGTGATGCTCGACTTCTTCAGCCCGCGGTCGAGTCCGGCTGCCGGTGGCGCCGTCGAACCCGAACCCGACGAAGACGGCGTGCTGATCACCAGCGCGGAGATCGAGAACGTCATCGACGGCGCGGATCCGGGCGCCGATGACGGCGCGGCGTCCGACGACCCATCACGCCCACCCGAAACGCTTCCCTGAAGCGCAACACCTGACTCGCACGCCACCATGAATCCGATGAGCCCCTCGCACACTGCCTACCTCCAACGGACCCGCCACCGCACTCACCGAACGCGCCCCATTGCAACAGTGGCGCCGCGCTGGCCTGCGTTCGCGTTCCTTGGTTTTCTTGTCGCGCTCCTAGCCGGGTGCGGTGCCCCACCCAAGCCTCCAACGGTCGACGAGGCCCTCAAACGACCAGCCAACAGCCCCGCCTCGGTCGAACTGCAGGTCTGCCGCAGCGAGCTGCAGAACACCCGCATCCTCGCCGGCGAGGCCACACGTCAGGCGGACCTGGCGGCCGCCGCTCTGGCCGATCGGGCTGCCCGCGAGCGAATCCTGAGTGCGGCACACATGGCCGTCGCCACGTGCAACGCGGCAAGTGCCGGCCAGTCCTCGGCTGACACACCAGCGCCTGGCACCGCCCAGTCGCCAACAGCAAATTCCATCTTCACCGTGAGCTTCATGGCCGGCAGCCATGCCGTCGTCGTTCCTGTGGACATTGCCAAGGCGCTGTACGTCGAGGCCAAGACGGCGCCGCTCCTGGTGTTGAGGGCGTTCGGCCCGAACCGCAGCGCAGGCGCAAAGGAGCCGGCCTACGGGATGCGCACGGCCCGCGAGCGCCTGGTTGCGATGCGAGACGACCTGGTTTCCGCCGGCGTGGAGCGCAGTCGGATCCGCCTCTCGGCGCCTGACCTGCAGCCGGCTTGGCCCCACGGTGCCGATCAGCGGCCCTGGAAGCCCGCCATACCGGTCCAAGACGGCTTCGTGGAGATCGAAGTTTACCGGGCAATGCCCGTGGCGCGGGTCTCCGCTGCCGATCCGCGGCGCTGAGCCGCTGACTTCCTCTACGTTCAACGCAGCGAGATCGATATGGACTCTGACCGGTCAATGAAGCCTGCCCAGACTGCCGCGCCGAATCAAACCATGGGTGGAAGCGTGGAGCCCGGCGACCGGGCGGCCTCAACCCGCGCCAGTCGAGGGCCGGCCCGGCAATCCCCGCCCGCTCAAGGGCAGCCGACGCCCGAGGTAGCCCCCCCGCAGGCCAGCGCCGTCATACGCACCCCCGCCAGGAGCGTTCAGGAAGTGGCGGGACCCAACGCGCCCGACCAGGCCCCGGAGCGACTCGCATCGAAGACCGAACGTCTGTTGTCCGCAGCCCGGCTCCAAGCCGCACTGCAGGAGCGCTACATCATCAAGCGAGCGCCCGTGACTGTTGGGGACGTCACACTCGGCCGCACGGAGTACCGCTTCAGGGGCGACACCTCGCGGGTGGCCTTCACGGAATCGAATTTCCGGTTGGCCACGCACACGAACAGTCCTTCCGTTGCGCGCTCGATGGTGGACGTGGCCGAGGCTCGTCAGTGGAAGGCACTGCGGGTTTCGGGGAGCGAGGATTTCCGGCGCCTGGTGTGGCTGGAGGCTTCGGCGCGAGGCGTCAAAACGCTGGGATACGAGCCCAAACCAGCGGATCTCGAGGTGCTTGGCCGAGAGCGCGAGGCCCGGGCGTCCAACCGGATCGAGCCGGCGCCAGGGGGGGACGCACGGGGCGCTTCAGTCGCCGACCTCGCCGGCGCCCCCAAGCGGACAGCGGACCCCACAAGCACCTCAGCTGCAGCGCAGCCTGCCGCCAAAGGATCCGCGCGGGGTGGCAGCCGGAAGGCCGTCCTGGCCGCCATCGAAGCCGTGCTCCTCGCTCAGCGCGTACCCGAGGCTCGGCGCGAGGCGGTGATGGCCGCCGCGGCTGAGCAACTCGCGCAGCGCTTGCGTGAGGGCCGGGCACCGCAAGTGAAGGTCTTCGACAAGGCGGCACCGTCGCAACGCCCGGCCGTCGTGACCACGCCCGAGCCTCAGCGCAGCCGCGACCGCGCTGCGCCAGCACCCAGTCGGTAGGACTGCGCCGTGGAGCCATCCTCCTCCTGCCTGACCGTACCCGCCGGGGTCTACGAAATCGGCGGCATGCACTTCGAGATGGTCACGCCGGCATTTGCGCAAGCGGTGGCGGATGCCCACGCGGCGCACCAGCGTGTGCGGTGCCTGTGCCTGCCCGAGGGCGGTGGCGTGCCGATGTACGTCGCGCGGCTGGGTGAAGGCTTCATCGTCAAGCGCATGCCCGAGACCGGCAGCTTGCACGCGGCGCAATGTCCGTCTTACGAGCCACCTGCCGAGTTCTCCGGCCTGGGCCAGGTGCTGGGCTCGGCGATCAAGGAGGACCCGGCTTCAGGAAGCACGACATTGCTGCTGGACTTCGCGCTGTCCAACGCGGCGGGCCGCTCCGCTGGCCCCATCCCCGGCGGCCAGCGCGACAGCGTCGCGTCGGACGGGACCAGGCTATCCCTGCGCGGCCTGCTGCACTACTTGTGGGATGAAGCGGAGCTCACGCGGTGGCAGCCAGGGTTTGCGGGCAAACGGTCCTGGGCGACGGTGCGTAAGCTCCTGCTGCAGGCAGCACAGGACAAAGTGCTTCGCGGCAGCACGCTGCAAGACCTGCTTTACATCCCCGAGACGTTCTCGCTCGAACACCGGGAGGCCCTGAGCGCACGCCGCACCGCTCGCTGGGCGCAAGCCGCCGCCCTTCCGGGAAAGGCCCAGCCCCTGTTGCTGCTCATTGGCGAGGTCAAGGAGATCATGCCAGCACGCTACGGTTTCAAGGCCGTCATCAAGCACGTGCCGGATCAGGGCTTCGCCCTGGACGAAGGTCTGTACCGGAGGTTGGGCCGGCGGTTCGAGCCGGAGTTGGCTCTTTGGGCTGCCAGCGAGAACCTGCGCATGATCATCATCGCCACCTTCGGCATCAACTCAGCCTTCGCGCCAAGCCTGCTGGAGTTGTCCCTGATGCCGGTGACCAGCCACTGGCTGCCGGTCGAGGACGCCTTCGAGCTGCAATTGATCGAGCACCTCGCGGGGCAAGGGCGCTCCTTCGTCAAGGGCCTGCGCTACAACCTGCATCGCTCCGAGGCCGTGGCCAGCGCCATCCTGACGGACACACCCGAGTCGCCCGTGCCGCTGATCATCGAGTCGGCTCCCGACGGGGAAGGCACGGCCGGACGAGCCGGCCTGTGGCCCGGCCCTGAAGCTTCATCCTCCTCACCCCCTTGGGTGTGGCGTGCGCGCCTAGGGGAAATGCCGGCCATCCCCAAAGCTTTGGTGCACGGTGGCTGATGGACGATCGAGGCCTGGGCTTGCGATGCGGTCGGCCAGGCAGGCGGTAAATTCAGATCCGGCCCCGGGCCCGGGCCCGCCCTCGCCGTGTCCAGAGCCTCGCGCCTGAAGCAGGCATGGCCGGCAACGCCGGGAACCCGAAAGTCTTAGCGTCGCAAAGCAAGGGGTGCCCGTCAATCTCCGATCAGGCAGTTGCCGGAACTACCGCCTCGACAGCAGCCCGTGGAAATCGATCGGTGAGCACGTTGGTCGGGGGGCCTTGTCCCCGTGTCGCCTGAGTCGCGCAAGGCCACCTCAAATCCCCCATCAACCAGGTGTGGGACGTTTTGGTGAAGATTCTGTCGGTCCAGGGATCGTCCTGGAGTCGATCGTGGGATGCAGGGGCCGACCAGAACCTGTGGCCCTTTCCAGGACCTTTGCCACCCGAGTCCCACGCTCATGCGCCACTTCCTGCTCATCGCCCTCCTCCTACCCTACGCCGCCCTGAACGCCGGCACGATTTACCTGTGACGCAGCTACGGTGGCGGCGAGTTCTGGTCCATCGGCACCTGCAGCCAGCGCAGCGCGGTGATCGTGCGCATGACTACCGTGCCCGACGGGATGCCTTTCAGCCAGCAAGTCGAGCTCGCGAAGGCAGCCAAAGCCGAGGGCGACCGCCTGGCAGCTCCTCCTGCGCCCGTCAATTCAGGTCCGCAGCTTCCGTCTGCGACCACCGGGGCCGGCTCCGCATGGGAGTGCAAGGCGTTGGCTCAGGAAATTCGCGCCGTCGATGCGGTGGCGCGCCAACCCCAAACCGGACCGACGCAGGATCGGCTGACCGCGCAGCGCAGGGCAGCACGGGATCGGCAGCGCGCCCTCGGCTGCCAATGACCCGCTCCCGCGGAGACCCTCGGACCGAATCGCTCAGCAGCGACAACCACTGCTCTGCCGGGCACCACCAGATTCCCGTTGAGCCACGACATTTGCCAACAATGCCGATAAGCTATAAACTCTTGGCAGAACTGGCATATGAAAAACCTGATGCGAGCGTCAAGCACGCAAGACATGGCTCCAACCATGGTCTTGCCAGTCAGCATACCCAGAGACGCTGATCCGGCGGCGGTCGCGTCCATGGTTCAGGCGCTGGAGAAGGCCATCGTTGTGCTTGTGGGCGCTGGCCAGGCGTCTGTGCTCGAACGCGCCGACCGGCTTGCGGAGCTGGCCACCGGGATGCTCGAGCCCAGCACCGAGCTCATCGAAGATCGCGTTCGCCGGATGAAGACCGTCCAGCAGGTCTTCGCCGAAGGCGACTGGATCACCGCCGAGCAGATCAACGCCCTGCAGACCGAGCCGCCATCCAACAAGTCGCACCCGGCGAGTGACTGGAAGCGCCGCGGTCGCATCTTCAGCGTCAACTACGGCGGCAAGGAGTACTTCGCGCGGTACCAGTTCGATGCGCTCTACCAGCCGCTGTCGATCATCAAAGATCTCCTCAAAGCCTTCGGGGAGGTGGCCGACCCTTGGGTGCTGGCTGCTTGGTTCCACTTCCCGAACGGCTGGATCGCCGCGCCAGGCCTTCCAGGTGGCGCGCCGGTGGCACCCAAGGAAGCGCTGAACCGGGCTGACGTGGTGCTCAACGCCGCGGCGCAGAGACGGGCCAGCTACGTCGCATGAGTTGCGGCCTGCCGGCTCCGGGCCCGGCCGAAGACTTCACCATCCGCACGGTGACGAGGGAGGAAGTCGGCCAGTGGTACCACGTGTACAACACGGCTCGCCATCCCGACACGAACGCGCACACATTTGCCCAAGGCTGGGGCAGCACGCGGTTCGCCCCGATCTCGCAGGCTGACGGCTCGCCTGTGCACACGTACTACGTCGCCAGCACGACCGAGGCCGCGTACATGGAGTCGGTGCTGCACGACGCGTCGCTCTCCCCGCCTGGCATCTTCGAGGTGGACTCGCTGCGGCACTACTTCCTCGTGACACTCAGGCTTCCTGCGTCGCTGCAGCGTGTGAGTTTTCATACGCACGATCTTCCACGACTGCAGCAGATCTCCAGGGCCCAGATGGTCGACAGCCTGCCGGCGTGCTACCCGGAAACCCGAGCCTGGGCCCAGGCTGCGTACCTGCAACGATCGCAGGCGCAAGCGATCAGCTACGGCTCCAGACGAGATGATTCCGGGCGGTGCCTGCTGCTGTTCAAGCAGCGGATGCCCAACCCGCCCTTCGAGGTTCTCGGCGTTGAGCCCCTGGCATTCGGGTCGAGGCGCGTCGAGATTCTTGAACTGGTCCGCAGCCTCAAACTGCACGAGCTATAGCTCGTCCTAGCAAAGTCAAAATGCTCACCTGAACGGCGGGTTCCGGGCCTCAATCGACAAGAACCGGTCTCGTGAAATCGATCCGTTGCCGATCATCACCATGACATCGTCGGTGTCGACAATGCAGCGGGAGGAGCCGGTCGCCGGTCGCGGCCGAACAGGCGGTCATGGACACAGTGCCGTCGTTCGGGCAAGCGCGCGGCCTCGCCGCCACCGGCAGGTATCAAGGTACTGCTGACACTGCCGGCCAACTCAGTGAACGCCGGAGGCGCACACTGTCCGAGCTGCCTCGGATGCCGCCTCGATCAAGTCGAACGACAGCTCCTCTATGACTTGACGGATCACTGCCGACCCACAGGAGCCACTCACTGTCTCATTGACCCACGGCCGTTCCAGCCTGCAAGCCGACATTGACTCTCGCAGCAGTGCCACCAGATCCTCTGGTCTCACGCATTCGCTTTCTCGATCAATCGAACTTCGCAAAGGCCGGACCTGTGTGATGGTGTTCCGCTGATCGGGTCACGCTCTGATGCGTCGATTAGCAAGTTGAAGTTGGCGCCGGTTGGCTCGAAAGGTTCGTAGCCGGGAATGCCAAGCTCGGCACAACCTTGCCACCATCCATGCTGGCCGACCACTACTCGCGGATCTAGGCTCTCGTTGAAGTGCGCCCGAGCACGTACGCTCCCCTGCGTTGATTCGATCGATACCCAGTCGCCATCAGAGATGCCGCGGGCCTGAGCAGTTGCAGGATGGATCGCCACTTCAGGATGCGGCAATAACTTGCGCAGGTGTGGCAGCGCTCGGTGCTGGCTATCGCAAAAGACAGACGACTTCGCGCTGGTCAGGACGAGCGGAAATCGCAGCATCACATCCGGTCGCGCTACTGGCCCCATACCCGGCTCAACGAAATCTGGAAGTGGCGAGTAACCATGCTCAAGGAAGACCAGAGAGTACAACTCAACCCGACGGGAAGGGGTCGCAAACCCGCGCAGGCCACCTTTGCCATCCTGTTCGGCGTGCTTGGCATAGCGAGGCTGCAACGCGAGTTGAACTCCACCTGGGGCTGCGCGCAATTGCTCCAGGGTAACGCCTGTTGGTGCCAGCTGTTCGCGGTAGGCTGCATCGATATCGCCATCCCAGAACTGGGAGCCCAGGCCAAGCCGCCGTGCGAGGTCAAAGACGATGTCTGTATCCGGTCGCGCTTCGCCAGGCGGCGGCACAACCGCCGAGCGAAGCTGTATCAAAGATTGAGCCTTTTGGCTGACCTCGAACCCCATCTTTAACCCCTCGCGCTCGAAGGCGGACGCGACAGGCAGGACAACATCCGCCAGTTCTGCGGTGGGATTCATGAACATGTCGGCGTGCGCGTAGAACTCGAGTGACCTCAGCGCCTCACGCCCACGGAGGCCATCGGCGCGGGCCACCAGCATGTTGGCTCCGAACCCGACGACAGTCCGGACCTTGTACGGCACCCCTTCGAGAATCGCTCTGTATAGATCACTTGGTCCAATGAAGCCCCAGCGCGCCGGTCCAAGCGGTCGCTCAGCACGGCCTAGCGCCGGCGCCATCCCACGGGTTGCAGGCAGCTCTTCACCCGTAATCTGTGCTGCCGGCGGTGCCGAGAACAGGACATTTCCGCCTGCTTGGTCGAATGAACCTGTGAGGGCGTAGAGAAGTGAAATGGCCCGTGCCGTCTGCGTGACGTTGGCATGCTGCTCATGGCCGCTGTAAGCGTAGTAGGACGCTGGGCGAGCGTGCCAAATCAGCTTTGCAGCAGACTCGATCTGAGACTTTCGAATCCAGCAAGTCGCCTCAACAACCTCTGGGCTGTAGCGCCGGCACAGCTGGGCATAGAGTTCGAAGGCCGGGCGACAAACCACTTCACCATGTTGCGTGGCGACCCGATATTCGCCTTCCAGCGCAAGGCTGCTGCAATCACCGTCGTAGCGGCCACTGGTCGTGTCGTACCGCACCGGCCGAACAGCCGCAGTGTCCCAGGCGAGAAGGCATCCCGGATCGCCGAGGGTGTTGAGGTCGCGCTCGGTCAATAGGCGGCCCGTGTCGGAGCGTACGAGGTGCGGCCCGTTGCTCCACTTCAGGATGAACTCGCGGTCGTACCAGCCGCGCTCGATCATCACGTTGGCCAAGCCGAGTGCCAATGCACCGTCGGTCCCAGGACGCACCCGCAGCCACAGGTCAGCCTTTCCGGCCAAGCCGACTCGGCGAGGATCGATAACGATCATTCGCATGCCACGCTTGAGCGCCGCGATAGTGGCGGTTGCATGCGTGAGGCGAGTGAAGCTGGGGTTGTACCCCCACAGGATCAATACGCCACTTTGCTCGATGTCAGGCATAGCGCCACCGCTGCCGATCCCGAGACTGGCCACTCCATAGGTGTAGCGAGTGGCGAAGGCTCGTCCCCAGCCGCAGATATCCACTGTGATGCCTGCATTCGGCGTGCCGAAGGCATTGGCAAGGCGCCGGATGAACCCGCTGGAGTCGGGAATCGCCGTAGTGGATGGCGAAGGCGAGGTGATGGCAACCGCTTGCGGCCCGTTCTGATCTGCGGCCCTGCGCATCGCGGCCGCGATCAGTGTCAGCGCTTCGTCCCAGCTGATCCTCTCCCAGCCTGGGTCAAGGTCACCCTTCGGGCGTGTCCGGCGGAGTGGGTAAGTAAGTCTGTCTTGGTGGCTGGTGAGTTCGGGCGCAGCGCGTCCTTTCGCGCAGATTGCTTGGCCGGTCGGGTGTTCTGGATCGGGGTCAAGGCGAACGAATCTGCCATCCGTGACGGTGGCCACGGTTCCGCAGCGTGCGATGCACAACGCGCAGAAGCCGTGGATATGTCGCGTGCCACCCTTGTCACCGTTGTTGTCTGACCCAGTGGAGTGCTCTGAACCAACCATATCCCTGTCCCCTGAGGCATTTAAGCGACCGCCTTTAAGCCTTGGCTGGGCGGGCGCGGGCAGTCGAACTGTAGGTGATGTCCCGCGGAGTGGTGTAAGTCGTCAACCCGGACAGGTTGAGATTCACAAGCTCAGCGCGGCACTGCCGACATCCGAGTCGGGGCAGTATCGCTGACGGTTTGCAGACCTTCAAGCTGCAT
>CAIJPE010000335.1 GCA_903822435.1 uncultured beta proteobacterium | reverse complement strand
CGCCCTTGTGGCCTGTGGCCGGCACCATGCCGGTGGGTTCGCCCACGATGCACCGCCGCGGCGCGAGGCCGGCCTCGCGCAGGTCGGCAATCAGCGCCCGGGCGCCGAAGCCGCCAACCTCCTCGTCGTAGCTGAACGCGTAGTGCAGGGCATGCGGCAGATCGGCTTCCAGGAAGGCCTGGGTCTGCGCCACCACCAGCCCGATCCAGGCCTTCATGTCGGCGCTGCCGCGGCCATAGAGCTTGCCGTCGCGCACCTCGGCTGACAGGGGGTCCAGGGTCCAGGCCTGGCCGTCCCAGGGCACGGTGTCGGTATGGCCAGAGAGCACCACGCCACCGGGCTTGCCCACGCCCAGCGTGGCGAAGAGATTGGCCTTGCGGCGGTCTTCGTCGTAGGTCAGGCGCAGCGGCACGCCCAGGCTGCGCAGGTGGTCGGCGATGCACTCGATCAGCGGCAGGTTGGATTCGCGGCTGACGGTATTGATCCGCACGAGACGCTGGGCCCAGGACAGGGAAAGTCCTGAGAGGTCATCGGCAGGCGTGGCAACGGGGGTCGGAGAGCGCATGACCCAACTGTAGCGGCTAGCATCCCGGCATGCCGCAGAGCTTCGACCTGATCGGCCCCGACACCGTGCGCGCCGCCGCGCGGCGCATCGCCGGCGACGTGCGCCGCACACCGCTGATGCGGGTGCCGGGCCCGGCGCTGGGCGTGGCCGTCGAAGCGCTGTGGCTGAAGCTCGAACACCTGCAGATCAGCGGCAGCTTCAAGGCCAGGGGCATGTTCAACCGCATGCGAAGCCTGCCCATTCCGCCGGCCGGGGTGGTGGTGGCATCGGGCGGCAACGCCGGCATCGCGGTGGCCACCGCGGCAAGGGCCCTGGGCGTGCCGTGCGAGGTGTACCTGCCCGAACTCGCCAGCGCGGCCAAGCGCCAGGCTCTGGCCGCGCTGGGCGCCACGGTGGTCGTGGGCGGCGCGGCCTATGCCGATGCCCTGGCGGCCTGCCTGCAGCGACAGCAGGCCACCGGCGCCTTGCTGATGCATGCCTACGACCAGGCGGAGGTCGTGGCCGGCGCCGGCACGCTGGCCGCCGAGATCGAAGAGCAGGCCGGCCTGCCCGACCGGGTGCTGGTGAGCGTGGGCGGTGGTGGCCTGATTGCCGGCATCGCGGCCTGGTTTGCCAGCCGCACCCGCGTGGAAGCCGTGGAGCCCGAGGGCGCCCCCACGCTGCACGCCGCGCGGGCGGCCGGCGAGCCGGTGGACGTGGCCGTGGGCGGGCTGGCTGCCGACGCGCTGGGCGCCCGCCGCATCGGCGCCTTCGCCTGGCCCCTGTGCCAGGCCCACGTGGCCGCCGCGCACCTGGTGACCGACAACGCCATCCGCCAGGCCCAGTCCGATCTCTGGCGCCACCTGCGCCTGGCGGTCGAGCCCGCCGCCGCGCTGCCGCTGGCCGCGCTGCAGAGCGGCCTGGTCGAGCCCCACGCCACCGAACGCATCGCCCTCGTGCTGTGCGGCGCCAACTTCGACCCCGCCACGCTCGCGGGCTAGGGCCAGGCCGCGGTTTCTACTTCACGAGCTTCCAGGCCAGCCGAGTAAGTTGGCGCACCACCTCGGCGGGCGGCAGCCGGCCCTCGGGCTCGTACCAGGTGAACAGGAAGCCGGGCAGGCTGCACAGCGCCCGTGCCGCGAGCTGGCTGTCTTCGAAGTGCAGCCTGCCTTCGCGGCGGCCTTGCTCCAGCAGGCCCTTCAACTGGTCCTGGAAGTGGTGGGTCAGCCGGCGCTGTGCCAGGCGCATCTCGGGGCGGAAGGCCTGCGGTTCGCGCAGGGCAAAGAAGGCTGCAGGGTGGTGCTGCACGGTGCGCTCGATCAACGCGGCCAGGCCCTCGGCCACTTGCTGGTGGGCCGGGCGTGGATCGTCGGCGGGCGCGTCGAACACCGTGAAACAGGCCACGGCGGCCCGCCAGGACAGCCATTCGAAGATCTGCTGCTTGTCCTTGAAGTAGTAGTACACGTAGGGCTTGCTCACGCCCAGCGCAGCCACGATCATGGCCATGGTGGTCTTGGCGTAGCCGTGTTCGTGGAACAGCGCCTGCGCCACCTGCAGGATGCGCTCGCGCTTCTCGTCGGTGCCGGCCGTGGGGCGCCGCTGGCGGCCCGGCGTGGGCGCCGCGGCGGCCTTGCGACCGCGAGGTGCTGCGGCCGCGGGGGAGGGTGTGCGAAGGGTGGCCATGGCTGGTTGTCCTCGATGGCGATCTTCTACCCCAGGGTATATATTGGCAAGCGATCGGCCTGAGCAATAACCCGAAGGACCTGACCGATGCTAACCCGCGTGCTGGTGGCCAACCGGGGCGAAATCGCCCTGCGCGTGGCCCGTGCGCTGGCCGACATGGGCCGGCAGGCCGTGATGGTCTGGTCCGACGACGACGCCACGGCCACCCACCGCCACGCCGGCGATCAGGCCGTCGCCCTGGGCGGCACGGGGCCGCGCGCGTACCTGGACTGCGCCCGGCTGATCGAGATCGCGCGAGCCACGGGCTGCCAGGCGGTGCACCCGGGTTGCGGCTTCCTCAGCGAAGACGCCGCTTTCGCCCGGGCCTGCGCGGCGGCCGGGCTGGTGTTCATCGGCCCCACGCCCGAACAGGTGGCGCTCATGGGCGACAAGGCGCAGGCCCGCGCGCTGGCCCAGCGCTGCGGCGTGCCGGTGCTGCCCGGCACCCCGCAGGCCGTGAGCCTGGAAGAGGCGCTGGCCTTCCACGCCGCGCAAGGCGGTGCGGGCGTGATGATCAAGGCCCTGGGTGGGGGCGGCGGGCGCGGCTTGCGGGCCGTACACCGTGCCGAAGACCTGCCCGCGGCCTACGCGCGTTGCCTCTCCGAGGCCCGGCAATCGTTCGGCGGTGCGGGCGAGCCTGGAGTCATCGTCGAGCGGCTGATGTCGCCGGCCCGCCACATCGAGGTGCAGGTGATCGGCGATGGGCGCGCCGTGATGAGCCTGGGCGAACGCGAGTGCACGCTGCAGTGGCGCCACCAGAAACTGGTGGAGATCGCCCCCAGCCCGACGCTGGCCCCGGCGCTGCGCCAGCGGCTGGTGCACGCCGCGCTGGCCATGGCCCAGCCGCTGCGCTGGCTGAGCCTGGGCACTTTTGAATTCCTGGTCGACGAAACCTCGTCCGAACTGCCCTTTGCCTTCATCGAGGCCAATCCCCGCCTGCAGGTGGAGCACACGGTGACCGAGATGGTCACCGGGCTGGATCTCGTGCAGTTGCAGATCCGCCTGGCCGAGGGGGCCGGCCTGGCCGGCCTGGGGCTGGACCTGGCCCACCCGCCCCTGGCCCAGGGCCACGCCATCCAGTGGCGCATCAGCGCCCAGACGCTGCAGGCCGACGGCACCTTGCAGCCTTCGCACGGCACGCTCACGCGCTTCGAGCCGCCCGGCGGGCCGGGCCTGCGGGTGGACACGCACGGCCGCACGGGGTTGTGCCCGTCACCGCATTTCGACAGCCTGCTGGCCAAGCTGGTGGTGCACACGCCCGGGCCCGGCTTTGCCGATGCGGCGCGGCGTTCGCGCCGCGCGCTGGCCGAATTCGCGATCGAGGGTCTGGCCACCAACCTGCCGTTGCTGCGCGCCCTGGCCGCGCGGCCGGCCTTTGAATCGCAGGCCCTGGACACCGGCTTCGTGGCTGCGCATCTGGCGGAATTGCTGGATGCCGCAGCCGCTCTGTCGCCTGCCCTGCCGTCCGCCGTGGCACCGCCGCTGCCCGTGGGCGCCGCCGCCTGGCTGGCGGCGCCCGAGGGCCAGCACGCCCTGCGGGCCCCGATGGCCGGCCGGGTGGTGCACGCGGCCCTGGGTGCGGGCGACCTGCGTCCCGCCGGCACGGTGGCCGTGGTGCTCGAGGCCATGAAGATGGAGCACGAACTGGCGCTGGCCGAACCGGCTCGCGTGCGGGCCGTGCTGGTGCAGCCGGGCGATTTCGTGGCCGCAGGGCAGCCGCTGGTGCTGTGGCAGCCAGCCGATGCGCCGCTGGCAGAAGCGGCCGATGGCGCATCGCACGAGCCTGGTGCCGTGCGCCCCGACCTGCAGGCCGTGCTGGACCGACTGGCTCTCACGCTCGATGCGGCACGGCCCCAGGCGGCCGGGCGCCGCCACGCCCTGGGCTTGCGCACGGCGCGCGAGAACATCGCCGACCTGTGCTACCCGGGCAGCTTCAGCGAGTACGGTGCGCTGGCCGTGGCCGCCCAGCGCAGCCGGCGCAGCGCCGACGACCTGATGCGCAACACGCCGGCCGATGGCATGGTCACGGGCATCGGCAGCGTCAACTCGGCCCTGCACGGCCCCGAGAAGGCCCGCGCCGTGGTGATGGCGTACGACGCCACCGTGCTGGCCGGCACGCAGGGCATGCGCAACCACCAGAAGACCGACCGCATGCTCGGCCTGGCCCTGAAGAACCGCCTGCCGGTGGTGCTGTTTGCCGAAGGCGGCGGCGGCCGGCCGGGCGACACCGACATGCCCATCGTGGCCGGCCTGCACGTGGCCACCTTTGCCAGCTTCGCCCGCCTGAGCGGGCAGGTGCCGGTGCTGGGCATCGTCGCAGGCCGCTGCTTTGCCGGCAACGCGGCGCTGCTGGGCTGCTGCGACACCATCATCGCCACCCGCAGCGCCAACATCGGCATGGGTGGCCCGGCCATGATCGAAGGCGGCGGCCTGGGCGTCTACAAGCCCGAGCAGATCGGGCCAGCGCCCGAGCAGGCGGCCTGCGGCGTGGTCGACGTGCTGGTGGACGACGAGCTGCAGGCCGTGGAGGCAGCCCGGCAGTACCTGTCCTTCTTCCAGGGCCCGGTGGCTGCAGGCCCCAGCCCCGACCCGGTGGCCCTGCGCGGGATCATCCCTGAAAACCGGCTGCGCGTGTATGACGTGCGCCGCGTGCTGCAGGGCCTGGTGGACCCAGGCTCGCTGCTCGAATTGCGGGCCGGGTTTGCGGCGGGCATGATCACGGTGCTGGCCCGCATCGAAGGCCGCGCCCTGGGCATCCTGGCCAACAACCCGGCCCACCTGGGTGGCGCCATCGACGCCGATGCCGCCGACAAGGCCGCCCGCTTCATGCAATTGTGCGATGCCCACGGCCTGCCGTTGCTCAGCCTGGTCGACACGCCGGGCTTCATGGTGGGGCCCGACATCGAGCGGCGGGCTCAGGTGCGCCATGTGTCGCGCCTGTTCGTCACCGCAGCCGCCCTGCAGGTGCCCTTCTTCAGCGTGGTGCTGCGCAAGGGCTACGGTCTGGGCGCCATGGGGATGACCGCGGGCGGCTTCCATGCGGGCGATTTCATCGTCGCCTGGCCCACCGGTGAATTCGGCGCCATGGGCCTGGAAGGTGCCGTTCGGCTGGGATGGCGCAAAGAGCTCGAGGCCGCGTCCGAGGGCCCCGAGCGCCAGGCCCTGTTCCAGCAACTGCTGGCCCGTCAGGTCGAGGCCGGCAGCGCGCTGAACATGGCAGCCACCCTGGAGATCGACGCCGTCATCGACCCCGCCGACACCCGCGGCTGGGTGGCGCGCGGCCTGCAGGGCACGGCCGTGCGGCCCAGGGCAGGCCGCTTCATCGACACCTGGTAGGCCAACCCTTCCGCAAACGTGCCGCCCGCTGCGGTGCGAAGATCGCGCAGCGGCCTTTGCCGCGGAGAGCCGCCCATGGCCGCAAATCACACCCCGTCGCCGAACTGGCCTGCCTTTGACGGACACGGCCCGGCCATGGCCCCGCTCGCGGCACTGGCCGGCCGCTATGCCGCCGTGCGGGCCCAGACCCAGGCCCTGACCGCGCCCTTGGGCGAGGCCGACTGCCAGGTGCAGTCCATGCCCGATGCCAGCCCCACCAAGTGGCACCTGGCGCATGTCACGTGGTTCTTCGAGACCTTCGTGCTCGAACGCTTCGAGCCCGCCTTCAAGCCGCACCACCCGGCGTTCAGGGTGCTGTTCAACAGCTACTACCAGGGTGTGGGCGACCAGCACCCGCGGGCCCAGCGCGGTCTGATCACCCGGCCCACCCTGGCCGAGGTGCTGGCCTACCGCCACGCCGTCGACCAGCGGGTGCTGGACCTCCTGCACGCGGCGCCCGAGGCCGACGAGCCGGCGCTGGCCGAGGTGCTGGAACTCGGCCTGCAGCATGAACAGCAACACCAGGAGTTGCTGCTGACCGACGTGCTGCACCTGTTTTCCTGCAACCCGCTGGCCCCCGTGTACCGGCCGCAGTGGCCGCTGGCTGCGGTGGCGCCCGTTCCGCTGCAATGGGTCGAGCAGCCGGGCGGCCTGGTCGAGATGGGTCATGACGCTGCCGCCCCGGGCGCGGGCTTCGCCTTCGACAACGAAGGCCCGCGGCACACCAGCTTCCTTCGGCCCTGTGCCCTGGCCAACCGCCTGACCACGCACGGCGAATGGGCCGAGTTCATGGCCGACGGCGGCTACACCGATCCGCGCTGGTGGCTGGCCGCGGGCTGGGACTGGGTGCGGGCGCAGGGCATCCGCGCACCCTTGTACTGGCAGCCCGACGGACCTGGAGCCTGGCAAACCTTCACGTTGCACGGACGCGTGCCGATCGCGCCGCACACCCCCATCACCCACATCAGCCTGTACGAGGCCGATGCCTACGCCCGCTGGTTCGCCGCCCGGCACGGTCTGCCGGTGCGGCTGCCCACCGAAGCCGAATGGGAGCACGCCGCGGCGCCCCTGGTGGCGGCCGGCGCGGCCGCCGGCAATTTCGTCGAAACACAGGCCTTGCACCCCGTGCCCGTGGCCCGCGCCCAGGCCGGCCTGCTGCAGCTTTACGGCGACGTGTGGGAATGGACTTCCAGCGCGTACCTGCCATACCCCGGCTATCGGCCCTGGGCAGGCGCCGTGGGCGAGTACAACGGCAAGTTCATGGTCAACCAGACGGTCCTGCGCGGCGGGTCCTGTGCCACGCCGCGCAGCCACATCCGGGCCAGCTACCGCAACTTCTTCCCGGCCGAGGCACGCTGGCAATTTAACGGCCTGCGCCTGGCCCGCGACACGGATTGAGACAGGGGCGGGCCGGGGCGGACAGCGTGCAGTTTGAACGGCGATCCACCGATCTGGTGCGCTGCGGCCGGGGTTCGCCATGCACCGTGCCGCCGGCAATCGCCTTGCTTGTGCATTTCTGAAGATTCCAGCCGCTTTTCCGGTGCCATCGCAGGGGGTTGCCCTCTAAGCTTCTGGTTACCTTCATTGCAGCCGATCAAGCCATGGCCCACCCGCAACAGATCGTCGAGCTTTCCCAACGCATCGGCGAGATCGCCGAGCAGAAGATTGCCCGCATCAACAAGATCAACCGCGCCACGTCGTACCTGGCGCTCAATGCGTTGATCGAGGCTTCGCGGGCCGGCAGCGCGGGCGACGGTTTCGGCGTGGTGGCGCGCGAGGTCAAACGCGTGTCGGGCGAGATCACCCAGCTTTCGGGTGAACTGGCGCACGACCTGGCGGCCGAAGTCCAACGCCTGGGTGTGCTGGGCGACGCCGTGCTCGAGCGGATGGAGGCCCAGCAGGGGCAGCGGCTGACCGACCTGGCGCTCAACATGATCGACATCATCGACCGCAACCTGTACGAGCGCTCTTGCGACGTGCGCTGGTGGGCCACCGATTCGGCGGTGGTGGCTGCCGTTGAGCAGCGCAACCGCGACGCAGCCGCCTTCGCCAGCACCCGCCTGGGCGTGATCCTGGACAGCTACACCGTCTACCTCGACCTGTGGGTGGTGGATGCCGACGGCAACGTCTTGGCCAACGGCCGGCCCAGCCGCTATCCCCGCGTGATGGGCGCCAATGTGCGCGGCCAGGCCTGGTTCGAACGGGCCATGGCCACCAGCAGCGGGCAGGACTTCGCCTCCACCGACATCGAAACGCAGGACCGCCTGAACGATGCCCTGGTGGCCACCTACAGCACGGCCATCCGGGCTGGTGGCGCGGTGGACGGGCAGCGGCTGGGCGTGCTGGCCATCTTCTTCGATTGGCAGGCGCAGGCCAAGGCCGTGGTCGAGGGCGTGAAGTTCACGCAGGAAGAACGCGGGCGGGCGCGGGCCATGCTGATCGACTCCAAGCTCCGGGTCATCGCGTCCTCCGACGAGCAGGGCGTGCTGGAAGAGACCGTCACGCTGAACCACCGCGGCAGGCCCCTGGGCTTCGTGCGCAAGGAAGACGGCACGTTGATCGGCTTTGCCAAGACACCGGGGTACGAAACCTATCGCGGCATGGGCTGGTACGGCATGATCAGCCTGGCGCCGCCGTCCAGCACCGAGCCGGCCCATGCGGCCGAGCCGGGCGCGGCCGAGCCACAGGACGCCGCGGCCGTCGCCGAGTGAGCCCGACCGTCTTGCGCTTGTAAGGTCAAGGCGCCTCGAGCGACCCGGGTGAAGACGCGGCGGGCTTAGCATCCGCGGGTCCGGCGCGCCATTGCGGTCTGCACGGCAGCCCCGCAACGCCCGTTCGAGACGCCCATGAAGCCACGCCTGCCCACCTTTGTCAGCGCCTTGCCGGCCGCTGCGGCCGACCCCGCCGTCGAACTGACGGCCGGTTTGCTCGCCCCTGCGGCGGTGGTCTCGCCCAAGTTCCTGTACGACCGCCTGGGCTCGGCCCTGTTCGTGGCGATCACGGAACTGCCCGAGTACTACCCCACCCGCACCGAAGCCGCGATCCTCGCCGCGCACGAATCCGAGATCGCCCGCTCGGTGGAACCGTGGCTGCCGCCCGGATTCGCGCTGGTCGACCTGGGTGCCGGCGACGGGGCCAAGGCGGCGCGGCTGTTCCGCCCGCTCAAGCCCGGCCGCTACGTGGCGGTGGACATCTCCGAAGGCTTCCTGCAGCCGGCACTGGCGGCCCTGCAACAGCGCCACCCCGACATCGACATGATCGGCGTGGGCCTGGATTTCTCTCGCAGGCTGGCCTTGCCGGCCGGGGTGTTGCAGTCGCCCGCGCTGGTGTTCTACCCGGGATCGAGCATCGGCAACTTCGGCCCCGACGAGGCCCTGCGCCTGTTGCGCGAAGCCCACGCCATGTCCTGCGGCGGGGCCCTGTTGATCGGCGCCGACCTCACCAAGCCGGCGTCGCAATTGCAGGACGCCTATGACGATCCGCTGGGCGTGACGGCCGCCTTCAACCTCAACCTGCTGCGCCACGCCAACCAGATCCTGGGCAGTGATTTCAACGTGCGCGACTGGCGCCACGTCGCGCTGTGGAACAGCGCCCAGGCGCGGGTCGAGATGCACCTGGAGGCCCGCCGCGGACTGACCGTGCGCTGGCCGGGTGCCGAGCGCGCCTTCGCCGCCGGTGAGCGCATCCACACCGAGAACTCGCACAAGTGGGAGGCCGCTGCGTTCGAGTCGCTGCTGCGCGATGCCGGCTGGCGCCACGTCCAGCGCTGGACCGACCCAGCCGGCTGGTTCGGCGTGTTCCTGGCGCGGGCCTGATCGGGGCTGGGCGGCCCTGGGCGATCAGGGCGCCTGCAGGAAGGCCTTGGCTGCAGCCACCGTGCCGGCCGGATCTTCTTCCTGCGGCACGTGGCCCAGCTTGTCGAAGATCACCAGGCGGCTGCCGGCAATGTCGTGCTCGAAGCGGTGCGCGGTCTCGGGCGGGATGAGCCGGTCGCGCCCGCCCCACAAGATGAGCGTGGGCAGCTTGAGCGTGGCGATGCGCTCCTGGTCGGCGCCGTTGACCAGGCCCTGCACCCGCAGCCCCAGGGCGTGCCGGTTGCCCTCGCGCAGGGCCAGCTCGAAGTAGCGGTCCACGAGCTCGGGCGTGACAAGGCTCGGGTCGCCGTAGACCGCCGCCAGGCCCTCGGCCACCAGCGCCCGTGGCAAGGCCGATTCGACGATGGGGTTCAGCAGCCGGATGCGAGCCAGGCGGAAACCCAGCGGCACAGACTTCGGTGTGGACGCGGGCCCTGAGGCATCCACCAGGATCAGCCGGCTGACCCGCTGCGGCGCCAGGAAGGCCGTGCGCCAGGCGATCTCGCCGCCCAGCGAATTGCCCGCCAGCACGGCGCGCTGCACCTTGAGGGTGTCCAGCAGGTCGAGCACGAAGCGGGCATAGGCGTCGCCGCTGTAATCCTCGGGCGGATATTGGCCCGTGAAGGGCCCTGTCAAGCCGAAGCCCGGCAGGTCGAAGCTGATGACGCGCCGGGTGCCCTTGAGTGCACGCACCCAGCCTTCCCAGGTGTGCAGGCTGGCGGCCGTGCCGTGGATCAGCACGATGGGTTCGGGGTCGCCGCGCAGGCCTTCGTCGCGCAGGTGAACGAGTTGGCCCTTGACCTCGATGAAGTCCGACGGCGCCGGCGCCCAGCGCGCCACCAGCGTCTGCACCGGGCGGTCGGGCGCGCGCGACAGGCTCAGGGCCAGCGCGCTGAGCATCAGCAGGACCCCCACCAGGCGGACGATCCAACCCATCAGCGCATCAAGCCGCACCGGCCGTGTCTGCCGCAGCCAGGGCGGTCCGCTCGTCGAAGACGAAGCACTCGCCGCGCCAGTGCGGGGCCGTGCCGGTGGCCTCGAAGTAGCGCAGGATGCCGCCTTCGAGCTGCAGCACGTTCGGCACGCCGGCCTGGGCCATCCACAGCGCCGCCTTCTCGCAGCGGATGCCGCCGGTGCAGTAGCTCACCACCGTCTTGCCCTGCAACTCGGCGGCGTGCGCCTGGAGCGCCGCCGGGAAGTCGCTGAACTTGTGCAGCCGCCAGTCGATGGCGCCTTCGAAGGCCCCATGGTCCACCTCGAAGGCGTTGCGCGTGTCCAGCAGCAGCACCGGGCGGCCCGCGTCGCAATGGCCCTGCTCGAGCCACCGCACCAGGGTGGGTGCGTCCACGGCCGGCGCCCGCTCGGCGGCGGGCCGCACGGCGGGCTGGTTCATGCGGATGATCTCCGGCTTGAGCTTGACGCGCAGCCGGCCGAAGGGGATGCGATCGCTGGCGTGGCGCTTGATGTCCATGCCGGCGAAGCGGGGGTCGGCCATCAGGGCGTCGAGCCAGCCTTGCACCGCATCGGGCGCGCCGGCCAGCGACAGGTTCAGGCCTTCGGGCGCGACGATCACGGTGCCCATCAGGCCGGCTTGCCGGGCCCCTTGTTCCAGCAGGGCGCGCAAGCCCGGGGCGTCCGGCAGGTCGACGAAGCAATAGGCCGCGATGACCGCCACCGGCGGTCTGGCAGGGGCGGGAGTGGGGGCCGAGCACACGCCGTGATTGTAGGCAGGCGAGGGCCGGTCCCTAGAATGCCGCCATGTCCTTCGTCCACCTGCGCACCCACACCGAATACTCCGTCGTCGACGGCACCCTGAGGATCCCCGAGGCCGCCGCGGCGGCCCGTGCCGACGGCCAGCCGGCCCTGGCCATCACCGACCTGAACAACCTCTTCGGGGCGGTCAAGTTCTACAGCGCCTGCCGCAAGGCCGGCATCAAGCCACTGATCGGCGTGGATGTGCTGATGGAGCCCTACAGCCCCGGCGTGACCGGCGCCCCGGGCGACAAGCAGGCCAGCCGCCTCGTGCTGCTGGTGCAGGACAAGCAGGGCTACCTGAACCTGAGCGAGCTGCTGGCCCGGGCCTGGGTGGGCAATGCGCAGCGGGCCCAGGCCTGGGTGAAGTGGGAATGGCTGCAGACCCTGGGTGGCGGGCTCATCGCGCTGTCGGGCGGTGACCTCGGCGCCGTGGGCCAGGCCCTGCTGGCAGGTGACGCCGAGAAGGCCCAGGCCGTGGCCGGCCGGCTGGCGGCGCTGTTCCCGCAGCGCTTCTACCTGGAACTGCAGCGCGCGGGCCTTCCGGCCCACGAGCCCCATGTGCATGCCGCCGTGGCCCTGGCCGCGCAGCTGCAGCTGCCGGTGGTGGCCACGCATCCCGTGCAGTTCCTGGTGGCCGACGACTTCGACGCCCACGAGGCCCGCGTGTGCATCGCCGAGGGCGAGCTGCTGTCCAACCCACGCCGCGTCAAGCGCTTCTCGCGCGAGCAGTACTTCAAGAGCAGCGCCGAGATGGAGGCGCTGTTCGCGGACATCCCGTCGGCCCTGGCCAACACGGTGGAGATCGCCCGCCGGTGCAACCTGAGCCTCGTGCTCGGCAAGCCGCAGCTGCCCGACTTTCCCACGCCGCTGGTCGACGGCCAGCGCATGCCGATCGAAGCCTATTTCCGCCAGGCCTCGCACGACGGCCTGGAAAAGCGCCTGGCCGCGCTGTTCCCCGACCCGGCGGTGCGCGAGAAGCAGCGCCCGCCCTACGACCAGCGCCTGGTCTTCGAGCTCGACACCATCGTGAAGATGGGCTTCCCGGGCTACTTCCTGATTGTCTCGGACTTCATCGTCTGGGCCAAGGAAAACGGCTGCCCGGTGGGCCCTGGCCGGGGCTCGGGCGCGGGCTCGCTGGTGGCCTATGCCCTGTTCATCACGGACCTGGACCCCCTGCAGTACAAGTTGCTCTTCGAGCGCTTCCTGAATCCCGAGCGCGTGTCGATGCCCGACTTCGACATCGACTTCTGCCAGGCCAACCGCGACCGCGTCATCGAGTACGTGAAGGCCAAGTACGGTCGCGAGGCGGTCAGCCAGATCGCCACCTTCGGCACCATGGCCAGCAAGGCCGCGCTGCGCGACGTGGGCCGCGTGCTGGGCATGGGCTACGGCCACGTGGACAGCGTGGCCAAGCTGGTGCCCGGCCTGCCCGGCAAGACCTACACGCTGGCGCCCCTGCCCAAGCCGCCCGAGAAGCCCGACCCGAGCGTGATCTACGTCCGGCAGGAGGTCCCCGAGCTGGAGCAGCGCGAAGCGGCCGAAGAGGAGGTGGCCGAGCTTCTGGCGCTGGCGACGAGGGTAGAAGGCCTGGTGCGCAACATCGGCATGCACGCCGGGGGCGTGCTCATCGCGCCCGGCCGCATCACCGACTTCTGCCCGCTGTACCAGCAGCCCGGCAGCGACAGCGCGGTCAGCCAGTTCGACAAGGACGACGTGGAGGCCATCGGCCTCGTGAAATTCGACTTCCTGGGCCTGGCGACGCTGACGATCCTGGAGCTGGCCAAGGAGTTCATCCGCGCCCGCCGGCCGGGCCGCGAGAACTTCAACTACGAGACCCTGCCGCTGGACGACGCCAAGGTCTACCGGCTCTTTGCCGACGGCCACACCGAGGCCGTGTTCCAGTTTGAAAGCCGCGGCATGCAGGGCATGCTGCGCGAGGCCCGGCCGACGCGCCTGGAGGACCTGATCGCACTGAACGCCATGTTCCGCCCGGGGCCGATGGAGAACATCCCGAGCTTCTGCGCCCGCAAGAACGGCAAGGAAGAGATCGTCTACCCGCACCCGCTGCTGGCACCGGTACTGGAAGAGACCTACGGCATCTTCGTCTACCAGGAACAGGTGATGCAGTCGGCGCAGGTGCTGGGCGGCTATTCGCTGGGCGGTGCCGACCTGCTGCGCCGCGCCATGGGCAAGAAGAAGGCCGAGGAGATGGCGCAGCAGCGGGCCATCTTCCGCACCGGCGCGGCCGAGAAGGGCATCGGCGCCGAGAACGCCGACGAGGTCTTCGACCTGATGGAGAAGTTTGCAGGCTACGGCTTCAACAAGAGCCATGCTGCCACCTACTCGCTTCTGGCCTATCACACGGCCTGGATCAAGGTGCACTGCGCGAGCGAGTTCTACGCCGCGAACATGACCATCGAAGCCGACAACACCGACAAGCTCAAGGTGCTGCTGGCCGACGCCAAGCTCTTCAACGTGCGCTTCCTGCCGCCGGACATCAACACCGGCGTGTACCGCTTCATCCCCGTGGACGACAAGACCGTGCGTTACGGCCTGGGCGCCATCAAGGGCACGGGGCAGGGCGCGATCGAGGCCATCGTGGCCGCCCGCGAAGGCCGGGGCGCGCGCGAAGGCGGCGGCGGGGGGCCCTTCCGAAGCCTGTTCGACTTCTGCGCCCGCGTGGACCGCAAGGCCGTCAACAAGCGGGCCGTGGAGGCGCTGGTGAAGGCCGGTGCCTTCGATGCCCTGCACCCCGACCGCGCCAGCCTGCTCGCCAGCGTGGGCCTGGCCATGGATTGGGCCGAGACGCAGGATGCCAACGCCTTGCAGGTCGGCCTGTTCGACATGGGCGATGCGGGCGACAGCCACGGCAGCAGCGCGCAGGAGCCGGCCCTGGTGAACGTGGCGCCGTGGGACGTGCGCGAACGCCTGGTGCAAGAGAAGTCGGCCGTGGGCTTCTTCCTGTCGGGCCACCTGTTCGACGCCTGGAAGGACGAGGTACGCCGCTTTGCCCGCCGTGCGATCGCGGACCTGGCGGACACCCGTGAACCACAGCTGCTGGCGGGCATCGTCAGCGATCCGCGCGTGGTCAACGGGCAGCGCGGGCGGGTGTTCATCTTCAAGCTCGACGACGGCACCGAGGCCATCGAAGCCGTCGGTCCCGAAGACCTCTTCGAAACCCAGCGCGAGCTGATGGCCGAGGACCAGCTCGTCATCGTGCAGGGCAAGGTGCAGCCCGACCGCTTCGGCGGCGGCCTGCGCCTGAACCTGACGCAGGTGTGGGACCTGGCCGCCGCGCGCGCCCGCTTCGGCCGCTACCTGAGCGTGAAGGTGCAGGGTGGCGCCCCACCCGTGGGCGACGTGCTGCGCCTGTGGCCCGCCCGGCGCGTGGCCGGCGAGCATGGCGAACTGCAGCAGGGCCTGCCGATCAGGCTCCACCTCCAGCGCAGCGAAGCCACCGCAGAGATCGAACTCGGCGACGAGGCCCGCTTCTGGCCTTGCGACGAAGCCCTGGGCCGCTGGCGCAGCGTGGCCAGCGGGGGCCTTGCAACGATTGTGTACGAATGAAAAGAATCGGCGTTGCGGTCAGTCGGCGGGGTGTCGCCTGGCGTTGAATGGGGGTCGTTACTTTGGAGCCACCCCCCATGCGCAAACCCCTTGCAGCCGCCGCCCTCGCCCTGACCGTCCCGTTTGCGGCCTTGTGGCCCCTGGCCTGCGCCCATGCCGCCGATGTGGGTGTTTCGATCCAGATCAGCCAGCCGGGCGTCTATGGCCGGGTGGACATCGGACGTTTTCCGCAACCCGAAGTGGTGGTGGCCCAGCCGGTGGTCATCGGCCGGCCGGCGCCGCGGGTGGAGCCCGTCTACATGTGGGTGCCGCCGGGACACCGCGCGCACTGGTCACGCTATTGCGGCCAGTACCACGCGTGCGGCGTGCCCGTGTACTTCGTGCAGGACCGCTGGTATGGCGAACACGTGCACCCGCACGGCGGTGAACGCCGATTGGAGCAGGGGCAGCGCCGCGATTTCCGGCAGGACGAGCGCCGTGATGGCCGCCATGATGAACGCCGCGACGACCGCCGTGACGATCGACGTGACGATCACCGCGGTGAAGGCCGCGGCGAGGGCCACCGCGATTGAGGCCCTGCCCGCATGCCGGGGCGGCCCCGCTCAGGCTGCAGGCTTGTCGGTCTTCTCCGCCTTCTTGGCCCGGGCCGGCTTGACGCCGTCGCCGGCAGCGGCATCACCCGCCTTGCTGCTGGCCTTGCCCGACCTGGCGGTCTTGGCCGGCGCGGTGGCGCCGTCGTAGGCCGAGCCGGCCACCGTCAAGCCGCCCTGCGACAGCCGGCCGGCGTTGCCCGGGCCGATGCCACCCACGCGGTCGACGAGGTCGCTCCAGCTCTTGAAGGCGCCGGCCTTGCGCGCCTCCAGGATCTTGGCCGACAGACCGGGCCCGATGCCCTTGACGGTTTCGAGGTCGGCCCGGCTGGCCTGGTTGGCATCGACCGCCGCGAAGGCGTTGAGGGCGAAGGCGGCCAGCAGGGTGGCGATGAGATTGCGGATCATGGTCAAACTCCCTTGGTGGGTGGGTTGTGGATGGAGACTCGAAGGCCGAGGGCCCGTTCCGGCTTGCGCCGAGGCGACGGGTTGATGGGCATTCTGTGGAGGCCCCGCCCCGGCGTCTGTCCCCCGCGGGCGGGTTCGAAGGGGGCACCCGGCGGGGCCACGCCGGGGGATGGTCAGGCGGTGGCCAGCACCCTATCGATGGCCTCGCCCACGGTCTCGGACGCCGGCCAGGTGCCGCCTTCGCCCTGTACCACCGTCACGTTGGGCCCCCAGGCGCGCCAGCGCACAGGGTCGCTGGGCCCCAGCACCGACACCAGCGGCGTGCCCACCGCGGCAGCGATATGGCCCGGCCCGGTGTCGTTGGCCACCATCAGGGCCGCGCTGTGGAGCAGCGCGGCGTAGGTGCCCAGGTCCACCCCGGGCAGCACCCGCACCTTGGGGAAGTCGCG
Organism: uncultured beta proteobacterium; assembly: GCA_903822435.1. Classification (GTDB taxonomy): domain Bacteria; phylum Pseudomonadota; class Gammaproteobacteria; order Burkholderiales; family Burkholderiaceae_C; genus Rubrivivax. The sequence continues at coordinate 16,973 of CAIJPE010000335.1, read as the reverse complement.
CCGGGCCAGCGCTTCTTCCCCCGGGCCCGGGCACACCACGATCGTACGGCCCAGTCGCGGCAGCACCCTTGCGGAAAAGGCGGCAAAGTCCGGCCAGGTCTTGTCCTGCTTGGCCCAGGTGCCGCCCGCGAAGGGGCAGATCAAGATGCAGTCGGGCTCGATGCCGTGCAGCCGCCGCAGGTCATCGGCCTGGGCCATGTGGCGCGGTGACACACGCAGCCCGATGGAGGTGGGCAGGGGCGCCGTGAGGCCCAGCAACGCGTCCCCCAGGCGCCAATAGGCCTGCAACTCGTGCAGGCCGGGTTGCCTGCGCAGCGCCTTGCCCAGCAGCAGGCTGCGGCCCTCGTTGGCGTGTCCGATGGCGCGCAGGCCGGCCAGCCGGAATTCGAGCGCGCTGGAAAACGAATCCGGCAGGCACAGCGCGTCGACCGTCTCGGGCCGCTGCAGTCCGCGCGCCAGCGCTTCGGCGCGCAGCCGGCGAAACAACCCAACCCGCTCGGGCAGGGTGCCGGGCAGGGCGTGGACCGGCCACACGGCACCTTCCAGCAGCGACGCGGCCCATCCCTTGCCCACGATGTCCAGCGCGTAGCCCTGGCCGGCCAGGCGCTGCAGCGTGGGCACGCTGAGCACGACGTCACCAACCCAGTTGCGCAGTCGGACGATCAGGTGGCGGCGTGCAGAACGGCTGGGCATGGGCGCGACATAATCGATCGGATTCTGCCAGCCACTTTGCATGATTCCGGATCCGACGCCCGATAGCCTGGCGAAGCCGCCTTCGACCCCGCGCCCCGGTGCGGCCGATATCTGCCGCCATCACGATCACCTGCTGGGCTGGGTGGGCTGGCCGCGTTCCGAACCCGCGCCGCCGCCGACCGAGCTCTGGCACTGGATCCAGGCCAATCACCGCAACAACGGCCTGCTGTGGACCGAGGAAGACCTGGCGCGCCGCACCACCGTGGCCGATGCCGCCATCGCCGCCAACAAGCGGGCCATCGACGGCTACAACCAGGCCCGCAACGACGCCACCGAGCGCATCGACGAATTGCTGCTGCTGAGCCTGGGGCTGGTCGATCCGGCTTCGGCGCGCAGCGATGCCCCGCAGGCCCGGGTGCCTGCGGGTGCCCGCCTGAACAGCGAGACGGCCGGCAGCATGATCGACCGGCTGTCGATCCTGGCGCTGAAGATTCATGCCATGCGCCAGCAGTCCGACCGGACCGACGCCGACGCTGCGCACCGCGCTTCCAGCACCGCGCGCCTGCAGCGGCTGCTCGCGCAGCGCGACGACCTGGCCGCCTGCCTGGATGCCCTGCTGGCCGACGCCGCTGCCGGCCGGGCGTACTTCAAGGTCTATCGCCAGTTCAAGATGTACAACGACCCGCGGTTCAACCCCGTGCTGGTCGCCGAGCGTCGGGGCGGTTAGGGCCCGTGCGGTTGCTTGTCGTCAAGACCTCGTCGATGGGCGACGTGGTGCACGCCCTGCCCGTGGTGCACGACATGCTCGAGCACGACCCCGAGACCCAGATCGATTGGCTGGTGGAGTCGCCCTTTGCCGCGATCCCGCAGATGCACCCGGGTGTCCAGCGCGTGCTGCCGATGGCCTGGCGCAAGTGGCGGTCGCAGCTGTTGCGCCGTGAAACCTGGCGCGCCATGGGCGAACTGCGGCACCGCCTGAGCGTGGGCCACTACGACCTGGTGCTGGACCTGCAAGGCCTGCTCAAGAGCGCCCTGTGGGCCCGTCAGGCCGGGGCACCCGTGGCCGGGTACGACCGGGCCAGCGCACGCGAGCCCTGGGCCGCCTGGGCTTACCAGCACCGCCTGGCCGTGCCGCGTGGCCTGCAGGCGGTGCAGCGCTGCCGCCTGCTGGCCGCGGCGGCCCTGGGCTATGCGCCTCCGCTGGGCGAGCCCACTTTCGGCCTGCGGGTACCGGCCGCCTCGTGGCAGCCCCGCCGCCGTTACGCCGTCCTGATTCCCAATGCCAGCCGTGCCGAAAAGCTCTGGCCCGAGCGCAACTGGGTGGCCGTCGGTGCCCGCTTCGCCGAACTCGGCTGGCAGCCCGTGGTGCTGTGGGGTCGCCCCGAGGAGCAGACGCTGGCCGAGCGCATCGCTGCCAGCTGCGAGGGCGATGTGCCGCCGTTCCTGCGAGTGGGCGAGATGGCCGCGGTGCTGGCCGGTGCGCAGCACGTGGTGGGCCTGGACACCGGATTCACGCACCTGGCCGCGGCCCTGGGGCGGCCCACGGTGGGCATCTACTGCGACCACGAGCCGGGCCTGGCCGGCCTGACGGGCCCCGGCCCCGTGGCCAGCATCGGCGGCAAGGGCAAGGTGCCTTCGCGAGCCGACGTGCTGGGCCTGCTGCAGTCTCAGCTGCCGGTGCTGGCGTAGCTCTGAGGGGTTCTGGCGCCGCTACAGCGCGTCGATGTGCTGGGGCGGGTAGCTGTCCCAGCTCAGGCAGCCCGGGCATTGCCAGAAGTAGTGCTGGGCCTCGAAGCCGCAGGCGGCGCATCGGTAGCGCTGCAGCGGGCCCACGCTGCGCTTGACGGCCCTGCGCAGCGCGTCCCAGGCCTCAGGCGTCCAGTCTTGCGGCGGCAGCGCCAGCAGCCCCTGCGCCGCCGACAGGGTGGGGTGCAGGCGCAGCTGGTCCAGCAGTCGAGGCAGGCGCTGGCTCGAATCGGCGCCCTCCAGCCTGTCCAGGGCCTGCACCAGTTCGATGGCCGGCAGGCCGGCCAGGGTGGCCGTCAGCGCCGCGTGGGCCTGGGTACCCCGCCCCAGGGCCAGCGCGGCTTGGGCATAGGCATCGGCCACCAGCAGGAACGATCCCGGATGCTGCGTGCGCAACGTGTCCCAGGCCTGCAGCGCCCCGGCCTTGTCGCCCTGCTTGAGCAAGCGCTGGCCGGCGAGCAGCCAGGGCCGCGGCGCCTGGGGCGCGGCCGCGCGTGCGCGGTCCAGCGCGGCCCGGGCCTCGTCCGGCTGGCCCCGGGCATCGGCCGCTTCGGCCATCTCGCACTCGTAATGGGCGATGCGCGAGGCATAAGAGATGCCGCCAGCCTGCTCCAGCTGGCGGGCGATGGCAGCGGCACGCTCCCAGTCGCGCGAGCGCTCGTACAGGTCCAGCAGGGCTTGTCGCGCATCGCCGTCGAAGGCCGTGCCCTCCAGCGCCCGCCAGGCGGCTTCTGCGCGGTCGAACAGGCCGGCTTTCATGAAGTCCTGGGCCAGGGCCAGTTGTGCGCGGTCGCGGTCGCCGGCCTTGAGGTCGGAGCGGCCCAGCAGGTGCTGGTGCACGCGCACCGCACGCTCGAACTCGCCGCGCCGGCGGAACAGGTTGCCCAGGGCGAAGTGCAACTCGGTGGTGTCCGGGTCGTTCTGCACGGCCTCGATGAAGGCGTCGATGGCCTTGTCCTGCTGTTCGTTGAGGAGCAGGTTCAAGCCCTTGAAGTAGGCCCGCGGCGCATCCTGGCGCTCACGGCGCAACTGGCGCAGGTCGAAGCGCGAGGCCATCCAGCCGAACGCGAAGGCGACCGGCAGGCCGATCAACAGCCACTGCAGATTGAGGTCCATCGTCGGAGGGCGGGGGGCCTACACCCCGTCCCGCGGCGGGTGTTCCGGGGGCAATTCAGAGGGTTGCAAGGTGGACGGCGCCAACGGCGCTGCGGCGTTCGGCGGCGGCGCATGACGCCTGGCCACGCGGCGGTGGCGCCACCAACTGGGCACCATGGCGATCACCCCCACGGTGCAGCCTGCCACGAAGGCCGCCAGCACGACGATGACCATCGGTGTGCGCCATTCGACACCGAAGAACCAGTGGACGATGGCGTCTTGCCGGTTGTTCACCGAAAAGGCGAAGAGCGCCAGGAAGATGAAGCCCCAGAGGATCAGGCGGACGAGGAATCGCATGCCGGAACGATTCTAGGCTGCGACCCGGCGCGCTTATGGGGCGTCGGCTTCGCGGGGCGGCTGGGCGTCCACGGCTTCGCGCAGGGCCTTGCCGGGCTTGAAGTGGGGTACCAGCTTTTCGGGGATCACCACCTGTTCGCCGCTGCGCGGGTTGCGGCCCAGCCGGGGCGGGCGGCGGTTGATGGAGAAACTGCCGAAGCCACGGATCTCGATTCGGTGGCCGCGGGCCAAGGCGTCGGACATCGCGTCCAGGATGGTCTTGACGGCGAACTCGGTGTCGCGCTGGGTCAACTGCGCGAAGCGCTCGGCCAGGCGGGTGACGAGATCGGATCGGGTCATGGTGGGGTCCGGGGGTCCGATGGCGCGAGGGGGGCCCCGATGCCGGGCGGCACCGGGGCTGCGGCGGCCAGGGCGCTGCCCGGGTGGGCGGCGCCGCGGCTTGCCGCGGTCAGGACGTCTTACTCGCGGTTGTCCAGCTTGGCGCGCAGCAGGGCGCCCAGGCTGGTGGTGCCGGCGTTCTCGCGCTCGTTGACCTGGCTCAGGCGCTGCATGGCCTGCTGCTCGTCGGCGTTGTCCTTGGCCTTGATGGACAGCTGGATCGAGCGCATCTTGCGGTCGACGTTGATGACCATCACGGAGACTTCGTCGCCTTCCTTGAGCAGGCTGCGGGCGTCTTCCACGCGGTCGCGGCTGATCTCGCTGGCACGCAGGTAGCCGGTGACGTCGTCGTTCAGCTGGATCTCGGCGCCGCGCGGGTCCACGCTCTTGACCTTGCCGTTGACCACGGCACCGCGGTCGTTCAGCGTGGTGAAGCTGGTGAACGGATCCACGTCGAGCTGCTTGATCCCCAGGCTGATGCGCTCACGCTCCACGTCGATGGCCAGCACCAGGGCTTCGACTTCCTGGCCCTTCTTGTAGTTGCGCACCGCGCTCTCGCCCGGCTCGTGCCAGGACAGGTCGGACAGGTGCACCAGGCCGTCGATGCCGGCGGTCAGGCCGATGAACACGCCGAAGTCGGTGATCGACTTGACGGGGCCCTTGACCTTGTCGCCGCGCTTGACGTTGGCGCTGAACTCTTCCCAGGGGTTGGCCTTGCACTGCTTCATGCCCAGGCTGATGCGGCGCTTGTCTTCGTCGATCTCCAGGACCATGACTTCGACTTCCTCGCCCAGGGTGACCACCTTGGCAGGAGCGACGTTCTTGTTGGTCCAGTCCATCTCGGAGACGTGCACCAGGCCTTCGATGCCAGGCTCGATCTCGACGAACGCACCGTAGTCGGCGATGTTCGTGATTTTGCCGAACAGTCGCGTGCCGTTCGGGTAGCGGCGGCTCACGCCATGCCACGGATCGTCGCCCAGTTGCTTCAGCCCCAGGCTGACGCGGTTCTTCTCGGCGTCGAACTTCAGGACCTTGGCGGTCAGCTCTTGTCCGACCTGCACCACCTCGCTCGGGTGGCGCACGCGGCGCCAGGCCATGTCGGTGATGTGCAGCAGGCCGTCGATGCCGCCCAGGTCGACGAAGGCACCGTATTCGGTGATGTTCTTGACCACGCCGTTGACGATGGCGCCTTCGGACAATGTCTCGAGCAGCTTGGCGCGCTCTTCGCCCATCGAAGCCTCGACCACCGCACGGCGCGACAACACGACGTTGTTGCGCTTGCGATCGAGCTTGATGACCTTGAATTCCATGGTCTTGCCCTCGTAGGGCGTCATGTCCTTCACGGGGCGGGTGTCGAGCAGGCTGCCCGGCAGGAAGGCGCGGATACCGTTCACGAGGACCGTGAGGCCGCCCTTGACCTTGCCGCTGACCGTGCCGGTCACGAACTCGCCGGACTCCAGGGAATTCTCAAGGCTCATCCAGCTGGCCAGGCGCTTGGCCTTGTCGCGGCTGAGGATGGTGTCGCCGTAGCCGTTCTCGACGGCGTCGATGGCCACCGAGACGAAATCGCCGACCTGGACTTCGAGTTCGCCCTGGTCGTTCTTGAATTCTTCGATCGCCACGTAGCTTTCGCTCTTCAGGCCGGCATTGACGACCACGTGGTTGAACTCGATGCGGACCACTTCGGCGGAGATGACCTCGCCGACGCGCATGTCGTTGCTCTTGAGCGACTCTTCGAACAGAGCCGCGAACATGTCAGCGCCACCCTTGGCGGTGACGGTAGTGATGACGGTCATGGATTTCCTGGCGCCCGGAGGAGTGAAAGCAGTGCCGGGCTTGCTTGCGGCAGGGGCCGCGGTTGGGGTTGCTGATGCTCAGCGCGCCGGGGGCCTGACGACCCCTGGCATTAATCGGGAGATCAAGAAGACGGTGCACTGAACGGCCGGCGCGCCTGCCACCAGCCCAGCACCTGCTGCACCGAATCTTCGATGCCCAGCTCCGAGTTATCCAGCAAGAGCGCATCTGCAGCTGGCTTGCAAGGGGCAACGCTGCGGGATCGGTCCCGCTCGTCACGCGCTTCCAGGTCGGCACGCAGGTCTGCGATGCTAGCTTGAAAACCCTTTTCGATCAACTGTTTATGGCGCCTCTCGGCCCGCTGGGCAGGGCCTGCGGTCAGGAAGACCTTCAGGGCCGCTTCGGGGAAGACCACGGTGCCCATGTCGCGTCCGTCGGCCACCAGGCCGGGCGCCTGGCGGAACGCCAGCTGCAGCCCGTGCAGGGCCGCCCGTACCGCCGGCATGGCCGCCACGCGAGAGGCCAGCAGCCCGGTGGATTCCAGGCGCAGTTCATCGGTGATCTCTCGCCCGCGCAGCCAGGTGCGGCCGCTGTCCGGCCCGTGGCCGAAGCGCAGGTCGAGCCATTGCGCCAGCCGCGCCACGCCGGCTTCATCGTCCAGCGGCACGCCGTCGGCCTGGGCAGCCAGGCCGGTCGCGCGGTACAGCGCCCCGGAGTCGAGCAGTTCAAAGCCCAGCGCGGCGGCCACGGAGGCGGCCAGGGTGCCCTTGCCCGAAGCCGTCGGCCCGTCGATGGTGATCACGGGCACGTCCGCCGGATCGGTGCTGGCCACGCCGAAGAGCGTCTCGAAGTACTCGGGAAAGGTCTTGGCCACGCACTGCGGCTCCAGGATCCGCACCGGCTGCCCGGCCGCGCCCGTGGCCAGCCCGTTGAACGCCGCCAGCGACAGGCACATGGCCATGCGGTGGTCGTCGTAGGTGCGGATCACGGCCGGCTGCCAGCGCACGGGCGGCGTGACCTCGATGAAGTCGGCACCCTCGACCACGCCGGCGCCCACCTTGCGCAGCTCGCTGGCCATGGCGGCGATCCGGTCGGTCTCTTTCACACGCCAGCTGGCGATGCCGGTCAACCGCGTCGGGCTGTCGGCATACAGCGCCATCACGGCCAGGGTCATGGCGGCATCGGGGATGGCGTTGCAGTCGCGGTCGATGCCCGCCAGCGGCCAGCGGCCCCGGTGGACCTCCAGCCAACCCGGACCGCTCTTGACCTGGGCGCCCATGGCACGGGCCGCCTCGACGAAGGCGATGTCGCCCTGGATGGAGTCGCTGCCCACGCCTTCGATGCGCACGGGTGCGCCGCCGTGGGCGGCAATGGCGCCCAGCGCGATGAAGTAAGAGGCCGAAGAGGCGTCCCCTTCGACGTGGATGCTGCCCGGCGTGCGGTAGTGGCTGCCCTGGGGGATGGTGAAGCGCGCCCAGCCCTCGCGTTGCACCGCGATGCCGAAGCGCGCCAGCAGGTTCAGCGTGATGTCGATGTAGGGTTTGGAGACCAGCTCGCCATCGACTTCCACCACCACCGGCTGCCCGCCGCTGGCCAGGGGCAGGGCCATCAGCAAGGCGGTCAGGAACTGGCTGGAGACATCGCCGCGGACCCGGATGGGCGCGTCCAGGGTCAGCCGGCCGCCCGGCTGGCCGCTCAGGCGCAGCGGCGGGTAGCCGGGGTTGCCGAGTTCGTCGATGGCGCAGCCCAACGGGCGCAGCGCCTGCACCAGGTCTCCAATCGGCCGCTCGTGCATGCGCGGCACGCCCGAGAGCTCGAAGCGGCCGCCCTGCAGGGTGGCCAGGACGGCCAGCGCGGCGGCCAGCGGCCGCATGGCGGTGCCCGCGTTGCCCAGGAACAGCCGGGCCTCGTGCACGGACAGCCGGCCACCCAGGCCCGTGACCTGCAGCACGCGGCCCTGGCGCTGCAGCCCGCAGCCCAGCGCGCCCAACGCGGCCAGCATCACGCGGGTGTCGTCGCTGTCGAGCAGGTCGTGCACGTCGGTCGTGCCCTGGGCCAGGCCGGCCAGCAGCAGCACGCGGTTGGAAATGCTCTTGGAGCCTGGCAGGCGAACGGTGCCCGAGGCACCGTTCATCGGGGGCAGATCCAGAAAGGGGATGTCGTACACGGGGACTGCGGCCAGGCGCTTCAGGTCTTGCCGCCGCCGGGGCTGCGCGCGCCCATCTGCCAGTGGGTCCGCCCTTCGGCGGGGCCGCGGATCAGGTCTTCCAGCGCATCGGCATTGCCTTCGCGCAGGGTGTGCTCGAGGGCATCCAGGGCATGGCGGAAGCGCTGCGACTGCTTGAGGACCTCTTCGCGGTTGGCCACCAGGATGTCGCGCCAGGTTTCGGGGCTGCTGGCCGCGATGCGCGTGAAATCGCGAAAACCCGGCCCTGCCAGCGACAGATAGTCGCGCCCCGCCGGCTGGTTGACGACCGAGCTGAAGTAGGCAAAGGCCAACAGGTGCGGCAGGTGGCTCACGGCGGCGAAGGCGGCGTCGTGGTTCTCGGGCGTCATCTTCAGCACCTGGGCACCGATGGCCGACCACACGTCGGTGGCCTTCTGCACCAGTTCGGGCAGCGTCTGCGACAGCGGGGTGATGATGACCTGCCGGCCGGCATAGAGCGTGGCGTCGGCGTTCTGGATGCCCGAGACCTCCTTGCCCGCGATCGGATGGGCCGGCACGAAGGAGCCGATGCGCTCGCGCAGCACCCGGCGCGCGGCATCCACCACGTCGCGCTTGGTGCTGCCCACGTCCATCACCAGCACGCCCGGTTCCACCAGTTGGCGGATCGCCTTGAAAGTGGTCTCGGTGGCCGACACCGGCACGGCGATCAGCACGATGTCCGAACCCGAGACCGCCAGCAGCGCCGATTCGGCCACGCCGTCGATGGCGCCGAGCTTCTTCGCGCGCTCGGTGGTCGAGGGCGACTTGCTGTAGCCGATGACGCGCTTGACCAGCCCCGCGCGCTTGAGCGCCAGCGCGAAGCTGCCGCCCATCAACCCGCAACCGATCAATCCGAGCTGGTTGAACATGTCAGTGGCAATACAGCGCTTCGCGACGCCCGGGGCATCGGCATTTGACCAGGCTTCCCGCCACGGATCCGGCTCTGCCGGTCCGTTGGCGGACGGCCCCCTCGGGGGGTAGCGAGCGCAAGCGAGCTTGGGGGCTTATCAGTGCACATCGATGGGGTAAGTGCCGAGGACCTTGAAGAAGGCGCAGGCGCCGCGCAATTCTCGCAGCGCGGCTTCGACGTGGGGCTCGTCGGGGTGGCCCTGCACGTCGATGTAGAAGTAGTACTCCCACTGGCCTGAGCGTGCCGGGCGCGACTCGAAGCGGCTCATCGAGACGCCGTGGGTCTTCAGCGGCACCAGCATGTCGTGCACCGCGCCGGGCCGGTTCGTCACCGACACCACGAGGCTCGTGCAGTCGTGGCCCGATGCCTTGGGCGCCGGGTGTCGCTGCGGGTGCGTGACGATGGCAAAGCGCGTGCGGTTGTGCGGGTCGTCCTGGATGGCCGGCGCTACCACGTGCAGGCCGTATTCGCGGCCCGCGCGCTCGCTGGCGATGCCGGCCAGGGTCGGGTCGGCGGCCGCCAGGCGGGCGCCCTCGGCATTGCTGGAAACGGGCCGGCGCTCGACATCGGGCAGGTGGTGGCTCAGCCAGCGGTGGCACTGTGCCAGCGCCTGCGGGTGGGCGCAGACGGCCTGGATGCCGTCCAGCCGGTCGACCTTGCGCAGCAGGTTCTGCCGCACCACCAGGCTGGTTTCGCCGATGATGAACAGGGGCGTGGTCAGGAACAGGTCGAGCGATCGGGCCACCACGCCTTCGGTGGAGTTCTCGACCGGCACGACGCCGAAGTCGGCCGCCCCCGAAGTGGCCGCATGCATCACTTCGTCGATGCTGGCGCACGGCAGCCGCGTGATGGACGAGCCGAAGAACCCGAGCGCCGCCTCTTCGCTGAAGGTGCCTGCGGGGCCCAGGTAGGCCACGCGGGTCGGGGTCTCCAGCGCACGGCAGGCCGACATGATCTCGCGCCAGATCGGCGCGACACTGGTGCTCTGCAAGGGGCCGGGATTGACGGACTTCAGCCCGTCGATCACCTGTGCCTCGCGCTCGGGCCGGAAGACCACCGAGCCTTCGTGCTTCTTGATCTCGCCCACGTCCAGGGCCAGCCGGGCGCGGCGGTTCAGCAGCGCCAGCAGTTCGCGGTCGACGGCGTCGATCTGCAGGCGCAGTGCCTGCAGCCCGCCGTGCGCGGGGGCCGCCGGCGGGTCTTCCGGCTGCGAGGGTTCGTCGTGCGGCGTCACTGCTTCTTGGGCGCGGTGGGGGCTGCCTTGGGCGCGGCACTGGCCGCGCCGGCCGGGCCTGCCAGACGGCCGTTGATGGATTTCTCGAGCGCGCGGACCTTGGGTTCGACCTCGGGGCGGGTCTCGGCCACGAGCTTTTCGCCCAGCGAGCGCTGCAACTCGGGGGCCAGCGCCTGGAACTTCTTGTTCACCGGGGATTCCAGCAGCGCCAGGATCTGCTTGAGCTCGTCTTCGCTGAAGCGCTCTTCGAGCAACGCACCCACGGTGGTGGGCGTGAGCTTGACGGCCTTGTCTCGAACGATGGGCCCCACATCTTCCACGTACTTGCGCAGGTCGGCCTCGATGTCGCGGGCCACCGCCTCGCGCCGCTCGGGCGGCAGGTTGCGCAAGGCCTGGGCGGCCTGCTGCATCAGCACCTTGGCCGGCTCTTCGGCCAGGCCGCGGGCCATGGCCTCGATGCCCGGTTGCTGGATCGCCAGCACGCGGGCGATCAGTTCCTTCTTCGCCGGCGACGATGGCGAAGGCGCCGTCTGCGCCCCTGCCAGCCCGCCAGCGGCGAGCGCAGCGACGATCAACAACACCTTGCGCATCATGTTCCTTCCGTGCCGGACGGGCCGGCGGATTCCTGGGGTTCTTCGGGGTCGGCGGGCGCGTCGTTCTCGACGATGCGCTGCAGCCCCGACAGCTTGGTGCCGTTGTCCAGCGCCATGAGCGTCACGCCCTGCGTGGCCCGGCCCAGTTCGCGGATCTCGCTGACCCGGGTGCGCACCAGCACGCCCTTGTCGGTGATGAGCATGATCTCATCGGCCGGCCGCACGAGGGTGGCCGCCACGACCTTGCCGTTGCGTTCGCTCTGCACGATGGCGATCATGCCCTTGCCGCCGCGCAGGTGGCGGGTGTATTCGGTGATGGAAGTCCGCTTGCCGTAGCCGTTTTCGGTGGCGGTGAGCACGCTCTGGGTCTCGTCTTCGGCCACCAGCAGGGCGATCACCGTCTGGTCTTCCTCCAGGGCCATGCCGCGCACGCCGCGCGCGGTGCGGCCCAGCGGGCGCACCTCGTCCTCGGCGAAGCGCACCGCCTTGCCGCCGTCGCTGAAGAGCATCACGTCGTGCTGGCCGTCGGTCAGCGCGGCGCCGATCAGGTGGTCGCCTTCGTCCAGGTCGACCGCGATGATGCCGGCCTTGCGCGGGTTGCTGAACTCATCCAGCGAGGTCTTCTTCACGGTGCCCAGGGCCGTGGCCATGAACACGAAGTGATCGGCCGGGAAGGTGCGGGTGTCGCCGGTCAACGGCAGCACCACCGTCACCTTTTCGCCCGGCTGCAGCGGAAACATGTTCACGATCGGCTTGCCGCGCGAGGCGCGCCCGCCCTGCGGCACTTCCCACACCTTGACCCAGTAAACGCGGCCGCGGTCGCTGAAGCACAGGATCCAGTCGTGCGTGTTGGCGATGAAGAGCTGGTCGACCCAGTCGTCGTCCTTGGTCTGCGTGGCCTGCTTGCCGCGCCCGCCGCGCTTTTGGGCGCGGTACTCGGTCAGCGGCTGGCTCTTGATGTAGCCACCGTGGCTGAGCGTGACCACCATGTCGGTGGGCGTGATGAGGTCTTCGGTGCCGAGTTCCAGCGCGTTGCGCTCGATGTGGCTGCGGCGCTGGGCGTTGGGCGACTGGCCGAATTCCTGCTTCAGGTCGGTGAGCTCGCCGCTGATGATGGCCGTCACCCGCTCGGGACGCGCCAGGATGTCCAGCAGGTCGGCGATCTGGGCCATCACCTCGCGGTACTCGCCGATGATCTTGTCCTGCTCCAGGCCGGTCAGGCGCTGAAGGCGCATCTGCAGGATTTCCTGCGCCTGGTCGTCCGACAGCCGGTACAGGCCATCGGCTTGCAGGCCGTAGGTGGCCGGCAGGTCGTCGGGTCGGTAGGCCGAACGGCCGCCAGGGGTGCTTTCCTCGGCGCGCGCGAGCATCTCGCGCACCATGGCGCTGTCCCAGCCCTTGGCCATCAGCGCGGCCTTGGCCACCGGCGGCGTGGGCGACGACTTGATGGTCTCGATGAACTCGTCGATGTTGGCCAGCGCCACCGCCAGGCCTTCCAGCACGTGGCCGCGCTCGCGGGCCTTGCGCAGTTCGTACACCGTGCGGCGGGTGACGACCTCGCGACGGTGCTCCAGGAAGATCTCGACCAGCGTCTTCAGGTTGCACAGCTTGGGCTGCCCGTCGATCAGGGCCACCATGTTGATGCCGAAGGTGTCCTGCAGCTGCGTCTGCTTGTACAGGTTGTTCAGCACCACCTCGGGCACTTCGCCGCGCTTGAGGTCGATGACCACGCGCATGCCGTCCTTGTCGCTTTCGTCCTGGATGTGGCTGATGCCCTCGATCTTCTTCTCGTTGACGAGCTCGGCGATGCGCTCGAGCAGCGTCTTCTTGTTCACCTGGTAGGGGATCTCGTCGACGATGATGGCCTGCCGGGCGCCCTTGTCGATGTCCTCGAAGTGGCACTTGGCGCGCATCACCACCTTGCCGCGGCCGGTGCGGTAGCCCTCGCGCACGCCGTTCAGGCCGTAGATGATGCCGGCGGTGGGGAAGTCGGGCGCCGGGATGATCTCCATCAGCTCGTCGATGGTGGCGGCCGGGTTCTTCAACAGGTGCAGGCAGGCGTCCACGACCTCGTTGAGGTTGTGCGGCGGGATGTTGGTGGCCATGCCCACCGCGATGCCCGCCGAGCCGTTGATCAGCAGGTTGGGCAGCCGCGTGGGCAGCACGGTGGGCTCTTTTTCCGAGCCGTCGTAGTTGGGCGCGAAGTCGACCGTTTCCTTGTCGATGTCCTCGAGCATCTCGTGCGCGATCTTGCTCAGCCGGATCTCGGTGTAGCGCATGGCCGCGGCGTTGTCGCCGTCCACGCTGCCGAAATTGCCCTGGCCATCCACCAGCATGTGGCGCAGACTGAAGTCCTGCGCCATGCGAACGATGGTGTCGTACACCGCCGTGTCGCCGTGCGGGTGGTACTTGCCGATCACGTCGCCGACGATGCGGGCGCTTTTCTTGTACGGGCGGTTCCAGTGGTTGGACAACTCGTGCATGGCGAACAGCACGCGCCGGTGGACGGGCTTCAAGCCATCGCGCGCATCGGGCAGGGCGCGGCCCACGATCACGCTCATGGCGTAATCGAGGTACGAGCGCCTCATCTCCTCTTCGAGGCTGACGGGGAGGGTTTCCTTGGCGAAGGAGCTCATGCGGGCAGGGGTATGAAAAGGGCTCGGCGCCGGGTGTGACGCTGCGTAGCGCCGTCGATTCTACGGGTCGGGGCCTGTCGCGGCCACGCAACATCGGCCACGGGCAGGCGCCCCGGTCCGTCCAAAATACGGACCGCCAGACGCCCTATGGCACAATGAATCGTCTGTGGTAAGTGCCCGGTTCTGTGGGGATTTGCCCGGTTTGACGCTAGTCGTTTTGGACTTTTCGCAGGCTACTGCGGCTTTCCTCGAGAGGAGAATCATGAAGAAATTGAACAAGGTGGCGATGCTGTTCGCATCCGTCGCACTTGCCGTGCCCATGGTCAGCATGGCGCAGATGCCTTCCGCTGCAGAGCTGAAAGCTGCCGACGGTTCCGACCAATGGCGTGGTGTCGACGGCCTGCCCTGGATGAACGGCACCAACGAGCTGTGCTGGCGCGATTCCAGCTGGACGCCGGCCACCGCCTATCCGGGTTGTGACGGTGCCCTGAAGCCGCCGCCCCCGCCGCCCCCGGCTCCTGCGCCTGCCCCGATGGTTGCGCCCCCGCCGGCCCCCGTCGCTCCCCCGCCCCCGCCCCCGCCCGCCCCGGTCGTCGTTCCGGCCCCGGTGTCCGAGAAGGTCACCTTCGCAGCCGACGCGTTCTTCGACTTCGACAAGTCGGCCCTGAAGCCCGAAGCGCAAGCCAAGCTGGCCGATCTGGTGGACAAGACCAAGGGTGTGAACCTGGAAGTCATCATCGCCGTCGGCCACACCGACTCGGTCGGCAAGGACGGCTACAACCAGAAGCTGTCGATCGCCCGTGCCGAAGCCGTCAAGAGCTTCCTGACGAGCAAGGGCATCGAGAAGAACCGCGTCTACACCGAAGGCAAGGGCTCCAAGCAGCCCGTGGCCGACAACAAGACGAGCGAAGGCCGCGCGAAGAACCGTCGCGTGGAAGTCGAAGTGGTGGGCACCCGCGCCAAGAAGTGATGGGTTCCCGGGCGTGGGCCTCGCGCCCATGCCGCTTCACTGAGAAGCCCCGCCCCTGCGGGGCTTTTTTCTGCCAGGGCCCCGCACAGCCGGGGCCTTTTTGCGCGCGCTGGGTTTCTCCGATCCTGAGTACCATTGCGGCATGACCAATGCCGACGCACAAGAGCTCGCCAAATTCAGCGAACTGGCCCACAAGTGGTGGGACCCCGAGAGTGAATTCCGCCCTCTGCACCAGATCAACCCCTTGCGGCTGGAGTGGATCGACGAGTTGGCGGCCTTGCGCGGCAAGACCGTGCTCGACGTGGGTTGTGGCGGAGGCATCCTGGCCGAGGCCATGGCCAGGCGCGCCGGCCAGGTGACGGGCATCGACCTGGCCGCCAAGCCTCTGGGCGTGGCCCGGCTTCACGCGCTGGAAGCCGGCGTGGCCAACCTGGACTACCGCGAAATCGCCACCGAAGCCCTGGCCGCCGAGCGGCCGGGCACCTTCGACGTGGTCACCTGCATGGAGATGCTCGAGCACGTGCCCGATCCTGCGGCCGTGGTGCAGGCCTGCGCCACCTTGGCCAAGCCCGGCGGCTGGGTGTTCTTCTCCACCTTGAACCGCAACCCGAAGTCCTTCCTCTTCGCCATCATCGGCGCCGAATACGTGCTGCGATTGCTGCCCAAGGGCACCCACGAGTACGCTCGATTCATTCGCCCGAGCGAACTCGCCCGCTGGGCCCGTGAGGCCGGGCTGACGCTGCAGGGCAGCAGGGGCATGGAATACAACCCGCTCACGCGCCGGTACTCGCTGTCTGGCAACACCAGCGTGAACTACCTGGTCGCCTGCCGCAAGCCGGCGTGAGCCACGCCGGGGCGTCCCTGCCGCGACTGGCCGCGGTGCTGTTCGACCTGGACGGCACCTTGATCGACAGCGCGCCCGACCTGGCTGGCGCGCTCAACCAGATGCGTGGCCTGCGCGCGATGGATCCCGTGCCGTACGAGTTGCTGCGGCCCCACGCCGGATCGGGCGCGCGCGGCATGCTGGGCGCCGGCCTGGGCGCCCGGCCGGGCGAGCCGGGCTACGAGGCCCTGCGCGACGAGTTCCTCGATCTGTACGAGACGCGCATGCTGTTGCAGACGCAGGTGTTTGCCAGCGTGCCGCCGCTGCTGGCGGCGTTGGGCCGCCAGGGTGTGCCCTGGGGCATCGTCACCAACAAGGCCGCGCGTTTCGCAGAGCCCATGGCCCGCGCCCTGGGCCTGTTGCCCGGCGCCGCAGCCCTGGTGTGTGGCGACAGCACCCCGCATACCAAGCCGCACCCGGCACCGCTGCTCGAGGCCGCCCGCCGCCTGGGCATGCCGCCCCAGGCCTGCGTGTACATCGGCGACGATCCGCGCGACGTGCTCGCGGGCAAGTCTGCGGGCATGACGGCCTGGGCCGCGTCCTGGGGCTACCTCGGCCCGGGCGCACCCGTTCACGACTGGGGCGCCGATCGTGTGCTGGCTGAACCGGGTGAGCTCTTGTCTTTCCTGGATCTGCCCTAAACTCCTCAGCTTGGGACCGACTTGGCTTCGACGTGGGTGCTGAGTTGGCGCGGGGCATGCCGAGCACCAGTTCGCTCGTAAAACCACTGGAAACAAAGTAACTGCGAACGATCAAACGTACGCCCTCGCCGCTTAAAACCGGTGAGCCTTGCAACAGCTGGCCTATGGGCTGGGTCTGAGGTCGCAAGACCAAGGACTGCGAGGTCATTCACATAGGATCGTCCTGCCGTGAGTCATTCACGGTGGGCCTAAAACCAAATGACTCGGGGCCTGTGTAGCGTGCTGCTGCGCGACACAGGAACTTAAATCCAAATCAGACAGCTACGCATGTAGAACCGTCCGGCGATGGCTTGCGGACGGGGGTTCGATTCCCCCCGGTTCCACCAGGATACTCCCTCACCAAGGTGCACGACAGTGCAGCGACGGTGCAGGGTGCAGGCGGGTAAGTAGTTGATTTGACTTGAGTTTTTCCCTGATTTACCCTCGCTAACGTGCACCAGACGTGCCTTTCAGTGCCCCGAGCAGACGCGATCTGCTGGGGGACAGGAAGGGGGATAGCGAAGATGCTGGCGGACAGGCTGGCGGACGGGAGATCAGGAATGGCAGGGAAACGGACGACAGGAACGCTCCACCTTTTGACGGTGAAGCAGGTTCAGGCTGCCCACGACGGCGATCACAACGACGGCGGCGGGTTGCTCATGCGGGCCCGCGGTGATTCGGTGTCGTGGGTGTTCCGGTACACCAGCCCGAGCGGCCGCCGGCGCGAGATGGGCCTGGGCGTGGTGCTGCGCGGGAGCGCAAAGCAGGCCGGCGACAGCCTGACCGGCGCCCGCGACT